>DASTZF010000416.1:0-24219 GCA_035764445.1 Burkholderiaceae bacterium
AGCTGGTGCGGCTGCAGCACAAGCTCGACGAGCAGTCATGGCAACGCCGCGCCACCGAGCGGGCCAAGACCGAGCTCGAAGCCGCCAATGCCCAGCTGTCGCGCAAGATCGCCGAGGTGCAGGCGCTGCAATCGGCGCTGCAGGAGCAGGCGGTGCGCGATGCGCTGACGGGCCTGTTCAACCGGCGCTATCTGAACGAAACGCTGCCCGCCGCGCTGGCGCTGGCGCAGCGTGAGCACCACGCGCTGGCGGTGGCGATCATCGACCTCGATCACTTCAAGGCGGTCAACGACCGTTACGGCCACGGCGCTGGCGACACGCTGCTGGCCGCCTTCGGCCGCCTGCTCGCCACGCACAGCCGCAAGAGCGACGTCGCGTGCCGCTATGGCGGCGAGGAGTTCTGCCTGCTGATGCCGCGCACCGACGCCGCCACCGCGCAGCGCAAGGTGTCGCACCTGCTGACGTTGTGGCGCCAACAGCGCTTCGAGATCGAAGGCGACTCGCTGTCCGGGCTCAGCTTCTCCGCTGGCATCTCCGATTCGATCCGCGCGCCGCTGTCGCCGCAGATGTTGCTGCAGGCAGCCGACCAGCAACTGCTGGTCGCCAAGCAGCGCGGGCGCAGCCGCGTGCTGGTGTCGGGCCTGAGCGAAGCCAGCCCCTGAAGCTCAGCTGACCTTGTAGGTCATCAGGTGGATGCTGGTCTCGGTGGCGCCGATGCCCTTGATCAGCCGCAGCCGCTCGAGCACCTGACCCAGCTCGGTCAGGTTCGACGAACGGATCTCGGCCAGCAGGTCCCAGCGCCCGTTGGTGTCGTGTACCGACGCGACCCCCGGCTCGCCCAGCAACGCGGCGATCACCTTGCGCATCTGGTTGCCTTCGACGGCGATGCTCGTCCATGCCTTGATCTCGTTGGGCTGCGTGTCGGGCTTCAGGCGCACCGTGTAGCCGGTGATCACGCCGTCGTCCTCGAGGCGCGTGATGCGGTTCTTGATCGTGCCGCGCGACACGCCGAGCTTGTGAGCGAGCGTCGCCACCGTGCTGCGGGCATTGGCGCGCAATAGCCCGATCAAGCGCAGGTCGAGGTCATCCATTGAGCAAAGTGTCAGTTCAGCCTGCCATTCTGTCAATGAAGCAATCGGCATGATGCATTGTTGGTGCTTTTCGTTGCCGAGCAGCCCCGCAACAATGAAACCGCATTTGCCTGCATCGAGCCACCATGACGCTGCTGCTGACTCCTCGCGACGTTGCGCACATCGTGCGTGCGCAGGGCGTGGCCAGCGCGTTACGGCAGCTCGCCCGCCAGATCGAGCGCGACTACCGCCGCTGGTCTGAGTTCGACAAGAGCGCTCGCCTGGCAGCGCATTCCGGCAGCGGCGTGATCGAGCTGATGCCGATCAGCGATGGCGCGCAGTACACCTTCAAGTACGTCAACGGCCACCCCGGCAACACGCGGGTCGGCTTGCCGACGGTGATGGCCTTTGGCGTGCTCGCCGACGTGGCCACGGGAGCGCCCGACTTGCTGAGCGAGCTCACGCTGACCACCGCGCTGCGCACAGCAGCCACCTCGGCGCTGGCGGCACAGAAGTTGGCCAGACCCGGCAGCCGCACGATGGCGCTGATCGGCAACGGCGCGCAGGCCGAATTCCAGGCACTCGCCTTCCACCACCTGGTGGGCATCGACGAGATCCGCCTGTTCGACATCGATCCTCAGGCTACGGCCAAGCTGCAGCGCAACCTGCGCCACGTGAGCGGGCTCAGGCTGCTGTCATGCGCCAGCACGGCACAGGCGGTGCAAGGCGCCGACATCGTGACCACGGCCACCGCGGACAAGACGCGCGCGGCGATCCTGACCGGCGAGTTGATCGAGTCCGGTATGCACATCAACGCCGTTGGCGGTGACTGCCCCGGCAAGACCGAGCTGCATCCCGATGTGCTGCGTGCTGCGCGCGTGGTCGTCGAGTACGAACCGCAGACGCGCCTCGAAGGCGACATCCAGCAGATGCCAGCCGATTTCGCGGTCACCGAGCTTTGGCAGGTGCTGGATGGGCGCGTGCCGGGCCGCGAGCACGCGCGCCAGGTCACCGTGTTCGATTCGGTGGGCTTTGCACTCGAGGACTTCTCGGCGCTGCGCTGGCTGCGCGAACGTGCGCTGGCGCTCGGGCTGGGCACGCCAGCAGGCCTGATGCCCGTGCTCGACGATCCGAAGGATCTGTTCGCGCTGCTGCTGCAGGCCTCGCATCGCGTGGCTCCGAGCGAGGCCCCTGGCGCCCTGCAGTCGGCCTGAGCAACGCCGCAGATGTAACGCGCAGCGTGAGCGCCGCGCGAGCTGCGTCATCGAGGTTGACCTCGAGCGATGACGATGACCCTGTCGACTGCAATCGTTATGTCACGCTCGGGACAGCCGCAAGCCTCGGTTCAGCCAGGGTGGCGAAACCACTGTCTTGTTGCGGATACGGCGCAGACCTAGAGTGCCGCTGTCTGACAACGATACGGAGACAAGCATGTCGTTTGCGTTCGCCTTGCGGCGGCTGGCGTTCGCTGCCGCATTCGCCAGCGTAGCCGTCGGCGCCAGCGCTGACGTCTCGGTGCGCTTCAGCAGCACCGATCCTTCGGCCACACCGTTTCCGAGTGACCGCTTCACGATGCGCGACTTCGGCAACAACACATTCCGCCGCGTCAACCTGCCACGGCCCGCGGATTGCGCCAGCACACCGGCCAAGGCCGCGGTGTGCGCCGACCTCGTCGTCATCAACGAGCTCGACGGCTTCTCGACCCAGCCGCGCATCACGATTCCGTTCACCGGCGCGATCGATCCAGCCAGCGTCACCAGCGACAGCATCTACCTTGTCAATCTGGGTGATACGCTGAGTCTGCGCGGCTTCGGCCAGCGCGCGGGCATCAACCAGGTGGTGTGGGATCCGGCCACCAACACGTTGGCGCTGCAACCCGACGACCTGCTGCAGCAACACTCGCGCTACTTGCTGGTGGTCACCAACGGTGTGCGCGACGCGAGCGGACAGCGCATCAAGGACGGGCGCTTCATCGAGGACAACGCGCGCAGCAGCGACGAGTACGATCGCGATCTGCGCGACGGCATGCGTGGCGACTGGCAGCGCAACCGCGTCGTCGCGGCGAGCCTCTTCACGACCCAGAGCATCACCGCCGACCTGCAGAAGATCGCGCAGCAGATCAAGCGCTCGCAGCCCGCGGCGGTCGACTTCATGATCGGCAATGGCGGCACCGCGCGCGCGGTGTTCGCGCTTTCGGAGGTGGCGGCCATCCAGTTCAATCGCCAGAACAGCGCCGCGGGGCCGCCGACGCAGAGCTTCCTGCCGACACCGGCGCTGTCGGTGGTTCCAGGGTCGGTGGGCCGGATCGCCTATGGGCGCTTCGCGTCGCCCGACTACGAGACCGCGGGCAAGTTCATTCCGGTCACCGACACGCTGACCGGCAGCCCCGCCCCGCAGGGCAGCAACGGCCTGATCGTGCAGATGTTCCTGCCTGCAGGCGCCAAGCCCGCGGGCGGCTGGCCGGTGGCGATCTTCGGTCACGGCTTCACCGACAGCATGTACGGCGCGCCGTGGACGCAGGCCTCGATCTACGCATCGCAAGGGATCGCGACGATCTCGATCAACGTGGTCGGCCACGGCGGCGGCGCGCAAGGCGCGCTGAACGTGCTGCGCAACGCCAACACGCCGGTCTCGGTGCCCGCGGGTGGCCGCGGCATCGACCAGGATGGCAATGGCACCATCGATTCGACCGAAGGCGTCAGCGCGGCCGGCGCGCGCAACATCATCAGCAGCCGCGATGGCCTGCGCCAGACGGTGGTCGACCTGATGCAACTGGTGCGCCAGATCGAGGCCGGCGTCGACGTCGACGGCGACGGCAGCGTCGACCTCGACGCCAACCGCATCTACTACGCCGGCCAGTCGTTCGGCGGCATCTACGGCACCATCGTGATGGGCGTCGAGCGCAGCTTGAAGGCCGGCGTCGTCAACGTCCCGGGCGGGTCGATCACCGAGATCGCACGGCTCAGCCCGGCGTTCCGCGGACTGTCCATCCTGGCGCTGAACGCGCGCGGGCTGCTGAATGCGCCCGCACCCGTGTTCGCGATCGAGAGCATTCCGCTGCGCGACCAGCCACCGCTGGTCAACACGGTGCCCGGCGCGATGGACATCCAGCAGACCCTGGATCGCTTCCAGTGGGTGCAGCAGGCCGGCAATCCGGTGTCGTACGCGCAGCACATCCGCAAACAGCCGCTGCCCGGCAACGCCGCCAAGTCGGTGATCGTGCAGTTCGCCAAGGGTGACCAGACGGTGCCTAACCCGACTTCCAGCGCACTCATCCGCGCCGGCGACTTGGAAGATCGTGCAACCTTCTACCGCAACGACCTGGCGTTTGCGGCGAACGCGGGCTTCCCGAAGAACCCGCACACGTTCCTGACGAACATCGGTTCGGCAGTCACCGCGCCGGTGGCCATCGGGGCTCAGACGCAGATCGCCATCTTCTTCGTCAGCAACGGCGCGACGACGATCGACCCCGACGGTGCGGGCCCTCTGTTCGAGGTGCCGATCGCGTCGCCGCTGCCCGAGACATTGAGCTTCATTCCGTAGCCACAACGGTGCTGCCGCGTTGCGGCAACCGTTACCAGTTTCCCCCCGGCGTCGGGGGCCCCGACAACTGCACACGCGCTCCGATAATGCTGCGCAGTCGCAAGGGCCCTCATGACGCCAACCCGCTTCTGCGCCCGCCTCTATCGCCACCTCGGTCGCGCGTTCGCCGCGGCCGGCCTGGCGGCACTGTGCCTCGGTGCGGGGGCGCAGACAGCGCACAAGCCCGCAAAAGCGAGAGCCCCTCAGACCGCTGCCGCTTCGGTCGCCGCGCCGCAGCAGCCGGCGCCGTTCGTCAACGGCCACCGCATCGGGCCCGCGCCCTCGTGGGTGATCGACATCGACGCGCCGGTCAAGGCGCCGGCCGCCGCGGCGCAAGGCCCGGGCTACCGCGTGCTATTGTCGGACGTGCAGACGCGGCTCGACGCGACCGGCGAGCAGCAACAGTATGTGCGCTCGCGGCTGGTGGCCACCGAGGGCGCGGCACTGGCCGAGGTGTCGAAGGCGGAGCTGCACTTCAATCCCGCCTACCAGACGCTGACGCTGCACGAAGCCGCGTTGTGGCGCGACGGTGTGCGCCATGATCGTCTGAAGGACGCGCGCATCGAGCTGCTGCGCCGCGAGGAACGGCTCGAGCAGAGCACGCTCACCGGCACGCAGACGCTGCTGGTGGTGCTCAACGACGTGCGCATCGGTGATGCGGTCGACATCGCGTACACGCTGCACGGCGCCAACCCGATCACCAAGGGCCGCTTCGCCGACAACTACCAGCTGAGCTTCGGCTCGGTCGCCGACGTGGTGCACGTGCGGGTCGACCATCCGGTCGGGCGCACGCTGCGCGTCAAGGGCATCCGCGCCGACGTGACGCCGCAGACCACGCGCGACGGCGATCGCGAGAGCCTGCGCATCGTCAAGCGCGACGTGCCGATGGTGCGTGCCGAGGAGCAGGTGCCGCCCTGGTACAAGGTGTGGCCCTCGGTGCACATCAGCGAATACGCCGACTGGAACGAGGTCGCGCGCTGGGCCGAAGACCTGTTCTCCGACGGCAGTGACCTGGGCCCCGAGCTGAACGCGCGCATCGATGCGTGGCGCGGCCAGGGCCTGCCGCGCGACCGCCTGGCTGCCGAGGTGCTCGAGGTGGTGCAGGACGAGGTGCGCTACTTCAGCGCCAGCCTGGGCGAGAGCTCGCACCGCCCGAAGCCCGCTGCACGCACGTGGGCCGAACGCCTCGGTGACTGCAAGGACAAGGTGGCATTGCTCAACGCCATGCTGCAGCGCCTCGGCTTCGATGCGCGCCCGGCACTGGTGTCGCTGCAGCGCAATCGCGGCATCGCCGACTACCTGCCGGGTCACGATCAGTTCGACCACGTGATCACCCGCCTCGAGCTCGACGGCAAGGTGTACTGGCTCGATCCCACTCTGCAGAAGCAGGGACGCCGCCTCGACACGCGGGGCCATCCCAACTACGGGAGGTGCTGGTGGTGTCGCCGCAGAGCCAGACGCTGGCGCGCGTGGAGCCACCGGCTGGCACCGCCGAGGGCATCGAGTTCGACCAGACCTGGGATCTGTCGGACCTCAGGCGCGCAGCGCAACTCACGTCGATCGTGCGTCTGCGCGGCATGGCTGCCGAGGCCTGGCGCAACGCGTTGGCTGCCGGCGGCAGCGAGCGCATCGCCGAGAACATCGCCGGTGCCTGGGCGCGCACGATGCCCGGACTCAAGGCCACCGCCGCGCCGCAGCTGCGCGACGACCGCGAGGCCAACCGGCTCGAGTTCGAGCTGCGCTACGAACTGGCTTCTTTCGGCACCTATGCACGCGGCACCCTCACCGTCGAAGCGCCGGCGCTGGAAACGATCGACCTGATGGTCGGCCCGCGCGAGGCACGCCGCGACATGCCGTGGCTGTACGACCAGCCACGCCAGATGCGCCAGCGTGTGCGCGTGATCGCGCCGCTGCGCTTCCAGTCGCGTCCGCCGGCACCGCAGGAGGTGAGCGACAAGCACTTCAGCCTCAGCTCGCGGATGGAGGTCAGCGGCAACATCTTCACGCTGCTGCTGGACTACACGCGCAGGCTCGACGAGGTCCTGCCGGCCGACCTGGCCGCCTACCGCGAGCGGGTGCAGGCGGCGCGTCGCATGAGCGGCACAACGCTGCGCCTGCCGCTGCTCGACGCCGAGCGGCTGCAAGGCGTGTTCGCCGACATCGAGCGACGCATGCAGCGCCAGTACGGTTCGAACAGCGACGCGCTGCGCGAAATGGTGCTGCGCGAGGAGCTCGAACTGGCGCTGGCCACCGAGGTGCTGAAGCTCGCCGGCGAGTCCTCGCCGCTGGCCGGCCCCGTGCTCGCCAAGCGCGCGGTCGCTAACAACATGCTCAACCACTTCGACGCCACGCTGGTCGACGTCGACAAGGCACTGCCGCTGAACGCGCAGCCGAGCGAGCTGCTCTACGCGCGCGGGCTGGCGCTGCTGTCGCTGGGCCGCACCGACGAAGCGGTGGCGGCGATGCGCAGCGCCAAGGAGCCTGGTGGTCACAGCTTCGTCACCAAGGGGCTGGGCAACGCACAGTACTACCAGGGCCAGTACGCCGATGCCGAAGCATCGTTTCGCGAAGCGGCGCTCGCGTCCAGCGGCGAGGAGCGCGACTTCGCGCTGATCTGGTTGTACCTGTCGGCGCAGCGCAATGGCGGCAAGGGCCGCGACGCGATCGCGCAGTTCGTCGATCAGACCGACGGCGAACGCTGGCCCGGCGCCGTCGTGCACTACCTGGCCGGCCGCGTCTCCGAGGACGACCTGCTGCGCTCGGCGCGCAAGGACAAGCAGATGGAGCGGCTCAACCTGTCGGAGGCGTGGTTCTACGTCGGCCAGCAATTGCTGCTGACGGGTGACGCCGAGGGCGCGCGCCGCATGTTCCAGCGCACCGTCGACATCGGCGCGCTACCCTACCGCGAGCACGCGTTCGCGCAGATCGAGTTGCGGCGGGTCTCGGGGCGCTGAGTCCGTCCTACGCGTCGTCCCACACCTCGGCTGCCACCTCGACCACGCGCTCGAGCTTGCGCCACTGGTCGTCGATCGACAGCGCATTGCCGTGGTGGGTGCTCGAGAAGCCGCATTGCGGTGACAGGCACAGGTTGTCCAGCGGCACGAACTTCGACGCTTCGTCGATGCGGCGCTTGAGGTCGTCCTTGCTCTCGAGCGTGCCGACTTTCGTGGTGACCAGCCCGAGCACGACTCGCTTGCCGCGCGGCAGCAGACGCAGTGGCTCGAAGCCGCCGGCACGCACGCTGTCGAACTCCATGAAGTAGCCGTCGACCTGCGTCGAGAACATGGCCTCGACCACCGGGTCGTAGCCGCCCTCGGCGACCCAAGCGCTCTTGAAGTTGCCGCGGCAGGTGTGGATGGTCACCGCCATATCGGCCGGCTTGTCGCGCAGCGCGTCGTTGATCACTTGCGCATAGCGGCGCGGCAGGGTCAGCGGGTCGTCGCCGTTGCTGCGGCAGTTCTGTTGGATCCGGGGGTCGCACAGATAGGCGAAGGTGACGTCGTCGAGCTGCAGGTAGCGGCACCCGGCCTGGGCGAGGTAGGCGATCGCCTGGCGGTAGGCGGCCGCGACGTCGGCCCAGAACAACTCGAGGTCCGGGTACGTGGCCCGGTCGATTGCCGCGCGACCGCCGCGCAGATGCAGCATCGACGGCGACGGGATTGTCATCTTGGGCACGCTCGTCGTCACCGACTTCAGGAACGCGAAGTCATCCACCATGATCGGCCGCGAACAGCCGATCCGTCCGGTGACGGTGGGGATCGGCGGCTGCTCGCTCTGGCCGGCGATCTTGAACTTCTCGCCCTCGTTGACCTTGAGCGTCACGCCGTCGAGTTGCGACAGGAAGTCCAGGTGCCACCAGTCGCGTCGCAACTCGCCATCGGTCACTGCGCGCAAGCCGATCTGTTGTTGCCGTTTGACGACATCACGTACCGCGGTGTCTTCGCCGTCACGCACCGTGCGGCGATCCACCTCGCCGCGTTTGCCTTTTGCGTGCAGATCGGCGAGCGCCGCGGGGCGCAACAGGCTGCCGACTTGGTCGGCCCGGAAGGGTGGAATTGGGTTCATGGCATCTCAGGTGAATGGAAAAGACGCACACATTTTGCACCGTCGCGAATCGAGCAAGGAGCGGGTCACCTGCGCGCGGTTTCGAGAGGGCAATCTGCCCAATTTTGCGTGTCAATCTTGTCCGAACTAGACCCTTGCAAATCGATGGAGTCAGTTTGTTGACTCGTTGTAAGGCATCGCTAGCGCAAGAACGCCGTTACTCGCCAAGTTTACGAACTGAGCGAATTTGCAGCTTGTGCACATAGGCCCGAGCGTACGTTGGCGCCTCCTTTCCACCCGACTCGTGTAGGAGGACGACATGAGACTTCGAGTCATTGCATTGGTGGCAAGCGCAGGAATTGTGGCCTGCAGCGGCGGCGGGGAATCGGATCCCGCGACGAACGATCAACAGGGGGTTGGCAACAATGTCGCCAGCGCCGGATCGGCTGTCATCGAGGAGCGTGAGTTCCCGAGCGCGAGCACCGCGCTGACACCACCACCCACCAGCGCCCGCGATCCGGGTCCCAGACGAGGCGATGCTGGCGCAGGAGCGCCGCTGCCGGGGTTGACACCGCCGCAGATGGCCGCGTTCGTGGCCGGCAAGGAGGACTTCGCGGAAGTCGAGGAAGTCGACGAAGGCCTCGGCCCGACGATGAACCTCGACAGCTGCGGGGGCTGTCATGCGCAACCGGCCGTCGGCGGCACCAGCCCGGCGCTCAACCCGCAGGTCGCGTTCGCCACCAAGGACGGCATGCGCAACTCGGTGCCGTCGTTCATTCGCGCCAACGGCCCGGTGCGCGAGGTCCGCTTCGTGCGCAACCCCGACGGCACCCCCGACGGCGGCGTGCACGCGCTATTCACGATCCGGGGTCACGCCGCCGCCAAGGGCTGCAACATCACGCAGCCCGACTTCGCCGGCGAGTTGTCGCGACGCAACGTGATCTTCCGGATTCCGACGCCGACTTTCGGTCTCGGCCTGATCGAAGCGATTCCCGACAGCGAGATCCTGCACAACGAGGCAGCACAGGCGACGGCCAAACAAGCCCTGGGCATCCGCGGGCGACCCAACCTCGTGCTGGCGTTCAATTCGATCTCGGGTACAACCAACCGCAACGGCAACGACGGCACGATCGCCCGCTTCGGCCACAAGGCGCAGAACAAGTCGCTGCTGATCTTCTCGGGCGAGGCCTACAACGTCGAGATGGGCATCAGCAACGGCGCGTTCCCGACCGAGCGCGACGAGACCGAGGGCTGCCAAGTCGCGACCCTGCCCAACAGCGACTCCACCCTCGACGGCGCCACGCCGGCGGCGGTGCTGAGCTCGATCGACCGCTTCACCTTCTTCATGCGCTTCCTGGCGCCGCCGACGCCGTCGACCACGTTGCCCGGCGGCTCGGCGTCGATCGCACGTGGCAAGCAGGCGTTCATCGACACCGGGTGCGCGCTGTGTCACACCCCGAGCATGAAGACCTACAACGCCAGCGTGGTCGCGATGCGCAACGTCACGGTCAACCTGTTCTCCGACCTGATGCTGCACGACATGGGCAACGGGCTGGCAGACGGCATCCGGCAGGGCCAGGCCAACGGCCGCGAGTTCCGCAGCGCGCCGCTGTGGGGGGTCGGGCAGCGCCTGTTCTTCCTGCACGACGGCCGTACGTCTGACCTCAAGCAGGCGATCTACGAGCACTTCAGCGACGGCTCCGAGGCCAACGCGGTGGTGCAGAGCTTCGTGCAGAAGCCTGACTCGACCCAGCAGGACATTCTCAACTTCCTGCGTTCGCTGTAGACGTCTTGGAGGTGCCGAGCGGCCCGCCGCTCGGCAGCCGGCATTCCGGGAGGCGGCTGCGAGACCGCCTGGGTACACGTCGTCCCCGGGGCAGCTACCATGCTCGCTTGCGGTCCGAAAGGCGGGCCGCAAGGGGGTTCTCGCATGCAGCTTCGTGCTCTGGGCGGCAGCGGCCTCGCGGTCGCGCCGTTGGCATTCGGTGGCAACGTGTTCGGCTGGACGGCCGATGAAGCCATGTCGTTTCGTCTGCTCGACGCCTTCGTCGACGACGGCTTCAACCTGATCGACACCGCCGACGTCTACTCGCGCTGGGTCGAGGGTCACAGCGGGGGCGAGAGCGAAACGGTGATCGGCCGCTGGCTCAGGCGCAGTGGCAAGCGCAACCGCATCGTGCTGGCCACCAAGGTCGGCATGGACATGGGCGACGGCAAGGTCGGCCTGGCGCCGCAGTACATCCGCCAGGCGGTCGACGACTCGCTGCGTCGACTGCAGGTCGAGCACATCGACCTCTACCAGGCGCACCAGGACGATCCCAAGACGCCGCTCGAAGATACGCTCGGAGCGTTTGCCGACCTGATCCAACAAGGCAAGGTGCGCGCGATCGGCGCCAGCAACTACTCGGCCGCGCGCTTGGACGAAGCGCTGCAGACCAGCGCACGTTTGAAGCTGCCGCGCTACGAGTCGCTGCAGCCGCTGTACAACCTGGTCGAGCGCGCTGCGTACGAGGCCGACCTCGAGGCCGTGTGCCGCCGCGAGGGGCTCGGCGTCATCAACTACTACGGCCTGGCGAGCGGCTTCCTGACCGGCAAGTACCGCAGCGAGGCCGACGCCACCAAGAGCCCGCGCGGCGGCAACATCGTCAAGAAGTACTTGAACGAACGCGGTCGCCGCGTGCTCGATGCGCTCGACAGCGCGGCGGCGCAGCTGAAAGCCACGCCAAGCCAGGTGGCGCTGGCGTGGCAGATGGCGCGCCCCGGGCTCACCGCGCCGATCGCCAGCGCGACCTCGCTCGCGCAGTGGCACGAACTGTCCGGCGCCGCGCGCCTGCAGCTAGACACCGCGACGGTCGCTGCGATCGACGCGGCGAGCCGCTGAGACCGGCCCGACCCACAACACGAAGACCCCACCATGAACGCTCCACTGCCCCTGCCCGCGCTCGACGACATCCGCCGCCACGACGAGGAGATGGTCGCCATCCGGCGCCAGATCCACGCCAACCCCGAGCTCGCCTACGAGGAGCACGCCACGTCGGATCTGGTGGCCGCACGCTTGCAGCGCTGGGGCTACGAGGTGCATCGCGGACTCGGCGGCACCGGCGTGGTCGGCACGCTGTGCGTCGGTACGTCCGATCGCCACGTCGGGTTGCGCGCCGACATGGACGCGCTGCCGATCGGCGAGACCAGCGGAAAGCCGTGGGCGAGCAAGGTGTTCGGCAAGATGCACGCGTGCGGCCACGACGGCCACACCGCGATGCTGCTGGCCGCGGCGCGCCATCTCGCCGCCAGCCGCCGCTTCGATGGTCACCTGCACGTGGTGTTCCAGCCGGCTGAAGAGGGGCTGGCCGGTGCCAAGCGCATGCTCGACGACGGCTTCCTGAAGTTGTTTCCGTGCGAGGCGATGTTCGGCATGCACAACATGCCGGGCCAGCCCGAGGGCAAGTTCTCGATCGTGCCGGGCTTCGCGCTGGCCAGCTCCGACACCTGCATCATCACCGTGCGCGGCAAGGGCGGCCACGGCGCGATGCCACACGTCGCGGTCGACCCGGTGGTGGCCGCGTCGAGCATCGTGATGGCGCTGCAGACCATCGTCTCGCGCAACGTCGCGCCGCTGGAGATGGGCGTGGTGACCGTCGGTGCGTTCCATGCCGGCGACGCTGCCAACGTGATCCCGCCCGAGGCCACGCTCAAGCTCACGGTGCGTGCGTACAAGCCGCAGGTGCGCGACCTGCTCGAGCGGCGCATCACCGAGATCGCGCAGACGCAGGCCGCGGTCTACGGCGCGAGCGCCGACGTGCAATACCAGCGCCGCTACCCGATGCTCTACAACCACCCCGACCAGGCCGCGTTCTGCCAGCGCGTGGTGCGCGAGTGGATCGGCGAAGACGGTCTGGTGCCTGACGCCGAGCCGGTCACCGGCAGCGAAGACTTCGCGTTCTTCCTTGAACAGGTGCCGGGCTGCTATGTCTTCATCGGCAACGGCGTCGGCACCGAGGGTGGCTGCATGGTGCACAACCCCGGCTACGACTTCAACGACCGCGTGTTGCCCACCGGCGCCAGCTATTGGGTGCGCATCGCCGAGACCTACCTCAAGGCCGACTGACCCGCGGGCGATGGCCAAGGACAACAAGACGCCCGGCAGTGGCGAACGAGCGACCGTGCCGGGCAGGCCGCGCTCGCGCGCCGACGCGACGTCGGACAACAAGTCCGGCACGCCCTTCGTGCTGACGTTGCGCGACGTCGAGGCACCGCTGCCACCCACCGAAGCGGCCAAGCCGGCTACCGATGGCCTGGTGGTGTCCGACCGCGGATTTCAGAGCGGTCCATACCGCGACGACGCCCGCGCCGTCGAGATGTCGCCACCGCGCGCAGCGGGCGAGCCGCCGCCGGAGAGCCTGGTGCTGTCCAACACCGAGCCGCGCCCCGAGCCCTACCTCGGCGACCCCGACGCCGAGCGCGTCGCACAGCGCGCGGCGCGGCGCGCCCAGGTGCGACGCGACCGCGTCCGCTCCGCAGCCGCAGCCGCAGAGGAGGACGACAAGCCCCAGATGCTGGTGCTCAGTGGCGACGACGACGCGTGCCGCGAACTGTGCGAGTTGCTGCAGACGTTCGGCTTCGGCGTGCAGCGGATGTCTGCACCGCCGGAGCTGAGCGCGCCGTGGCCGTTCGTGGCCGTGTTCGTCACGTCGCCGATGCGTGGCGTCGATGGCGGCGACGCCATTGACCTGTGCAACCACGTGCGCGAAATGAGCCGCCTGCCCGGCGAGAAGAAACCGGTGCTGGTGCTGGCGGCGCCACAGCTGAGCTCCACCGACCGCGTGCGTGCCGGTCTGGCCGGCTGCAACGAGATCCTGCTCGGCTCACCGGGCCGCGGCGGCGTGGCACAACTGCTCGATGCGCGCGGCATCGCACTGCCTTCCGACGCTCGCCGCGGCTAGCTCGGGATCGCGTGCGACCGGCGCGCGCCGGAGACCGCTACTTCCCGCGTGGCTGGTACCACACGCGCACGAGCGCGCCCAGCCGCGTACGCCACGGCAGTGCCTCCTCCGACAGCACGTCGAGAAAGTCCGACAGCCGTTTGGACTTGGCGATCGTGTACATCGTCAGCCACACGGTGCCCGCGAACACGACGACGAACAGCAGCACGCGCTGGATCATCGGCGACTCCGACATCGCCAGCAGGTTCATGCCGAGGAAGCCGGTGGTCACGGTGCCCACCAGGCCGAAGATCGTCACCACCGTCAGCCGCACGACGGTGTTGGCCTGGCGGCGCAGGCTGTCGGCCTCGAGGTAGCTGTTCATGTCGTGCATGCGCTCCTTGACCTCGGCGTAAAGCGGGTCGAGCCCGAGCTGTGCCGTGCACATGTGGAACAGCGCGCGTGCCTGCGCCTGCTCCGACACCTCGTGGAACCAATAGCGGTGGGTGAAGCGCAGGAACGTTGCATAGACGATGCGGATCGCGCGCTTGAATTGCTTGACGCTCTCCGGGTCGTTGATGTCCAGGCGCTTCAGCGCATCGACCAGGCGGTCGGAGAACATCAGCAGCGCCGCCTTCTGCACGTGCGCGACCAGGAACAGCATGAAGTGCTGGTGGCGGAACTGCGCCAGCACGCCGCGGTCGCGGCAGCGGTAGAACTCGGCGCGCGCGTCGCCGATCACCACCAGCGCGTGGCCGCAGCACATGTAGCGCGTCCGCGGGGCGGCGCCGGCATCGGCCCAGAAGCGGTCGTAGCAGTGACGCTGCTCGAAGTCGGCCAGGTGCTGCTCGCCGAACGGCAGCTCGTTGTCGCCGGCGCCGGTCACCAGCCCGAGGCGGATGAAGTCGGTGCGCGTCAGCGCACGCGGCTCGTCGACCGCCAGATAGGCCATCAACGGCATGCGGTAGTACTCGATCTGGCGGTAGCGCAGCGCACCCTCGAGCTCGGAGTGATCGGGCACCAGCGGCTTGAGCATGAACTCCCAGTGCGCGGCGATGCGTGGCGCACGGTGCTCGCTGACGAACTCGAGGTACGCCTCGCGCGACTGCGCGTCGGAGCTGGCCAGCACCCGGCCGTCGGCGTCGAGCCAGTCGACGCCGGCCATCGTGTGCAGCGGCTGACCGGCGGCGTCCCAGCCCGACGGATAGCCGCGCCCGAAACGGTACAGGATCTCCTGCGTCTGCGGCAGCGACAGGTCGTCAACGGCGAGCTCGACGTTCAGCAGCACGATGTCGACGTCTTCGAAGAAGTAGAGGTCGACGTGCACCACCTCGAGCATGAACGTCGGTCCGCCGACGCGCGGCTGCACCCGCGCCGCGCGCACGTTGTCGCGTCGGAACACGTGCATCGACGACGGCGACGTGTCGCCGTGGCGGCCGCGTCCCTCGCCATAGAGGAACTGCTGCACGTACGGCAGGAAGGTGACGAACTCGTGATAGTGCCGCTCGTGAAAGCGGTCGGGCGTGCCGGTGTACTCGTCGATCACGCGGCGCCAGGGGCCGGCGTTGGCCGGCGTGCCCAGCAGTTCCCACGGCCGACGCTGGACTTCATCGCCGCGCCGCTGGGCCACCAGCCGCAGCGGCCACAACAGGATCTGCCGCAGGTGGTGCACCTGCTGGGAGGGCTGCGACACGGCGGCCCGCAGATCGATCGCGGCCGGTTGCATGCGCGCAGTGTAGGCGCACGTGCGCAGCGGCCACAGGGAAGTTGCCCGCCGCCGCGCGGCCGCTGCCGTCCCAGACGGTGCAACAGCCTGCGAAAGCGGCGCGCAACGCGACGAACGCACGCCTGACGCTGCCGCCGGCGGCACAGAATCGCCCGCCGGACGAATCCGGCCAGGGAGAGTGCGGCATGCAGACCGTGCAGTTCGATGCGATGGTGCAGCGCCTCGAGCACGAGAGCGCACAGGCTCCGCGCAGCCACCTCGTCAAGGTCGCGCTGCTGGCGGCGCTGGGCTTCGCGATCCTCGCGCTGCTGGTCGGGCTCGCGGCGTCCGGATTGCTGCTGTTGGTCGGCATCGCGCTCGCGATGATCATGAAGGGCGGCACGATGTGGCTGTGGCTGATCAAGCTCGGCAAGCTCGCGTTGCTGCTCGCGATCCCGCTGTGGCTGCTGGTCAAGTCGAGCGTGCAGGCGCTGTTCGTTCGCATCCCGCCTCCGCAGGGCCGCGAGGTGCAGCGGCACGAGGCGCCCGCGCTGTTCGCCGCACTCGACGACATGCGGCGGCGGCTGCGCGGACCGCGCTTCCACCACGTGCTGATCGACGGCGACATGAACGCCGCGGTGGTGCAGCGCCCGGCGTTCGGCCTCTTCGGCTTGCCGCGCAATTACCTGATCCTCGGGCTGCCGCTGCTCGAAGGCCTGCAGCCGGAAGAAGCGCTGGCCGTGGTCGCGCACGAGTACGGTCACCTGGCGGGCGCGCACGGCCGCTTCGCCGGCTACATCTACCGGCTGCGTAACTCGTGGGGCACGATCCAGCAGATGGCCGAGGCGTGGCGCGGCTGGGCCGGTCGCGCGCTCGCGCGCCTGGTGGCGTGGTACGCGCCGTACTTCAACGCCTACACATTCGTGCTGGCGCGCGCCAACGAATACGAGGCGGACGCCGCGGCCGCCGACCTGGTCGGCCCGCAGGCCGCGGCGCGCGCGCTGAAGCGCTTTCACATCGCCAACGGGCAGCACGACGGCTTCCTCGCCACGACCTTCGAGGCGATGCGGGTGCAACCCTCGCCGCCGCGCGATCTGGCGCAGCAATGGGCCGCCCGCGCGACGCAGGCGCCGCAGCGCGAACAGGCGCTGCACTGGCTGCAGCAGGCGCTCGACCGCACCCCCAAGGCGATGGACACGCACCCGACGCTGCGCCGCCGGTTGCTGGCGCTGCTGCCCGACGACGCGGCGGCCGACGAGGCGCCCGAGGCTTTGCGCGGCGCCAGTGCTGCCGATGCGTGGTTCGGTGCTCTGGCCGGCCGACTGCGCGAAGAGCAGCAGCAGCAATGGGCCGAGCGGGTCGCGCAGCCCTGGCAGGAACAGCACGCACAATGGCAGCAGCGCCGCGCGCGGCTCGACGAGCTGGCCGCGCTGCCGACGCCCGACGCCGAGCAGCGGCTCGAGCTGCTGCGCCTGCGTGCCGACTTCAACCCCGCGCAGGACCACAGCGCCGCCTTCGCTGCGTTCAACGCCGACCATCCCGACCACCCGGTGGGGCTGTACCTCGAAGGCAGCCAACGACTGGCGCATGGCGACGACGCCGGTCTGGCGCTGCTCGATCGTGCGATGGCGCTCGACGCCGACGCGATCAAGCCGGGCTGCGAGCGTGCATTCACCTTCCTGAGCGAACGCAACGACCCGTGCGCCGAGGCCTACCGAGAGCGCTGGCTGCAACGCGATGCGTGGGCGCGCGAGCGGCAACAGCAGATCGACACGCTGCAGCCGGGCGACACGCTGGTCGACGCCGCGCTCGACGCCGACACGCTGGCGCAGGTGCACGCGCACCTCAAGCCCCACGGCTCGTCGATCCGCCACGCGTGGATCGCGCGGCGCGTGATCGCCGCCGACCCCGACGAGCGCTGCTACGTACTCGGCGTGCAGGTCTCGCAGTGGACCCGCATGCGCGGCAAGGAGAAGGCGCTGATCCAGGCGCTGGCCAAGCAACCGTGGCCGCTGGCGCTGCACGTGTGCCTGCTGTCGGACCGCTACAAGCCGCTGCTCAAGCAGTTCAAGGCCTTGCCAGGTGCACAGCTGCGCTAGCGGCTTAAGCTTGCGGCCTTGGCCGCCCTGCCCGAACGCATCGTCTGCCTGACCGAGGAACCCACCGAGGTGCTGTACGCGCTCGGTGAGGAGCGGCGCATCGTCGGCATTTCGGGTTTCACGGTGCGTCCACCGCGCGCGCGCCAGGAGAAGCCGAAGGTCAGCGCATTCACCAGCGCCAAGGTCGACCGCATCCTCGAGCTGAAGCCCGACCTGGCGATCGGCTTCTCCGACATCCAGGCCGACATCGCGCAAGCGCTGATCAAGGCCGGCGTCGAGGTGTGGATCGCCAACCACCGCTCGGTGGCACAGATCCTCGGCTACGTGGTGCGGCTCGGCGCGATGGTCGGTGCCGCCGATCGCGCACGGCAGTATGTGAACACATTGCAGACGCAGGTCGATCGCGTGCGCAGCGCGGCCGCCGTGCTGCCGCGTCGGCCGCGCGTGTACTTCGAGGAGTGGGACGAGCCGGCGATCAGCGCGATCGCCTGGGTCAGCGAGCTGGTCGGCATCGCCGGCGGCGACGACGTGTTTCCGCAGCGCGCGGCCGCGAGCCTCGCGCGGGAGCGCATCGTCGGCGACGTGGCCGAGATCGTGCGCGCGGCGCCGGACCTCATCATCGGCTCGTGGTGCGGCAAGAAGTTCAGGCCCGAGCGGGTGGCGTTGCGTCCCGGATTTGTCGACGTGCCGGCGGTGCGCAACGGCGAGCTGCACGAGGTGAAGTCGCCACTGATCCTGCAACCGGGTCCGGCCGCGCTGACCGACGGCCTCGACGCATTGCATGCGATCATTTGCGGCTGGTGCGAGCGCGAAGCGTCGCGTACGAGGAGTTGACGATGTTCAAGGCCATCCTGCTGTCGCAGACCGAAGACAAGAAGACCCGCGCCGAACTGCTCGACCTCGACGAAGGGAAACTGCCCGACCGCGACGTCACGGTGGCGGTCGAGTACTCGACGCTGAACTACAAGGACGCGCTGGCCATCACCGGCCGCGGCGCCGTCGTGCGCAATTGGCCGCTGGTGCCCGGCATCGACCTCGCAGGCACCGTGATCGCGAGCCGCAGCGCCGACTGGAAGGCCGGTGACAAGGTCGTCGTCACCGGCTGGGGCCTCGGCGAGAACCACTGGGGCGGCCTGGCACAGCAAGCGCGGCTCGACGCCGGCTGGCTGCTGCACGTGCCCTCACCGTTCGACACGCGGCACGCGATGGCGATCGCCACCGCCGGGTTCACCGCCGCGCTGTGCGTGGGCGCGCTGGTGCGGCACGGCCTGAAGGCGGGCGACGGCGAGGTGCTGGTCACCGGCGCCGCCGGCGGCGTCGGCTCGGTCGCGCTGGCGCTGCTCGGCAGCCTGGGCTACCGTGTGGTCGCCTCCACCGGCCGCCCGCAGGAAGTGGACTATCTGCAGAGCCTGGGCGCCCAGCGCATCGTCGACCGCAGCGAGCTGTCGCAACCCGGCAGGCCGCTGCAGAAGGAGATGTGGGCCGGCGTGGTCGACACGGTCGGCAGCCACACGTTGGCCAACGCCTGCGCGCAGACGCGCTTCTACGGCGCGGTGGCGGCGTGCGGCCTGGCGCAGGGCGGCGACTTCCCGACCACGGTGATGCCGTTCATCCTGCGCGGCGTCACGCTGTACGGCATCAACAGTGTGCAGGTGCCCAACACCGAGCGGGTCAAGGCGTGGGCGCTGATGGCGCAGCACCTCGACCTCAAGAAGCTCGATGCGATGGTCGTCGAGATCGGCCTGACCGATGCGATCGACTACGCGCCGCGCTTGCTCGCCGGCCAGGTGCGCGGTCGCACGGTGGTCGACGTGCGGCGCTGAAGGCCGCGGCCGCGGCGCGCCGCATGTCATTTGAAATCGACAGATTGCGATTCGTAATGCAGCGCGGGGCGGACCGCCGCAGACTGCGCGCCGTTGCATTCGCGCCGGCAACGCTGGCGCTGTAGCCACCGAGCGAGGGCGCCGAAGCCGACACCGGCTCGCCTGCATCTTCAACGGCGGCCCAAGCGACGCCCAAGGGACGCCCGTTCGCCACAGTGACGGGTCTTCGTCAATCCGGTCGCCGGACGGCGACACCTGCATAGGACTGTTTCGATGCTTCGACCTGAGTTCACGGTCGTGAAGACCATCACCCTCGCCAACGGCGTGCGCCTGGAGGTCGCCGAGAAAGGCCCGCGCGGCGGCACGCCGGTCGTGATGCTGCACGGCATCACCGATTCGCGGCGCTCGTTCGATCCGATCTGGGAGCACCTGCCGACCGACTGGCACGCGATCGCGGTCTCGCAACGCGGCCACGGCGAATCCGACAAGCGGCAGACGCAGTATTCGACGATCGACTTCGCCGACGACATCGCGCTGCTGGCCGACATGCTCGATCTGTCGCCAATGGTGTTGGTCGGCCACTCGATGGGATCGTCGGTTGCGCTGCAGCTGGCCGGCGACAGGCCCGACCTGGTGCGTGCCGTGGTCGGCATCGGCACCTTCGCCAGCTACGGCAACAAGGCCGAGCTGCGCGCGTTCGTCGAGGGTGACGTCGCGCAGCTGCAGGACCCGGTGCCCGACGCGATCGCGCGCGAATTCCAGACGAGCACGCTGGCCAATCCGATCGACGCCGCGATGCTCGAGGTCTTCGTCCGCGAAAGCCGCAAGGTGCCCGCACGCATCTGGCGCGCCGCGTTCGACGGGCTGCTCGCCGACCGCTTCTGTGCCGGCATCCCGACCATTCAGGTGCCGGTGCTGCTGGCATGGGGCGACGCCGATGCGTATGCGCCGCGTGACGACCAGGACCTGCTGCGCAGCTCGTTGCCGAAGTCGCAGTTGCTGGTCTACGAGCACGTGGGGCATGCGCTGCACTGGGAGCAACCGCTGCGCTTCGCCAACGACCTCGCCGACTTCATCGCTGCAGTCGGCGCCAGCGACCGCGTGAAAGCGCGGCACATCGCGGTCTGAAGCACGCCGCTTCGCAGCATTAGGAGACATCGCCATGACGATCAGGGACAGCCTCGGCCACGCGCTCGGCGGCGCCTCGGCCAAGGCGCTCGACCACTTCGAGCTCGCCTGCCACGAGCTGCGCTGCTACATCGGTGACCCGCTGGGCCGCGTGCAGCAAGCGCTGAGCGAGAGCCCCGAGATGACGATGGGCCACCTGCTGGTCGCCTACTTGAACCTGCTCGGCACCGAGCCCGGCGGGTTGCAGCCGGCACGCGATGCGCTGGCCGCCGCGATGGCGCTGCCGGCCACCGAGCGCGAGCAGGCGCACCGTCGCGCGGTCGAGCTTCTGGTCGCAGGCCGCTGGCACGCCGCCGGCCTCGTGCTCGAGGACTTGAGCATCCACCATCCGCTCGACGCGCTGGCGCTGCAGGTGGGCCACCAGATCGACTTCTTCACCGGCCACTCGCGCATGCTGCGCGATCGCATCGCGCGCGCCGAACGCGACTGGCTGCCCGGCATGCCGGGCTACCACGCGGTGCTCGGCATGTACGCGTTCGGGCTCGAGGAGACCGGCGACTACGCGCGCGCCGAGGCGCTCGGGCGACGCGCGGTCGGCCTCGAGGCACGCGACGGCTGGGCATGGCACGCGGTGGCACACGTGATGGAGATGCAGAACCGCCGTCGCGACGGCGTGGCGTGGCTCGGCTCGCGCTCCGATACCTGGAGCGAGGGCAGCTTCTTCGCCGTCCACAACTGGTGGCACCTGGCGCTGTTCCACCTCGGGCTCGACGAGATCGACGCGGTGCTCGAGTTGGTCGACGCGCGCATCCTCGGCAGCGAGTCGGCGGTCGTGCTCGACATGATCGACGCGTCGGCGCTGCTGTGGCGGCTGCACCTGCGCGGCCTCGACGTCGGCACGCGCTGGCAGGCGCTGGCCGAACGCTGGGCGACCGTGGCGCAGGCGGGCAACTACGCATTCAACGACCTGCACGCGATGATGGCCTTCGTCGGCGCGGGCCGCGGCGACGACGCGGTGCGGCTGCTGGCCACGCAGGAATGCGCGGCGCTGGCGACCGATGGCGACAACGTACGCTTCCTGCGCGACGTCGGCTGCGACGCGACGCGAGCGATCCACGCGTTCGGTGCGGGCCGCTACGGCGAGGCCGTGCAGCGCCTGCGGCCGCTGCGCAGCTACGCGTACCGCTTCGGCGGCAGCCATGCCCAGCGCGACGTGATCGACCTGACGCTGATCGAGGCAGCGGCGCGCGACGGCCAGCAGCGGCTCGCCGACGCGCTGCGCCACGAGCGCGCGGCGCGGCGCGCGGGCTGAAAGCGCGCCCGGCATGCGCGCTCCGCACACGCCGGGTATCGCGTCGTCCAGTTCGTAGCCCGTGACGTTGCCTGCGCACCCGCACGATGCGCCCGTCAGTGCGACGGGTTGAGCACGAAGTCGTGGCGCAGCAGGTGACGCCCCGGTTTGGCCGGATTCCCCGGCATCTGCACGATCAGCGAGTTGCGCACGCCGAACACGACGTCGGAGTCGAGGTACGGGTCGCCCTCGCGGAACAGGTGCGTCACCAGCGGCTCGTGACCCTCGGCCTTGATCCAGAAGTGCAGGTGCGCGGGCCGCCACGGATGGCGCCCGGTGGCCACCAGCATCTGCCCCACCGGCCCATCGGTGGGCACCGGATAGGCGGTGGGCACGATGGTCGAGAAGCGCACCCGCCCTTCGCCATCGCTGCGCAGCACGGCCCGCGCGCGGCGCTCGTTCATGCCCGCGTACTGCACGTCGTACTTGCCGGCGTCATCGGCCTGCCAGACGTCGACCTCCGCGTTGGCGATCGCGGTGCCGTCGGTCGAGCGTAGCGTCACGTCGACGTCGAGCGGCTTGCCCGGCGCGCCGCGTGCAATGTCGCTGCCCTGCGCCGCCTGCGGCGCGTCGTCGGTGTGGAACGGCCCGACCACGGTGGCCTCGGTGCAGCCCGGCGGCTTGGCGTGATTGAGCGCGATCGTCAGCATCGACATCCCCAGCGTGTCGGACAGCAGGATGAACTCCTGCCGCGTGCCGCTGCACATCTGGCCGGTGCGGGTGAGGAAGTCGATGCCCGCGATCCACTCGGCTTCGGTGAGCTTGACCTCGCGCGCGAAGTCGTGCAGGTGCGTGACCAGCGACGTCAGCACCTCCTTGAGCCGCGGGTTGTCGCAGCGGTCCAAGCGCTGCACGAAAGCGCGGGTGATCGTGTGTTCATCGATGTTGCGCATGAGGCACCTCGTTCGGAGATGAAGACGACGGAACGAGCCAGCGGGTGGTGGGAAACAGCGACCAGCCCCAACGCTGCTGCAGCCAACCCCACAGGCCCTGCTTGAAGAAGATCGTGACGACGATCGCCAGCAGCCCGAGGCCCATCAGGTACCAGCTGCCGTAGTCGCTGAAGAACTTGTTCAGCCCCCAGAACACCAATGCGCCGACGATCGGCCCTTCGATACGGCCGATGCCGCCGATCACCACCATGAAGATCGCAAACGCCGTCCAGTTGACGCTGAACGCGGCGTCGGGGCTGATGCGCAGATTGCCAACGAAGTACAGCGCACCGGCAAACGCGGCGCCGAACGCCGCGGCCAGATACACCCAGAGCTTGGTGCGCCGCACGTCGACGCCCTGGCTCTCGGCAGCGACCTCGCTGTCGCGGATCGCCAGCAGCGCCAATCCGAGCTTGCTGCGCAGGAACAGGTACACGCCGGCGATCGCCAGCACCACGCAGGCGAGCGCGAACCAGAACGTGAGCGCCTCGCGCGTCGCGCGCTCGATACCGCGCAACGCGGTGAGGCTGGTGCCCGAGCCGCCGCCGACGATGCTCATGTTGGCGAAGCTCAAGCGAAACACCTCGGCGATCACCCAGGTGCCGATCGCGAAGTAGCCGCCCTGCAGCCGGAACGCCACGATGGCGCACACCGGCAACGCGATCAGCGCGGCTCCGCACGCGGCGATCGGAATCGCGACGAACGGATTGACGCCGGCCAGATTGCCCAACATCAGCATCAAGTAGCCGCCAAGGCCGAAATACGCCTGCTGGCCGATCGACACCATGCCGCCGTAGCCGGCCAGCAGGTTCCACATCAGCGCGAACACGAAGTAGCACGCGATCTCGACGAACTCGCGCATCCAGCTCGACTCGGCCCACGCCGGCATCGTCGCGGCGATGACCGTGGCAACAAGCCCGATCGCCAGCGCCGCGCGGCTGGCACGCGTGCCGCGCACGACGCGAATGGGCGGCGGTGACGCGGTCATGTGGCCCCCTTGGCGCTGCGCGCTGTCCCCCCGAGGGGGAGCGAGCGCCTTCGGAGCGGCCGGGCGGCGCTCATCCCCGCGTCCTCGGCAACAACCCTTGCGGCCGCAACACCAGCACCACCAGGAACACGAGGTGACCGAACCAGATGCCCCAGCCCGGATCGAGCCGAAAGCCGATCTGCTGCGCCAGCCCGAGCACCATTGCGCCGGCGAAGGTGCCCCAGAACGAGCCCATGCCGCCGATGATCACCGCCTCGAACGCGAACAGCAGCAGCAAGGGGCCGTCGCTCGGCGCCACCGTCGTGCGCATCGCCTGCAGTGCGCCACCGAGCGCGATCACGACGAAGGCGATCGCCGTTGCCGATGCGTAGACCTTGCGCGCGTCGAGCCCCATCAGTTCGGCGATCTCGCGGTCGTCGGACACTGCGCGGAACGCACGGCCGAGCGCGGTGCGATCGAACAGCGCCTGCAGCGCTGCGGTGATCGCGAGCGCCATCGCGAAGATCGTCAGCGGCAGCGCACCGACCGCGACAGCGCCGCCGAGCGAGAGGCCGCGCGTGTTGAAGCCCCGGGAGTCG
>DASTZF010000417.1:0-9551 GCA_035764445.1 Burkholderiaceae bacterium
CGATGCCCGCCGCTGCATCAAGTGGGCGCATGCCGGGGCTCCTCGCGTTTGGTGGGCAGCGGTGCGACGTAGCCGATCACCAGCATCAACACGCCGACGCCGATGAACGACACGATGCGCGTCACGGTGCCGGTGCCCGACTGGTCGATCAGCAGCAGTTTGAGCACCACCGCGGCCAACAGCGTCGCACCCACGAGCCACGGCACGCGCAAACCACGCCGTGCCGACCACCACATCACCGCCAGCGCGATCGCGGTCCACAGCAGCGTGATGCCGGTCTGCACCGCGAGCGAATGCAGCCAGGCGTGCAGGTGGTACGGCACACCACCGTAGTGATGGAACGCACGGATCAGCATCGCGTTGAGCCACACGAAGCCGGCGAACGCGAGCAGCGTCGGCGCCAGCGCCTGGCGCTGGGCGACCAGCGGCGACGCGACGTCGCTGCGCAGCCATTGCCCCGACGCGAACAACGCCACGCCGACGCCGAGATCGAGCGGATTGAGCAGCGGTACGTGTGGCAGTGGCTGCGCCGAGCCGTTGGACGCCAGGTTCGCCACCACCGTCCACAGCAACAGCGCTGCGGTCAGCACGCCGCCGACGATGCTCTGATAGGCCGAAGGCGCCGCACTCACCGGCCAGCGGCGCGCCGTACCGACCCGCGGCAATGCCAACAGGATCAAAGCCGGCACCACCAGCCAGCCAAGCCACGGCCACGCGCTCCAGTCGTCACCCCAACCGGCGGTGATCGCGCGGCCCTGCAACGCACCGAGGCCGGCGACGACGAGCGCGCCGAGGGCATGCGCCAGCGTGCGGGCCGCGGCGGGCCAGTGCGGCGCCAGCCAGCGCAGCACGACGAGGTGGGCCAGCAACGCCAGCGGCCAAGCCCACGCGCCGCCGTCTTGCAGCGGCCGCGCCAGCGTGGCCGCGACGATGCACACGCCCACCGCGTGCAGCGGCGCGTGCGCGATCGCCGGCAGCCCGACGCGCGGCCAGCGCAGCCGCACCGACAGCAACGCGTACAGCAGCGTGATGCCGCTGAAGACCGACAGCCACGTGGTGAGCGCGAAGCGCTGGAACACGAAGGCGTCGATCTGCACCGCGGCAGCAGCGAGCAACCACAGCGTGCCCCAGCCGATCAGCAGGGGCCCGGCGGCCGCCTCGCCCTCGACGAGCAGGCGGCTGCCGCTGGCTGCGGTCGCGCCGCGCGCGATCGCGCGCTGCACCGCCCAGGCGGCGATCAGCGACGCGGCCGCCGTCAGCACGCCGTTGAAGAAGATCGCGTTGAAGAAATGCGCCGGCGTGCCGTGGCGCTCGTGCGCGAACACCAACGTGAGTCCCGACAGCAGCAGCAGGCCATAGCCGAACACGCGCGCGCGGCCGCGCGCCTGGCGCAGGCCCAGCCACACCAGGCCGGCGCCCTCGAGCGCCCACGCGCCCGCGGTGCTGCGGGCATCGAGCGCAAACGGGATCACTAATGTCAGGAAGACGGTGGCCACTGCGAGCGAGCCTTCGAACGCCACCGCCAGCCGCGGCTGCGTGCGCATCCAGCGCGCGAGCGCCACGTAGAACGCCGCCAGCACGAGCGCCGAGATCGCAACGCCGTAGTCGGTGTGCCGCACGAGGCCGTACTGCAGCACGAAGGCGATGGTCGGCAGGCCGAACAGCAGGCTGCCGTTGATCCAGATCTCGCCCGGCCAGTCGGCGCGCGCGTTGTCGTCGTTTGCGCGTGCTCGCGCGGGCATTAGCATGACGGCGACGAACAGCACGAAAAACGCGATCAGGAACGCCTGACAGCTCGCATAGTTCGCGCTGTCGTACCTGAGCACGCCCCATGCGGTGGCGACGACGAAGGTGCCGAGAAAGCCGATCAGGTTCAGCGACCGCCACGTGCGATGCCAGGCGACCACCGCGATCCCCAGATCGAGCACCAGGTAGTAGCTGAACAGCGCCACGTGGTTGCCGCTGCCGGTGGACACCAGCAGTGGCGTCGCGAAGCCACCGATCGCGCCGATCACCGCCAACGCCTTGGCGTCCTGCAGCACCGCCAGCGCCGCCGCGAGCGCGGCCACGCCAACCATCAGTGCGAACACCGGCAGCGGCGACATCACACCGAAGCGGAACGCGACGAACAGCGTCAGATACAGCACCGCCACCGCGCCGCCTTGCAGCGCCTGCGCATAGCCGGGGCGCCGCAGCCGCAGCCGCCATCCGACCACCAGCAGCGCCACCGCCACCGCGCCGATGCCCGCCAGCCGCAGCTCGACCGGCACGTGCACGTGCTCGCTCGCGAACTTGGCGAGGAACGCCAGCCCGATGAAGAGGATGCCGACGCCGACCTTGACGATCGTGTTGCCGCCGAACAGCCAGCGGCGGATCGGCGCCAGCAGGTCGTCGGCTGTTCGCGCGCCGTCGGCACGCGATGACACGGCAGGGGATTCCAGCGCGTCAGGGGCCGTAGAGGGCCAGCCGTGCGGCGGCACGGTGGTCGCCTCGGTCGAAGACATCGCCGCAGGGGCGGCGGGTTCGGCCAGCGGCAACGGCTCGGTCTCTTCGGTGCTCGCGCTGCCGGCCGCTGGCGCGGGCTCGGCCATTGGCGTCGTTGCGGATGCTGACGGCGGCTGCGCGCCCACCGGTGCACGCTGCAGTTCGGTCAGCGACCGGCGCAGTGCGCCGAGCGCGCGTTCGTGCCTGAGGTCGCGCACCAGCAGCCAGCCGAGAATTCCGCCGACGACTGCCCCGAATTCACCGTTCCAGCCGGCGCCGAGCACGATGCCGACGATGACTGCAATCAGAAGTAGCACATCGCCCTCCCTGCCTCGTCGAACGGCGCGACTCTAGCAGCGCGCCGCCCGCCCGGTGCGCCGTTCGATGCGGTATCGCAGCATGCGCCGTGAGGTTTCGCCGCATGGTGCTGCCCCGCAAGGGCCCAACCGCGAATCGACAGGCACGCGCAAGGCATGATGCCGGCATGGTGCCCCTTTCGATCCTCGATCTCGCGCCGATCGTCGAAGGCAGCGACGCGGCGACCGCGCTGCGCAACAGCCTGGATCTCGCGCAGCACGCCGAGCGCTGGGGGTTCAAGCGGTTCTGGCTAGCCGAACACCACAACATGGACGGCGTGGCGAGCTCGGCCACCGCCGTGCTGATCGCGCACGTGGCCGGCGGCACGCAGAAGATCCGAGTCGGCTCCGGCGGCGTGATGCTGCCCAACCATGCGCCGCTGGTGATCGACGAGCAGTTCGGCACGCTGGCCACGCTGTTCCCCGATCGCATCGACCTCGGACTCGGCCGGGCGCCGGGGACCGATCAGATGACGGCGCGCGCACTGCGCCGCCACCTGCACAGCAACGAGGAAGACGACTTCCCGCGCGACGTGGTCGAGCTGATGCACTACCTCGACGCGCCGCAGGGCGCCGCGCCGGTGCGTGCGATTCCGGGCGTTGGCACCCAGGTGCCGGTGTGGATCCTCGGCTCGAGCCTGTACGGCGCGCAGCTTGCCGCCTACCTGGGGTTGCCGTACGCGTTCGCATCGCACTTCGCACCCGACCTGCTCGAGCAGGCGCTCGACGTCTACCGCGACACCTATCGGCCGTCGCCGCGCTGGCCGCAGCCGCACACGATGGTCGGCGTCAACGTGATCGCCGCCGACAGCGACGCCGAAGGCGCGCGGCTGCTGACGTCGCTCCAGCAACGCTTCCTCGGCATGCGGCGCGGCGTGCGCGGGCCGCTGCCGCGGCCGGTGCCATCGATGGACGGGTTGTGGGACGACGCCGAGCGCGCCGGCGTGCAGCGCATGCTGGCCGCCACCGCCAGCGGCGGGCCCGACAAGGTGCGCCGCGAGCTGCACGCGATCGTCGAGCGCACGCGCGCCGACGAGTTGATCGTCGCCGGCGCGATCCACGACCATGCGGCGCGGCTGCGGTCGTACGAGATCGTCGCCGGCTTGACATGAAGCGCATCTTCGGTTCGCGGATCCACATGATCGGGCGCGCCGCACGCGACATGTCGACGGCTCTGCGCATCGCAGCGTCGCTGGCCCTGGCGTTGTGCACGCAGGCCGCGCCGGCGCAGACCCAAGTCGCGCCGCGCCACGACGCCGCCAGCGCGCCCGCGTTGTCGTCGATGCCCGATCCGCACCAGCGCTTGCAGGGCGCGGCGTTGGTGCGTGCGCTGCGCGAGGGCGGCCTGGTCATCTACTTTCGCCACACCGCGACCGACTTTTCGAAGAGCGACCGCGACATGCGCGACTACGAGGACTGTGCCAACCAGCGGCCGCTGACCGAGCAGGGCCGCCGCGACGCGATCGCGATCGGCCAGCGCATCGCCGAGCTGAAGCTGCCGATCGGTGTGGTCAAGGCCAGCCCGATGTGCCGCACGATGGAGCACGCCAAGCTGATGCTTGGCATGGCCACGCCGACCCACACGATGCGCGAGCTGACCGACGGCGAGTACAGCGGCCTGAAGCGGCTGCTGTCGATGCGCGTGCCGGCGGGCATCAACCGCTGGATGGTCGGGCACGGCAATCCGTTTCGCGCGGTGGCCGGGCCGCCGCAGCTGGCCGAAGGCGAAGCGGTGGTGCTGCGGCCTTCGGGCGACGGCTGGGTCGTGGTCGCACGGCTATCGGTGGCCGATTGGGCGGCGCTGCGCGGCTGACACGAGTGGCCAGCGCGCAGGCGCGCCAGCGATCGCGCGCGGCCTGCACCTATCATCGCGGCATGAGTCCTGTCCGCTCAGCCGCAGGCGCCGCCATCGCAGCGCGCCGGTGCGCGCGGCCGTCGGTGCGCCGATGAGCGTGCACGCCGATTCTCTCGGTGCGCCGGCGCAGCTGGCGCGGCGCTGGATGCAGCGGTTGCTGCGCTGGCTGCTCGGCTGGTGGCAGATCGTGTACGTCGGCGCAGTGATCGGCGTGATGGCGCTGTCGCCGGCCAGCTATCCGCGTGCGCAGCGCCGTGCAATCGCCCGCCACATCGTGCTCGACACCGCACCGGTGCTGGTGTGGTTCACCTTATTGTCGTCGTTGATCTGCCTGGTGATCGCGCGCATCGTGGTGGTCACCGCGCTGACCTACGGCCTCACGCAGTACGCGCTCGAGGTGCTGGTGCGCGTGCTGGTGATCGAGCTGATTCCGTTGACCGCGGCATTGTTCGTTGCGGTGCGCTGCACGATCCCGCACGGCGCCGAGGTGGCGGTGCTGCGCCAGCGCGGCGTGCTGCAAGCGCAGCGTGCGCAAGGCATCGACCCGCTGCGCCACGAGGTGCTGCCGCGCGCGGTGGCGGGCCTGTTCAGCGTGGCGCTGCTCGCGCTGCTGGCCGGCGTGGTGGCGCTCGTCCTCGCCTATCTGGCGACCTACGGCTTCACCACCTGGGCGTTGGCCGGCTACACGCGCACCGTCGGGCGCGTGTTCGAGCCCGACGTCGTGGTGGTGTTCCTGCTGAAGACGTTGTTCTTCGCGCTGGCGATCGCGTTGGTGCCGCTCGGCTCGGCGCTGTACGACGACACACGCTCGCGCATCAGCGCCGAGGTGCGCGGCTTGGTGCGCCTGTTCGCGCTGCTGCTGCTGATCGAGGCCGTGTCGCTGGCTGCCAACTATGCCTGAGCGCCCACCGACCATCGACGACGCGATCGACCGGCCGCCGACGATCGCGCACCTCGGCTTCAAGGCGGGCCTGCTGCTCGCCTCGCTGGCGCTGCTGGTGGTGGCTTCGATCGTGTTCCTGCTGTATGCCCGCGGCGCGTTCGAGCCGACGCAGCGGCTGGTGCTGGTGGCCGATGATTCTGAAGGCGTGGTCGTCGGCATGGACCTCACGTTCGCCGGCTTTCCGATCGGCCGCGTGCGCGCCGTCGAGCTCGCCGAGGACGGCAAGGCGCGCATCCAGATCGACGTGCCGCAGAAGGACGCGCACTGGCTGCGCCAGTCGAGCGTGTTCACGCTGGTGCGCGGGCTGGTCGGCGGCACCTATCTGCGCGCGTACTCGGGCATCCTCACCGACCCGGCGCTGCCGCCCGACGCGGTGCGCCCGGTATTGCGCGGCGATTCGACCGAGGAGATCCCGAAGCTGGTGGCCGCGGTCAAGGATCTGGTGACCAACCTGACCGCGCTGACCGCATCGGAATCCGACCTCGTGCAGACGATCGCCAACCTGAAGGCGGCGAGTGCGCGCCTGAACGGGCAGCGCGGCGTGCTCGGCATGCTGTTCGGCAACGAGCGCGACGCGCAACGGCTGGTCACCACGCTGGAGCGCACCAACGCGCTGCTGGCGCGACTCGACGGCCTGACCGCCAAGGCCGACGCGCAGCTGTTCGGCGAACGCGGCGTGATGCCCGAGGTGCGCGACACCGTCGTGCAGGTGAAGTCGCTGCTCGGCGAGGCGAGCGCGAGCCTGAAGAAGGTCGACGGCATCCTCAACGACGCCCAGGCCATCGCCGGCAACGCGAAGACCGCGACCACCGACCTGGGTGCGCTGCGCACCGAGGTCGAGGCCAACCTGCGCAAGATCGAGCAGATGGTCAACGAGCTGAATCGCAAGTGGCCGTTCGCGCGCGAGGTGGAGATCAAGCTGCCATGAATCGACGCTGGCACATGCTCGCAACCACCGCGTCGCTGGTCGCGGCCACACTGCTGCCCGCCTGCTCGACCAAGCCACCCGAGCCCGACTGGAAGATCAACGCCCAAAGCGCGCTCCAGCGCGGTACCTACGCGTACCTCGAAGGACGCACCGCCGTCGCGGAGCGCGAGTACGCCGCCGCGCGCGCCGAGATCGCGCGCACCGGACGCGCCGACTTGCTGGCGCGCGCCGAGCTGACGCGCTGCGCGGCGCGGGTGGCCAGCCTGGCGTTCGAAGCGTGCACCGGGTTCGATGCGCTGCGCGCCGACGCCCCACCCGCCGAGCTCGCGTACGCGGCGTATCTGACCAGCCACATCACGCCGGACGAAGCTGCGCAACTGCCGGCGCACCATCGCGCGCTCGCCACGCCGGGCACGTCCGATGCAGGCCTGCTGGAGGCTCTGCAGGCGATGCCCGATGCGCTGTCGCGTCAGATTGGCGCCGCGGTGCTGCTGCAAGGCGGTCGCGCCAACCCGCAGGTCATCGCGCTGGCGATCGACAACGCGTCGGCGCAGGGCTGGCGGCGCCCGCTGCTGGCGTGGCTGACGTTGCAGGCGCAGCGCGCGCAGACGGCCGGTGACACGGCGGCCGCCGACGCGGTGCGCCGGCGCATCGCGGTGATCGAGTCGGGCGGCTGAAGGCGTTCGCCAGCGCGCGGGCGCCGGCTCACGCGCTCACTCCATCTTGATGCCGTTGTCCTTGACCACCTTGGACCAGGTCTCGATCTGCGCCTCGACGAACGCCTGCGCGGTAGCCGGCGTGCTGTCGCGCAGGTCGATGCCCTGCGCGGCGAGCTTGCCGGCCACCTCGGCGTTGGCGAGCGCCTTGTTGATCTCCTGATTCACGCGCTGCACGATCTCCGGCGGCGTCTTGGCCGGCGCCAGCACCGCCCACCACGCTGGCGCGTCGAAGCCCGCGGCGCCGCTCTCGGCGATCGTCGGCACGTCGGGCAGGAACGGCGATCGCTTGTTCGTCGTCACCGCCAACGCGCGCAGCCGCTTGCTGTCGATGTGCGGCTTGAGCAGGAACACCGAGCCGATGGCCAGCGGCACGTGGCCGGCGAGCGCGTCGTTGACCAGCGGTCCGCCGCCGCGATACGGCACGTGCACCAGCTCGAGCTTGTCGCCGCGCGCGAATTGCGTCATCGCCAGATGACCGAGGCTGCCGGAGCCGATGCTGCCGTAGCTGACCGGCTTGCCCGACTTCGCCGCCGCGATCACGTCGGCCAGCGTCTTGTACGGCGCATCGGCGTGCGCGGTGAGCACCATCGCGCCGGTGCCGATCAGCGCGACCGTCGTCAGGTCCTTGGGCGTGTCGTACGTCAATTGCATCAGGCTCGGGTTGACGCCGTGGGTGTCGAACACCACCGCGAAGGTGTAGCCGTCGGGTGGCGACTGCGCCACCGCCGCGGTGCCGATCGACCCCGACGCGCCACCCTTGTTGTCGACCACCACCGTCTGGCCGAGCTGCTGTTGCAGCGCCGGCGCCAGGATGCGCGCCACCTGGTCGACCGAACCACCGGGTGGGAACACCGCCACCAGCTTGATCGGCTGCTTGCCCGGCCACGACTGCGCGAGCACGCCCGCAGGCCACGCGATCAGCGCAAGCCAGGCCGCACACAGCCACCACCACTTCGTTCTCATCGGTCGGCGCTCCATCGAAGGAACGCCGATTGTCGATGGCCGCGCCCAACGGATTGCCCCTGGCAAACGCGAAGCCGACGCAATGCGCGCGCTTGTGGACAATGCGGCGCATGGACGCTTCACCGCTCAAGCCCGAATCGCTGGCCGCACAGGCGCTCGGCTGGGTCGACGACAAGACGCGCGCGATCTCGCCGCCGATCCATGCGTCGACCACCTTCGTGCGCGACGCCGACAACCAGTACCGCAGCGGCCGCTCCTATGCGCGCGCCGACAACCCGGCCTTCGATCAGGCCGAACAGCTGATCGCGCGCCTCGAGGGCGGCGCGCAGGCCGCGCTGTTCGCGTCGGGCATGGCGGCGGCAACCGCGGTGTTCCAGTCGCTCGCGCCGGGCGACCACGTGCTGGCGCCGAAGGTGATGTACTGGTCGCTGCGCAACTGGCTGGTCAACTTCGCCGCGGCGTGGGGCCTGCAGGTCGAGCTGATCGACATGACGGAACCGTCCGCAGTGCGCGCGGCGCTCAAGCCCGGCAAGACCAAGCTGGTGTGGATCGAGACGCCGGCCAATCCGCTGTGGACCATCACCGACATTGCAGCCACCGCAGCGCTCGCGCATCAGGCCGGCGCCCGGGTGGCTGTCGACTCCACCGTCGCCACGCCGGTGCTGACGCGGCCCCTCGAGCTCGGTGCCGACCTCGTGATGCACGCGGCGACCAAGTACCTGAACGGCCACTCCGATCTGATCGCCGGCGTGCTCGTGACGCGCAGCGACGACGCGCACTGGCAGCGCGTGAAGACGCTGCGCGTGCAGCTCGGCGCGACGCTCGGGTCGTTCGAGTCGTGGCTGCTGCTGCGGGGGATGCGCACGCTGTACCTGCGCGTGCGCTGCGCGTCGGCGTCGGCGCAGCGCATCGCCGAGCACTTTGCGCGCCATCCGCACGTCGAGGCCGTGCTCTACCCAGGCTTGGCCGGTGCCCAGGGTCATGAGGTGGCGGCGCGGCAGATGCGAGGCGGCTTCGGCGGCATGCTGTCGATCCGCGTCAAGGACGGCGAGGCGGCGGCGATCGCCACCGCGGCGCACATCGCGTTGTGGAAGCGCGCCACGTCGCTCGGTGGCACCGAGAGCCTGGTCGAGCACCGCGCCAGCGTCGAGGGCGCCGGCACACCGGCGCCGCCCGATCTGCTGCGGCTGTCGGTGGGCATCGAGGACACCGACGACCTGATCGCCGATCTCGAGCAGGCGTTGGCGCGCGCGCGCCGCTGATCGCATGGCCTTGCTCGAGCCGATCGCCGCGCAGAGCGACG
>DASTZF010000418.1:0-11815 GCA_035764445.1 Burkholderiaceae bacterium
GGGCTTGGCCGGCGTCGGCGTGATGGACGACGCCAAGCCGTTGCCGGGCAGCCGCGCGCTGGCCATCGGCGCCCTGACGATCGGCAACGTCAAGTACCAGGTGCAGCACCGCCTGCTCGCGCGCATGCGCGAGGCCGCCAAGCCGGTGGCCTTCAGCTTTCCCGATGCATTGGCAGTGGCGCGCGAGGTGCTGGCCGAAAAGAGCGGATGACTGCCGCGCTGGCCGCGTTGCGGCGCTACCCGAGATGGCGCCATCCGGGCCTCGAGGGCCCGACGCCTAACTGATCGCTGACATGCAGCCGCAGCGTCAGACGCTGGTGGTCGCCGGCCTCTCGGCGCGCTGGCTCGCCGAGTCGGCTGCCCAGGGGCGCTGGCGCGTGATCGCGCTCGATCTGTTCGGCGATCTCGACACCCGTCGCGTGTGCGCGCACTGGGCGCCGATCGGAGACCCCGCGACGATGGCTTTCGACCAGACGCTGCTATGCGCGGCCTTGACCGCGGCACGCTGCGACGGCGCGATCGGCTGGATCGCCGGCAGCGGTTTTGAAGCCTGCCCCAAACTGTTAGCCGCAGGGGCCGCGGCCCTGCCGTTGCTCGGCATGGCGGCCGCTGCGGTGACGCGCGTGCGCGATCCGCATCGTTTCTTTGCCGTGTTGCGTCGACACGGCCTGCCGCATCCGGAAACGCGGTGCGCGGCTCCGGCGTCGTTGCAGGGCTGGCTCAGCAAGCGTGCCGGCGGCTCCGGCGGCTGGCACATCCGCCGCGCCGGCGACGCGGCTGCGCGCGCCGACAGCTATTTCCAGCGCGAACTGCGCGGCGATGCGATGTCGGCGCTCTTCCTGGCCGATGGGCAGCGCGCCGTCGTGGTGGCGCTCAATCGCTTGATCGTGCGACCACTGGGCAAACGGCCCTATGTCTATCGCGGCGCGATCGGGCCGATCCAGCAGCCCGCGCTGCAAGCGCAGATCCAGGGCGCACTCGCCGTCCTGGTGCCGGCGCTCGACGTGCGCGGCTTGGCGAGCCTGGACTTCGTGGCCATCGGCGAGACCGCCTGGCTGCTCGAGGTCAACCCGCGCCCATCGGCGAGCATGGCGTTGCATGCCGGCGTGCTGCCGTGCGGCTTGCTGCGCGCCCATGTCGCGGCATTGCGCGGCGTGCTGCCCGAAGCGATGACGCATGCCGATGGCGTGCGCGGCTGCGAGACCGTGTTCGCATCGCGGCCGTGTTGCATCGACGCGGCGCTCGCCGAGCAATGGGCGGCGCTGCCCTACTGCCACGATCTGCCGGCAGCCGGCAGCCGCGTCGTCGCCGGCGCGCCGATCTGCACCGTCAGCGCGCAGGCGGCCGACCCGCAGGCGGTGGAGCGCCTGCTGGCCGAGCGAGCGCTGGCCGTCGAGTCCAGAATCGCCATCGAGGAGGATGCATGCACTGGCCCGAATTGAGCGTCAATCGACTCGCGCGCGACGCCGTGGCGCGACTGATCGGCGAGGCGCAGCGGCTGCGCGTGACCGTGCAGCGCGACGAGCGCGGCGTGACGCTGATCGATGCGGGCATCGCGGTGCCAGGAAGCATCGAGGCCGGGCTCGGCGTCGCCGAGCTGTGCATGGGCGGCCTGGGCGAGGTGCGGCTGGCAGCCGGCGATGTGCATGGCTGGCCGAGCTGGCTGCAGGTGCGCAGCTCGATCCCGGTACTGGCTTGCATGGCCAGCCAGTACGCCGGCTGGAGCCTGGCCGCGACCAAGGAAGAAACGGGTGGCAAGAAGTTTTTCGCGCTCGGCTCGGGGCCTGCGCGCGCGCTCGCCTGCAAGGAGGCGCTGTTTGCCGAGATCGGCTATCGCGACCACGCCGATGCGGGCGCTCTGGTGCTGGAAGTCGACCGGCTGCCGCCCGCGGTGGTGATCGACAAGCTGCTGCGCGACTGCGCGCTCGCCCCCGAGGCGCTGACCGTGGTGGTGACACCGACCAGCAGCCTCGCGGGCACCACGCAGGTGGTGGCGCGCGTGCTCGAGGTGGCGCTGCACCGGGCGCACGAGCTGAAGTTTCCGCTGCACGACATCGTCGAGGGCAACGCCTGCGCGCCGCTGCCCGCACCGCACGCCGATGGCATCGAGGCGATGGGACGCACCAACGACGCCATCCTCTACGGCGGCCAGGTGCACCTCGCGGTGCGCGGCGAGGCCGACGCGGCGCGCGAGCTGGCGCTGCGGCTGCCGTCGCTCAACTCGCGCGATCACGGCCGCCCGTTCGCCGCGCTGTTCAAGGACGCCGGCCACGACTTCTACAAGCTCGACGGTGCGTTGTTCGCGCCGGCGGAAGTCTGGGTCACCCACCTGGCGTCGGGGCAGACGTGGCACCACGGCGCCCTGCAGATGGACCTGCTGCGCCGCCAATGGCTGGCCGAGGCCACGCGGTGACGCCGCTGGCGGCCCGTGGGCTGCGGGTGGCGATCATGACCGACGCGATCGGCTGGCACACGCGCGCGCTGCAGCGCGCGCTGCGCGAGCGCGGCGCCGAAGGTCGCTGCGTCGACCTGGCCCAATGCCGCATCGACACGCAGCACGCCTGGCATGGCCTGGTGCTGCCGGGCTTCGGCGACGGGTTGCCCGACGCCGCGCTGGTGCGCGGCATCGCCGCTGGCAGCTTCGAGCAGGTCACCAAACGCCTGGGCGTCCTGCACGCGCTGCGTGAGTTCGGCGTGCCGGTGTACAACGACGCGCGCGCGATCGAGCGCAGCGTCGACAAGTCGATGACCACGCTGCTGCTGCACGCGGCCGGTGTGGCCACCCCGCCGACGTGGGCGCTCGAGTCGCCCGAGCTGGCGCGCCGCCTGGTCATGCGCGAAGGTGCCGCCGGCCATGCCCTGGTGCTCAAGCCGTTGTTCGGCTCGCAGGGCAAGCACCTGGCCCTCGTCGGGCACGTGAAGGGGCGGCACGTCGCGTTGCCGGCCCTGTCGCGGCGCCACGGCTCGCTGGCGTATCTGCAGCGCTTCGTGGCGCCGCTCACCGATCCCGGCTTCGACTGGCGGGTGCTGGTGATTGGCGGGCAGGCCGTGGCGGCGATGCGGCGCGTGAGCCGGCATTGGGTGCACAACGTCGCGCAAGGCGCACGCTGCGAGTCGCAGTGCCTCGACGATCACACGGGCCGCACGCTGGCAACGACCGCCGAGGCGGCCGCGCGCGCACTCGAGATGGACTACGCCGGCGTCGATCTGCTGCCTACCGCCGATGGCATCGTGGTGATCGAGGTCAACGGCGTGGCTGCGTGGCAGGGGCTGCAGCGCGTGACGCCGCAGCACAGCATCGCGCGCCTGCTGGTCGACGATCTGCTCGATCGCAAGCTGCCGTTGTCGGCCAGCGCACGGCGCGCCTGACGATGGACACGTCGCTCGACGCCGAGGGGCTGCGGCGCAGCTTCGTGCAAGCCTGCCGCCTCGACGTCGAGGTGCGCAAGCCCGGCAACGTGAGCGTGGCGTCGCCGGGGCACGGCATGGACGCCGAGCTGTTCATCAGCAGCGCGCGGGTCGCCGCCGGCCCGCTGTGCGATGCGCGGCTGGCGGTCGGTGAGCGCATCGAAGCCGCGGTGCAGGCGACGCTGGCCGCCGCGGGGTGCAACACCAATCTGGGCGTCGTGCTGCTGTGCGCACCGTTGGCGCGCGCCGCCGAGCGCTGGCGCCCCGTGCAGGGTTGCGCCGCGCTGCGCGCGGCGCTGGGCGACGTGCTCGCTGCGCTCGATGTTCACGACGCGGCGTGCGCCTTCCGGGCCATCGCACAGGCCAAGCCCGCCGGGCTGGGCCGTGCCGAGGCGCAAGACGTCCATCAAGCACCGACCGTCGGCCTGCGCGAGGCGATGGCGCTGGCGCAATCGCGCGACCGCATCGCGGCGCAGTACGCAAGCGGTTTTGCCGATGTGTTCGAGGTCGCCCTGCCGGCCGTCGAGGCCGCGCGACCCGACCGCCACGGCGGCATGTGCCGGGCTTACCTCGAGCTGCTGGCGGCATGGCCCGATTCACACATTGTGCGAAAGCACGGCGTCGAGATTGCACACAGTGTCATGGCCGAGGCGGTGCCTTGGCGGGCCCGCGCTCGTGCCGGCGAAGCACTGGTGGCCGATCCTGCCTTCGCCGACTGGGATGCCTGCCTCAAGAGGCGTGCGATCAACCCAGGGACGAGCGCCGATCTGTGCGTGGCCGCCAGTTGGGTCGACCTCTTGCTGTCAGTTTGAGCCGCGCGGATCCCCTCAGTGTTTCCACGGGGGCTGACTGGCACGAAACGTGAAGTGGTCGATGTTGCGCGTGGTGGTCATGGCCAGGCGACCGACTGTACGTCGCGAAGCAGACACAACCGACGGAGACACAGACATGCCCAAGATCGATCGAATGCTGGTTGGAGAGTCGCTGGTAGGAGACGGCAACGAGGTGGCCCACATCGACCTCATCATCGGACCGCGGGGCTCGCCGGCCGAGACCGCGTTCGCCAATGCCCTGACGAACAACAAGGACGGCTTCACGTCCTTGTTGGCGGTGGTGGCGCCCAATTTGGTCACCAAGCCGAACACCGTGATGTTCAACAAGGTCACCATCAAGGGCGCGAAGCAGGCCGTTCAGATGTTCGGCCCGGCGCAGCGCGCGGTCGCCATGGCCGTGGCCGACTGCGTCGAAGACGGCACCATCCCGCCAGACGAAGCCGACAACCTGTTCGTCTGTGTCGGCGTGTTCATCCACTGGCTGGCCGCCGACGACAAGAAGATCCAGGACTACAACTACGCGGCTGTCAAGGAGTCGATCAAGCGTGCGGTAGGCCGCGAGCCGACCGCAGCGCAAGTCGTCGCCAAGAAGGGTTCGGCGGCGCACCCGTTCCAGGCGAAGTAGGCCGCTGTGCCCGGCCTCAGCGCTGCGAGGCTTCAGCGCCGAGCGAGCGCAGGGCCGGGAAACCAAGGACCTTGACGAAGGAGACACACATGAACGTTGCAAGGCTGGGTGTGAGCTGGCGCCGCCCGCTGCTCGCGCTTGTCATGGCAGTGCCGACATTGGCGATGGCCAATGCCGACGTGGAGAAAAACATCGCCAACGAAAAGAACTGGGCGATGCAGGCTGGTGACATGTACAACCAGCGCTACAGCAAGCTGAAACAGATCAACGCGGGCAACGTCGGCAAGATGCAGGTCGCGTGGACGTTCTCCACCGGCGTGCTGCGCGGCCACGAGGGCTCGCCGCTGGTGATCGACGGCACGATGTATCTGCATTCGCCATTCCCCAACAAGGTCTTCGCGATCGATCTCGACACGCAGAAGATCAAGTGGAAGTACGAGCCCAAGCAGGACCCGGCCGTGATCCCGCAGATGTGCTGCGACACGGTCAATCGCGGAGTGGCCTATGCCGAGAACAAGGTCATCCTGCAGCAGGCCGACAGCACGCTGGTGGCGCTCGACGCCAAGACCGGCAAGGTGGTGTGGTCGGTGAAGAACGGCGATCCGAAGTTGGGCGCCGTGAACACCAACGCGCCGCACGTCTTCAAGGACAAGGTCATCACCGGCATTTCCGGCGGTGAGTGGGGTGTGCGCGGCTTCATTGCGGCCTACAACCTGTCCGACGGCAAGCTGGCCTGGAAGGGCTACAGCGTAGGCCCCGACGCCGAGATGCTGATCGACCCCAACACCACGACCACGTGGACCGACGGCGCGGTGAAGCCGGTGGGCGCCGATTCGTCACTGAAGACCTGGAAGGGCGACCAGTGGAAGATCGGTGGCGGCACCACCTGGGGCTGGTACAGCTACGACAAGGCGCTGAACCTGATGTACTACGGCACCGGCAACCCATCGACCTGGAACCCGAGCCAGCGGCCGGGTGACAACAAGTGGTCGATGAGCATCTGGGCGCGCGACGTCGACACCGGCAAGGTGAAGTGGGTCTACCAGATGACGCCGTTTGACGAGTGGGACTTCGACGGCATCAACGAGATGATCCTGGCCGACATACCGGTGAAGGGCAAGCAGACCAAGGCGCTGGTGCACTTCGATCGCAACGGCTTCGGCTACACGCTCGACCGCACCAACGGTGCGTTGCTGGTGGCCGAGAAGTACGACCCGAAGGTCAATTGGGCCACGCACGTTGACATGAAGACCGGTCGGCCGCAGGTGGTCAAGCAGTACTCCACCGCGCAGAACGGGCCCGACGTCAACACCAAGGGCGTATGCCCGGCGGCGCTCGGCTCGAAGGACCAGCAACCGGCCTCGTTCGACCCCAACACGGGCTATTTCTACGTGCCGACCAACCACGTCTGCATGGACTACGAGCCGTTCAAGGTCGAATACACCGCGGGTCAGCCGTACGTCGGTGCCACGTTGTCGATGTTTCCGGCGCCCGGTAGCCATGGCGGCATGGGCAACTTCATCACCTGGGACGCAGGCAACGGCAAGATCGTCCAGTCGCATCCCGAGAAGTTCTCGGTGTGGAGCGGCTCGCTCAACACCGCCGGAGGCATCTCGTGCTACGGCACGCTGGAGGGCTACCTGAAGTGCGTCGATGCCAAGAACATCACCAAGGAGCTGTTCAAGTTCAAGACGCCCTCGGGGATCATCGGCAACGTCTTCACCTATGAGCACAAGAACAAGCAATACATCGGCGTCTTCTCGGGCATCGGTGGCTGGGCCGGTATCGGCATGGCCGCAGGCCTTGAAAAAGATACCGACGGCCTTGGTGCCGTGGGTGGCTATCGCGAGTTGAACCAGTACACGGAACTCGGTGGTTCACTGACGATCTTCACTCTGCCGAACTGAAGCGGCAGGTGTGACAACGGCGCCCGCTGTCATCGCGGGCGCCGTTTTTGCTTGTGGAAGGCAACCATCCATCCCTCGATACACGCATGATGACGAGAGCATTGCGAGCCGCCTTGATGGCGGCATTCGTCGGCAGCGCGGCGCCGGCAGTCGTTGCGGGCGATGCGCCGCTGTACAAGGTGGTCGACGGCTACAAGGTCGATGCCGAGACCATCAAGGGCTTTCGCGCCTGGCGGGCGGCGGCTTGCGACCGCTGCCACGGCGCCAACCAGGAGGGCCTGGTTGGCCCGTCGCTGGTGAACAGCCTGAAGACGCTGAGCAAGGAAGACTTCATCAAGACCGTGCGCGATGGCCGGCTCGACAAGGGTATGCAGAGTTTCGGCAACAGCCAGATGGTGATGGAGAACATCAACCAGCTCTACGCTTACCTGAAGGGCCGCTCCGACGGCGCCATCACGCGCGCCAAGGTCGAACCGATGGCCCCATGATGGGCGATTCCTGGCGCCGCGATCGAGTCCGGCCGCGGGCGCGGGTGGCCCTGCTGGCTGCGTACCTGATGGCGCTGGCGAGCGTCGGCGCGGCAGCGCAGACCGCGCCGCGCACGGCCTTCAAGGTCTGCCAGGATCCCAACAACCTGCCGTTCTCGAACGAGGCGGGCCAAGGCATCGAGAACAAGCTGGCGGAGCTGTTTGCGCGCGACCTTGGCTTGCCGGTCTCGTACTACTCCTTTCCCCAGCGGATGGCCTTCATCCGCAACACGCTGCGCTACAAGCTGCCGGGCGAAGACTATCGCTGCGACATCGTGATGGGCGTGCCCGCAGGCTTCGACCAGGTCTCGGCCACGCAACCGTACTACCGGTCGACCTATGCGATGGTGGTGCCAGCGGGCCGGGGCCTCGACGGTGTGGCCAAGGCCGACGACCTGCTCAGCCTGCCGCGCGACAAACTGAAACGCTTGCGCATCGGCGTGTTCGATCGCTCGCCGGCATCGCAGTGGCTGGCGCAACACGATCTGGTCGAGCAGGGGGTGCCGTATCCCATTCTCAACGCCGATCCGGCGCAATACCCTGGCGAGATCATCGAGCGCGACCTGGCTGCCGGCAAGATCGACGTGGCCATCATCTGGGGGCCGATCGCCGGCTACTACGCCAAGCGCGTCAGCAAGCCGACGCTGCGGGTGTTGACCATGAGTTCCGAGAAGGGCGTGAAGTTCGACTACTCGATGGCCATGGGGGTGCGTTACGGTGAGCCCGAGTGGAAGAAGCAGATCGAGGCGCTGATCGTCAAGCATCGCGCGGCGATCCAGGGCATCCTGCAGGACTACGGCGTGCCGCTGCTGGAACTCGAAGCGACTCCGCCCGCGCGCTGAGGCTTGGCGCCCAGGCGATGCCGTCGCTCGATGCCTGCTGGCGGCCTGCCTTGCCTGCGCAATCAGCACCACGATGACGCCCATGCGATCGCCGACCACACGGTGCGCCCTCCGGCTGGCGGTGCCGTTGGCGGGCATGGCGTCGCTGTGCGCGTTGGCGCAGACGACCGCAGTGCCCGATGCATCGCCAGCCGAGCGGCTGCTCTTCATGCAGCCGCATCTGGCCAACATCCGGCCGCCGGGCACGCTGCGCTATGCCTATGTCGAAGAGGGCACCGCCGCTGGCTCCGTCAACAACGCCATGACGCTCGAACTGCGCGCCGACGCCGGTGGCGCCTGCTGTGACGTGGGCGGCAGCTTCTCGTCGGGACCGCGCGCGCTGCGGTTGCCCGACATCGAGCAGGCCCGTTCCAACCCGGCGCTGCTGTACTACCTTGAGCATGAGATCCGCCAGTTGCAGCAGGAGACCGGGGGGCAATCGGCGCACTTTCGCCGGCGCATCCGCCTCGCGCTGGCCGAGCGCGCGACGATGTCGGCCACCACCATTCGCTGGCGTGGCCAGGACGCGGCTGCACAGAAGGTGCACATCGCGCCGTACGTCGACGACCCGTACCGCGAGCGCTTCGAAGAGACATCCAAGAAAGAGTACGACTTCGTGATGTCCGATGCCGTGCCCGGCGGCGTCTACCAGGTGCTGACCCAAGTGCCGGGCACGGCCCGGCGCGGAACTTTGACGCTCCAGGAGACCAGCGATGCGCGATCACCTGCTCGGTGAGGCTTCGAAGCGGCAACGCCGTGCCGCGATGGCACGGTCCGTGGCCTGCGCGGCGCTGCTGCCGGCGGCAGCGTGGGCGCACGACTACCCGACCGTCGAGCGCGTCGTCTACGTGCAAGCATGCATGCGCGACCACCCTGGCGCGTACTACGAGATGGTCAACAAATGCTCGTGTGTGATCGATCGCATCGCGCAGGACGTCCCGTTCGACGACTACGTGACGATGAACACCGCCACCAATGCCAACAGTATCGGCGGCGAGCGGGGTAGCTACATCCGCGATGTGGACGCGCTGCAGCAGCAGATCCGCAAGTTTCGCGCGCTGCAGACGCAGGCTCTGAAGAGCTGCCTGGTCAACCTCGAGTCGCCGCGCTGAGGCGACCAACGGCGGGAGCGCGACCGTGACAGCCGCGGCATTGAACGAATGGCGCGAGCGCGCGCTGCGGCTCGAGGCCGAGGTCGGCCGCGCGATCGTCGGTCAGCCGCAGACGCTGCGCCTGCTCAACGTGGCGCTGTTCGCGCGCGGCCATGTGCTGCTGGAGGGCGATGTCGGTGTCGGCAAGACCACGGTGCTGCGCGCCTTCGCGCGCGCGGTCGGCGGCGCCTTCGAGCGTGTGGAGGGCACGGTCGACCTGATGCCGAGCGACCTCGTCTATCACACCGACGTCGACGCTCAAGGCAAGCCGCGCATCGAACCCGGGCCGCTGCTGCGCCACGGCGAACGGCTGGCCAGCTTCTTCTTCAACGAGATCAATCGCGCGCGCCCGCAGGTGCAGGCGCTGCTGCTGCGCGCGATGTCCGAGCGCAGCGTGCACGCCTTCGGCGCCGACCACTACTTTCCGCACCTCAGCGTGTTCGCCGATCGCAACCGCGTCGAACGCGAAGAGACCTTCGAGCTTCCCGCGGCGGCGCGCGATCGCTTCATGTTCGAGCTGCACATGAGCACGCCCACCGACGCCGACGTGCGTCGCTCGCTGATCGTCGATCCGGCGTTCCACGATGCCGACGCGCTGCTGCAGCGCGTGGCGAGCGAGGTCGTGCCGTGGCGCGAGCTCAACGAAGTCGGCACGCTGATCCAGCGCAGCGTGCGCGCCAGCCCGGCGATGGAGCGTTACCTGCTCGACCTCTGGCAAGCCACCGCGACGCCGGGACGCGCCGATGTGCGCCTGGACGGCGTCGACATCGACAACCTGGTGCTGGCTGGTGTCAGCCCGCGCGGCATGATGGCGTTGATGCGCGCCGCGCGCGTGATCGCCTGGCTGGCCGGCCGCGACCACCTGCTGCCCGACGACGTGGTGGCCGTGGCGCCGGTCACCTTGGCGCACCGCATCTTCTTCACGCCGATCTACGAGCTGCGGCGTGCCGAGCTGGCCGATGCGCTGGTGGCGCAGATCCTGCAACGAGTGCCGACGCCGCGCTGAGGCTCCGGCTTGCCGCCATGCCGGTCGACGACTTCCACTATCGGTTGCCCACCCGCGTCGGTGGTCAGCGTCCCGGCGCGCACCCGGGCATCGGCCTGGGCAGCGGCGGCGAGTTCATCGCCCACGATAGCCTGTTTCGGCGCCCCGATCCACGCCGGCTCGACCTGCGCGCCAGCCTGCGCCGCGTGGCCCGGCTCGACGATGACTGGCTGGTGCGCGTGTACCGCCAACGCGCCAGCGTGCCGGTGCACCTGGTGGTCGATGTCTCGGCCTCGATGCAATTCGGCTCGCCGCAACGCAAGCTCGAGCACGTGGCCGCGTTCGCGCGCAGCCTGAGCCGCAGCGCTTACCAAATGGGCGATCGCGTCGCGCTGCTTGCCTTCGACGCTCACGAGCGCGTCGACCTGCGGCTGCCTGCGCGCCGTGGCCGCGGCGTCGGCGAGCTGATCGCGCAGATCCTGTGCAGTTGCCACGGCGGGGCGGGCAGCGCGCAAGGTTTGCTCGAAGCCGCCGAGCGCCTGCTCGGGCGCGACGCGTTGGTGTTCATCGCGTCGGACTTCCACTGGCCGCTGGACGGGCTCGGCGCGGTGCTCGACCGCCTGGGCCACGCGTTCGTGGTGCCGATCGTGGTGTGGGATCCGCAGGAGGTCGAGCCGCCGCCTGCCAATGGCATCGCGGCGGCGCTTGACGCCGAGGGTGGCGGCGAGCGCACGCTGTGGATGCGCCCGGCGCTGCGCGCCCGCTGGCGGCAGGCGGTGGCCGATCGGCGCACCGAGTTGCAGCGCTTGTTTGCTGCGCGTTCGCTGCGCGCCTTCATGATGGAAGGCCGGTTCGACGCCGAGGCCATGTCGCGCTACTTCATCGAGGCCAGCGCGTGAGAGTGGTGCTGGCGCTGCTGTGGGTGGTGCTGTCATCAGGCGCCGCGGCGGCCGCGATCGAGGTCGGCGCGGTGGTCGAGCAGCCGCGTCCGTTCGGTCATGTGATCGGCGACCTCCTCGTGCAACGAGTGCTGCTGATGCACGACGGGCATCCCATCGAGCCGCTCGCGTTGCCGCCATTGGTTCGCGAGGGCGTGTGGTTCGAGCGTCGTGCCGTTCGCGTCGAGAAGCGTGCCGACGGCCAACGCTGGCTGGTGCTGGAGCATCAACTCATCAACGCACCGCGCGACCAGGCGATCGCGCGGCTGCCAGCGTGGGATGTCCAGAGCGCCGCCGGTGACGTGGTGCTCAAGGTCCCGGCATGGCCGCTGACCGTGCAGACGCTGGCGCCGCCACCCGACCCGACGGCCCGCGATGGCGCCGCCGCACTGCGGCCCGATCGGCCCGCGCCGCGGGTCGCGATCGACGCCGTGCGGCAGCGCACGCTAGCCGCCGTCGCAGCCTGCGGGCTGGTGCTGCTGGCCTGGGCCGGCTGGTGGGCCTGGCGCAACCGGCAGTCCGCGCAGCGGCAGCCGTTTGCGCGCGCACTGCGCGAGCTC
>DASTZF010000419.1:0-8814 GCA_035764445.1 Burkholderiaceae bacterium
GCGGCTGAGCCGCATGGCAAGCAACGCGGTGGCCAGCGCGAAGGCGCTGATCACCGAAGCGCGCTCGCGCACGCTGGCCGGGCAACTCGACGCCGAGCGCGAGCAGTTCGTGCCGAATCTGCGACACGACAATGCCGCCGAGGGCCTGCGCGCGTTCTTCGAGAAGCGCGCGCCGCGCTTCACTTAGGGCGCTGAGGAATCGTTGCGCGATTCCTCAGCGAGTCTGGTCGGTGGGGCCAGGACCAGCGAAGCCGGATCCCAGCCTCAAGGGTGGTGGCCGCGCTGCGTGTTACTTCGCGCGATCCCGCAGGCGAGCGGCGTCGCCGCCCGCCTGTGGACACCGCGAAACAACGTGCAGCGGTGTCTCTCTTGAGTGAAGGAGCCGGCTCCGCCGGGCCTTCTCACACTGATCGGTCCGCTGAAGAATGCCCAGCAATTCTTCAGCGATGCTACTGGTCGTAGCCCGGCATCTGCCGCTGCAGCCGGCGCAACAGGCCGGGCCACACCAGCTGGCTGCCGAGACCCTTGGTGGCCTCGATCGACATCTCGGTGGCGGCGTCGATGATCGGCTGCCCGATCCGGATCAGCTCGCCGCCGCCAGCCTGCGCGCGGACCTGCGCCGTGCATGCGGTCTCGAACAGGTACATCGCCTGCCAGGCCTCGGCCACCGTGGCACCGACCGTCAGCAGCCCGTGGTTGCGCAGCATCAGGAACCTGTTGTTGCCGAGGTCGCGTTGCAGACGCGGCTTCTCGTCGTCGTACAGCGCCACGCCTTCGTAGTCGTGATAGCCGAGCTGGCCGAGGATGAAGATCGAGAACTGCGAGATCGGCAGCAGGCCCTCGCGTTGCGCCGACACCGCCACGCCGTTCAGCGAATGCGTGTGAACGACGCAGCCGACGTCGTGCCGCGCGGCGTGCACCGCGCTGTGGATCGTGAAGCCGGCGGGGTTCACCGGGTACGGCGAGTCCTCGAGCTTGTTGCCCTGCATGTCGATCTTGATCAGGCTCGACGCGGTGATCTCCTCGAACATCAGCCCGTACGGGTTGATCAGGAAGTGCTCGTGCGGCCCGGGCACGCGCGCGCTGATGTGCGTGAACACGAGGTCGTCCCACTTGAACAGGGCCACCAGCCGATAGGCGGCGGCGAGATCGACGCGCAGCTGCCATTCCTCGGACGACACCTGCGCACGGCCGCTCGACATGGCGATGACGTTGGCTGGACTCATGCTCTGGTCTCCTCACTACTCAGGACGTGGGGGGTGCCGGGGCATGGACAATACAACGTCCGGTGCGTCCGCTGGCGTCGCGACCGGGACAACCCCATGAAGATGCCGACCCTGACCATCGAGGAGCAGCACCACATCGAATCGGGTGCGTTCTTCTCGCGCCTGTCTGCCCCGTTGCGCGACGACATCCTCGCGCGCGCGGTGATCAAGCGCTATGCCGACGGTGCGCCGCTCGGCACGCGCGGCGGACCCGCCGAGCAGTGGTGCGGCGTGGCGCGCGGTGCGGTGCGGGTCTCCAACGTCACGCTGTCGGGCAAGCAGGTGGTGCTGACCTACGTCGAGCCCGGAACCTGGTTCGGCGACATCGCGCTGTTCGACGGGCTGCCGCGCACGCACGACGCCAACGCACACGGCGAGACCACGCTGCTGGTGGTGCGCAAGGCCGACTTCAAGGACCTGCTGACCACGCATGTCGAGCTGTACGACGCCCTGCTGCGGCTGAACTGCCGGCGCCTGCGCCTGATGTTCAACCTGATCGAAGACCTCAACTCGCGGCCGCTCGGCGCGCGGCTGGCCAAGCAGATCCTGCTGCTGGTCAAGAGCTATGGTGTCACCCAGGGCAGCGAGATCCGCATCGCGCTGCAGCTCGCGCAGGAAGATCTCGCGCAATTGCTGGGCGCATCGCGACAGCGCGTCAACCAGGAGCTCAAGGGCTTCGAGCGTCAAGGGGCGGTGCGCGTCGAGCCGACGCGGCTGGTGGTGCTGTCGCGCGACAAGCTGCTGGCGATCGCCGAACGTTGAAAGGGCCGAGATGGAATCGATGGAGCAGTTCGTCGGCACGAAGGCTGTGTCGGAGCGCCACGCGTTCGACGTCACCGCCCTGCAGCGCCACCTGCAGCGCGAGCTGTCGGGCTTCGCGGGGCCGCTGCGGGTCGAGCAGTTCAGGGGCGGGCAGTCGAATCCGACCTACAAACTGATCACCCCCGCGCAGACCTACGTGATGCGCACCAAACCCGGCCCGGCGGCCAGGCTGCTGCCTTCGGCGCACGCGATCGAGCGCGAGTTCCGCGTCATGCGCGCGCTGGCCACCACCGACGTGCCGGTGGCGCAGATGCATCTGCTGTGCGAGGACGAGGCGGTGATCGGCCGCGCGTTCTACGTGATGCAGTTCGTCGACGGACGCGTGCTGTGGGAGCAGGCCCTGCCCGGCTTCACACCCGCCGGCCGCAACGCCGTCTACGACGAGATGAACCGCGTCATCGCCGCGCTGCACAGCGTGAACCCGGCGCAGGTGGGCCTGGCCGACTACGGCAAACCCGGCAACTACTTCGTGCGCCAGATCGCGCGCTGGACCAAGCAGTACCAGATGTCGGCACTGCAGGTGATCCCCGAGATGGACCGTCTGATCGACTGGCTGCCGGCGCACCTGCCGCCGTCGGCACTCGACGAAACGCAGGTGGCGATCGTGCACGGTGACTATCGGCTCGACAACCTGATCTTCGACGCCGGCGAGCCGCGCATCGCCGCCGTGCTCGACTGGGAACTGTCGACGCTGGGCCATCCGTTGGCCGACTTCAGCTACCACTGCATGGGCTGGCACATCGAGCCGGGGGTCTTCCGCGGCATCGGCGGGCTCGATCTCGCGGCACTCGGCATCCCGAGCGAGCGCGAGTACGTGCGTCGCTACTGCGAGCGCACGGGCCGCCAGGACCCCGACGCCGTAATGGCCGACTGGAATTTCTACCTCGCGTACAACCTGTTCCGGCTGGCCGCGATCACGCAAGGAATCGCCAAGCGCGCCGCCGACGGCACCGCCGCCAGCGCCCAGGCACGCACATCGGGCGACGCCACGCAAGCGCTGGCGCGCATGGGCTGGGCGCAGGCGCAGCGCGCCTGAGCGCGGCCATCACGGCATTCGACGCATCACCACGAGGAGCAACACCATGGACTTCGGCTACTCACCGCGAACGCAAGAGTTGCAGGCCAGGCTCACCGCCTTCATGGAGCAGCACGTGTATCCGGCCGAAGCGCGCTACGCCGAAGAACTGCGCGCCAACACCGAGGCCGGCAAGCGCTGGACGCCGCTGCAGACGATCGAGGCGCTGAAGCCCAAGGCGCGCGCGGCCAAGCTGTGGAACCTCTTCCTGCCGGAGAGTGAACTCGGTGCCGGCCTGACCAACCAGGAGTACGCGCCGCTGGCCGAGATCATGGGCCGCGTGCCATGGGCCAGCGAGGTGTTCAACTGCTCGGCTCCCGATACCGGCAACATGGAGGTGCTGGTGCGCTACGGCTCGCCTGAGCAGAAGAAGCGCTGGCTCGAGCCGCTGCTGGCCGGCGAGATTCGCAGCGCGTTCGCGATGACCGAACCCGCGGTCGCCTCGTCGGACGCCACCAACATCGAATCGCGCATCGAGCGCCGCGGCGACAACTACGTGATCAACGGCCGCAAGTGGTGGACCTCCGGCGGCGGCGATCCGCGTTGCAAGATCATGATCTTCATGGGCAAGACCGATCCGGCGGCGCCGCGGCATTCGCAGCAGTCGATGATCCTGGTGCCGTTCGACACGCCCGGGGTCAAGGTGATGCGGCCGCTGGCGGTGTTCGGCTACGACGATGCCCCGCACGGCCACATGGAGGTCGACTTCAAGGACGTGACGGTGCCGGCGTCGAACCTGCTGCTCGGCGAAGGGCGCGGCTTCGAGATCGCGCAGGGCCGCCTAGGCCCCGGCCGCATCCATCACTGCATGCGTCTGATCGGGCTGGCCGAGCGTTCGCTCGAGCTGATGTGCAAGCGCGCGCTGTCGCGCGTCGCGTTCGGCAAGACGGTGGCGCAGCAGACGGTGACGCAGGAGCGCATCGCCGAGGCACGCTGCATGATCGACCAGGCGCGCTTGCTGACGCTGAAGGCCGCGTGGATGATGGACCTGGCCGGCAACAAGGCCGCCAAGGCCGAGATCGCGATGATCAAAGTGGTGGCACCCAACATGGCGGGCCGCGTGATCGACTGGGCGATGCAGGTGCACGGCGGCGGCGGCGTCAGCGAGGACTTTCCGCTCGCCTACTTCTATGCGCTGTCGCGCACGCTGCGCTTCGCCGACGGGCCCGATGAGGTGCACCGCAACGCGATCGCCAAGATCGAGCTCGGGCGCCACTCGCTGGCTTGACGCGTTCGTCGGTCGCTCGCTCCGGCGTGCCGCGGCCTATTCCCCCAGTCGGCTGTCGCGCGGCCAAACCGACGGCCGCGTCGACGTGTTGGGCAGCGCGGAATCGCGCCACTCGCCGGCCACGCGGCGTGCCTCGTCGATCGCCGTCTCGAACAACCTGAGCCACGAGCTCAAGCGATCGGGCCTCGGCTCGCGCATCGCCAGCCGCAAGCTGAGGCGGCCGCGCGTGACCGACAACACGAAGGCATCGGCCTCCGACAAGTTGCGCGCCGCGTCCAGCAGCGCGTCGGTGAGTGCACCGTCGATCCACGCCAGCAGCCATGGCTTGACGCTCGCCACGCCACCGAAGCGTGGCGCCAGAGCGCGCAGCTCGGTGGCGCTCAGCTTGGAGTACATCACCAGCCAGCGGATCTCGGTAGGCGTCTGCGTGTCGATGCGCGTCTGCACACCCTGCACGTACTCGTCGTAGACCTTGGCCTCCGAGGCGTCCATCAGCAAGCGGTTGAGCACCATCAGCTGGAGGTCGCGATGCAAGCCCAACTCGGCGATGCAGCGCAGCTCCGTGCCACTGATGTACGGCCGATGCGACGGTCCCCACTCCATGCGCCAGCCCACGCTGCGGTGCGCACCGTCGATCACGAAGCCCTCGCCTTCACGCAGGCGGCGCCAGTGCGTGCCGTGCTCGCGTGCCCACTGCTCGACGCCGGGCAAGCCCGGCTTGGGCGCTGCGGCCGACCACCACCGCTTGATCAGAGCGAGCATGGGTTAGAGTGCGCGCGCGGGCACGTTCATGCAGGAGTGGCGATGATCGAAGTGTATTCCTGGGCCACGCCCAACGGGCACAAGGTGCACATCATGCTCGAGGAATGCGCGCTCGCCTACAAGGTCGTTGCAGTGGACATCGGCGCGGGCGATCAGTTCAGGCCCGAGTTCCTGGCGATCAGCCCCAACAACAAGATCCCCGCGATCACCGACCCCGACGGACCCGATGGCGGGCCGATCTCGGTGTTCGAATCGGGCGCGATTCTGCTGTACCTGGCAGGCAAGACCGGCCGCTTCCTGCCCGCGGACACGCGCGGCAAGTACAACGTGCTGCAATGGCTGATGTTCCAGATGGGCAACATCGGACCGATGCTCGGCCAGGCGCATCACTTCAGGATCTATGCACCCGAGAAGATCAGCTATGCCGTCGATCGCTACACCAACGAAGCCAAGCGGCTGTACCGCGTGATGAACGATCAACTCGCCAAGTCGCGCTACATCGCGGGCAACGCGTATACGATCGCCGACATCGCGATCTTTCCGTGGCTGCGCAGCTGGAAGAACCAGGGGATCGAGTGGGGCGAGTTCCCGCACCTCAAGGGCTGGTTCGACGAGATCGCGGCGAGGCCGGCGGTGGTGCGAGGTGTCGAGGTGCTGGCCGACCGGCGACGGCCGTTGGTGGACGACAAGGCGCGCAGCGTGCTGTTCGGTGCCGAGCAATACCGGCGCCACTGAGCGCGGCCGTTCAGCGCGTGCCTAGAATCGGAGCGACACCGCAGCTCACGTCTGCCCGTAGCTCAGCTGGATAGAGCAGCTGCCTTCTAAGCAGCAGGCCGGGGGTTCGAGTCCCTCCGGGCAGGCCCGCCTCAGGCAGGTGCCGCCGCGCGACGCGCGGCCGAGGCGAAACCGAAGATGGGGCTGGTGGGCGGTGCAGGTTTCGAACCTGCGACCTCGTCGGTGTGAACGACGCGCTCTACCCCTGAGCTAACCGCCCTTCGCGAGGGCGCGCATTATGCCATGCGCTCGCGCCACACCGTGCGTCCGCCGCTGGCCTTGTCGAGATCGGCGAGCACGGTCGCGTGCGCAGCGAGCTCGGCCTCGGTCGGTTCGATCACCGGCAGTTGGAACGCCGACAGGTCGATCGGCACTCCGGTCGGCGAGCTGCCGATGGCGCCTTGTGCGATGTCGATCACCAGGGAATCCTGGCCTCGCGTCATGCGGATGAACACCTCGGCCAGCAATCTGGCGTCGAGCAGCGCCCCGTGCAGCGTGCGATCGGAGTTGTCGACCTCGAGCCGACGGCACAGCGCGTCGAGCGAGTTGGCCTTGCCGGGATACATCTCGCGCGCCAGCGTCAGCGAATCGGTGACCTTGGCCACCCAGCTCGTGAACGGCGCGCGGTCGAGGCGCCGCAACTCGGCATCGAAGAAGCCGACGTCGAACGGCGCGTTGTGAATCACCACCTCGGCGCCGTTCAGGAACTCGGCGACCTCGTCGACCACCGCAGCGAACAGCGGCTTGTCGGCCAGGAACTCGTCGGTCAGGCCATGCACCTTGAGCGCATCGTCGCTGTTGGCGCGCTGCGGATTGACGTAGAAGTGCTTGCTGCGCCCGGTGAGCCGGCGGTTGACCATCTCGATGCAACCGATCTCGATGATGCGGTCGCCGCTCTCGTGCACCAGGCCCGTGGTCTCGGTGTCGACGAAGATGATGCGCGTCACGTCAGGCCCGATGCCGCCGCGCGGCCCAGATCATCAGAGCCACGCCTGCGAGCGTCATCGGCACGCACAGCCACTGACCGCGCGACAGTCCGAGCGCCTGCAGGCCGAGGAACGCGTCGGGCTCGCGAAAGAACTCGGCGATGAAGCGCAGCGCGCCGTAGCCGACCAGGAACGCACCGGACACCTGCCCCAGCGGCCGCGGTCGTTGCGCGTACCACCACAGCAGCGCGAACAGCAGCAGCCCTTCGAGGCCGAACTGGTACAGCTGCGACGGATGTCGCGGGTCGGGTGTGCCCGATTGCGGGAACACCATCGCCCACGGCAGATCGGCGCTCGCCGGGCGGCCCCACAACTCGCCATTGATGAAGTTGCCGATGCGCCCCGCGGCCAGCCCGGTGGGCACGCACGGCGCCACCAGATCGGACACCTGCAGGAACGGCCGCTTGCGCAGATGGCCGAACAGCCACATCGCAGCGATCGTGCCGAGCAGACCGCCGTGAAACGCCATGCCGCCCTTCCACACCGCGAACGCTTCGAGCGGATGCGCCGCGTAGTAGCCGGGCTTGTAGAACAGCACGTAACCCAGGCGTCCGCCGATCACGACGCCCAGCACGCCGTAGAACAACAGGTCCTCGACGTCGCGCTTGCTCCAGCCGCTGTCTGCGAACGGTGGCCGCGACACCCGCACGCGCGCCAGCCACAGGAACAAGGCGAAACCGACCAGGTAAGTCAGCCCGTACCAGTGCACGGCGATCGGGATGCCGAAGCGCGACAGGTCCAGCGCCACCGGGTCGAACTGCGGGTGCACGAGCATCGGGTTGCGGTCTCCTGGCCAAAAGCAGAGCGCGATTGTCGCCGCAATCAACGAGTCGGCCCGGCGCTACGATACGTTCCCGGCCGCGCATCCACTGGACACCGCCATGAGCAGCATGAACCGACGCTCCAAGAACATCACCGAGGGCGTGGCCCGTGCGCCCAATCGCTCGATGTACTACGCGATGGGCTACCAGGCCGATGATTTCACCAAGCCGATGATCGGCGTCGCCAACGGGCATTCGACGATCACGCCGTGCAACTCCGGGCTGCAGCGGCTGGCCGACGCGGCGGTCGACGCGCTCCAGCGCGCCGGCGCCAACCCGCAGATCTTCGGCACGCCGACGATCAGCGACGGCATGGCGATGGGCACCGAGGGCATGAAGTACTCGCTGGTGTCGCGCGAGGTGATCGCCGATTGCGTCGAGACCTGCGTCGGCGGCCAATGGATGGACGGCGTGCTCGTCATCGGCGGCTGCGACAAGAACATGCCCGGCGGCATGATGGGCATGCTGCGCGCCAACGTGCCGGCGCTCTACGTCTACGGCGGCACCATCCTGCCCGGCCACTACAAGGGGCAGGACCTCAACATCGTCAGCGTGTTCGAGGCGGTCGGGCAGTTCTCGGCCGGCAAGATGAACGAAGACGACTTCTGCCAGATCGAGCGCCGCGCCATCCCCGGCAGCGGCTCGTGCGGCGGCATGTACACCGCCAACACGATGAGCTCGGCCTTCGAAGCGCTGGGCATGAGCCTGCCGTATTCGTCGACGATGGCCAACGTCGAGGACGAGATCGTCGGCAACGTCAGTCGCGCCGCGCGGGTGCTGGTCGAGGCGGTGAAGGTCGACCTGAAGCCGCGCGACATCGTGACGCGCAAGTCGATCGAGAACGCGGTGGCGGTGATCATGGCCACCGGCGGATCGACCAACGCGGTGCTGCACTTCCTGGCGATCGCGCACGCCGCCGGCGTGGAGTGGACCATCGACGACTTCGAGCGCATGCGCAGGAAGGTGCCGGTGCTGTGCGACTTGAAGCCGAGCGGCAAGTACCTCGCGGTCGACCTGCATCGCGCCGGCGGCATTCCGCAGGTGATGAAGATCCTGCTCAAGGCCGGCCTGCTGCACGGCG
>DASTZF010000420.1:0-16345 GCA_035764445.1 Burkholderiaceae bacterium
CGCCTCGATCTTCTCGGCCTCGCGCGCCGCGTTCGGGTTCAGCCCGGCACGGAGGGCGGCTCGGGCCCGATCGCGAATGTCGCGGATCTCCTCGAGCTTCGTCGTTGGCCAAGTGCCGCAGTAGTGCCAGGCCCTTCGGCCGCGCCACTTGAAGGCGTAGCGGAAGTGCACCGCGACGACTCCCTTGCCGGAGACGCGAACCTCGCCGACAAGGCCGTCTCCGTCGGCGAGCACGTGACCGCGCCAGGCCGGGGTGAGGGCCTTCAGTTCGGCCACCGTCCACTTGCGGCCCTTGCCTGACTTGGGGTACTTGGTCATCCGAGACTCCTGGGGTTCACTGAGGGGTTCACCGCGAAGCGAATCTCGCGGACTCTTGTGAACCGATCAGGGACCAGCGTATGACTCAAGTGCCTGATCTACAAAGGCATTTACAGTCCCAGGACGTCCCTCGTGGTATCAAAAATCGTTCATGGGGTGCAAGGGGTCGCGAGTTCGAATCCCGCCACCCCGACCATTGAGAAAAAGGGGTTAGCCGGTTTGTGCCTGCTAACCCTTTCTCCATCCAGAGCCAATCGGCAGCGAAAACGGCAACAGATTCCTCGGCACGGTGAACAGTGCTGAGTGTGAAGTCTGTCTGTCCCTCGCGGAGCTATGAGCCTGTGAAAAGGCCGCCGCCTACCCATCGTTCCGACGGCGCGCACCTTCAACATCTCAATTCGAGAGTCTGAACACCCAGGCGTTCTGGTCAACGCTGTTGATGAGGGCAAACACTCCGTACTGCGGGATGTAGGCCCAGCGGCCGAAGGTACCCTGGACGGGCGCCGACGCAGTGGGTCCGGCGTTGATAGCTACCTGGCTCCACGCGCCGGACTCCATATTCAACGCATAGACATTGCTACCACCGGACCACGCGACGATGCGATCAGCCACAGGATCGTAGGCAACCCCCGGTGAAGCGTCATTGACCAGTGACGGTGTATTCGTCGTGGCCATTGTCGTCATCCGGTACGTCGACATATCAACCACCTTCACGCCATCGTTGCCGATCATCACGAACTTGCGCCGTTTAGTGTCGATGGCCGCCGTCAGGTGATAGTCCACGTTCAGCCCAGTGGCCAGCGTGGTGGACGAGTTGGTGTCGAAGTTGTACCCGTACAGCGCGGTCGTGTCATGCACGAACACCAGCTTGGTGACGGCGTCGTACTTGGCCATGGTGCCGGGGAGGATCAGCCAGGGCGATTGGGCAAAGTTCATCGTCCACTTCCTGGCCCCGAAGTCATAGGTCCACGTCGCAGGATCGCCATTTCCGCAAGGTGACAACGCGCCGCTCGTGGCAAAGAAACGATCGGCGTGCGCGATGTAGGCCAAGCCATCGTAGGTGTGCCGCGCTGTCGGTGTGCCATCGGGCAAGGCCGACTTGCACGCCGATGCCCCTATCAACGGGCTCTGCTCGACGACACGCTGAATGCTCGCGCTTGGCAAATCCAACGCGTAAACCTCGTTGCCGTTGTAGTCAGAGTGGCCCCCACCCCATACCAGCAAGCGACTTCGCACGGTATCGACGGTGCCCCCGCTCCAGGCATTGACGACGTTTTCCACATGCTCAGACGCGGCAGGTGCGACTGAGCGAATCTTGGTATTGGGCAGTTGCAACCAACTGCCAACCGGCAGGTTGTCGATAGCGCCAGGGGGTAGTGCCGGCTCGCTGTTCGCAGCCACGTCGCTACTGCCACCGCCGCCACCACCACCACACGCTGCAATGGCTCCACACAGAAGAGGTGCCACGATTCGGACGGTGACATACCGAAGAACTAGCTCGTTCACGTGAAGTGCCTCGCATACGGTAGGAGTAGCGTACGCCCGCCCTGCAGCCAATGCCCTCCCCAAAGTGCTAATCACAGACTAGGGCGCCGATGGCGCAGCGCTATGGGCCCACATCTCGGTCAAGACATGTTCGACCCCTCACGCCGGGGGCGTCGCAACGCGCAGGGCTCCGAACGGGCTAATAGCTGAGCGAGGCGCGAAACCCTCCTTGACGTCCGCGTCGAGGCTTCACCGAACCCAAAGAAGCGCCCACCGTGTCGTCGTTGCGCCGTGAGCAGTGCGATCAGCTCTGGCCGCTTTGCTCGCGGGGCTCGTCTTCCCAGTCGACCCATTCGGTGGGGTAGCTACGCAGGTACGCGCGCACCGCCTCGCCGAGCGTCGGATAGAACGTTTCGGCGCCGAAGCGCGCGAACAACCCGAATCGCTTGAGCTTGTCCTTTACCGGGTCCTTCATCTCGGCGAAGCAGAGGTCGATGCCGTCGTCGCGAAGGCCCTGCGCGAGCTCCTCCAGGCTGTCGGCCGCCGTCACGTCGACACTGGTGACAGGCTCGGCGGCGACGACGACGCAGCGCGCGGGGGTCGGCGACGCCGCGATCGCGGCGCGCACGCGATCACCGAACAGCTCCGCGTTGGCGAAGAACAACGGCGCGTCCCAGCGGAACAGCACGAGCCCCGGGATGCGCCGGGCCTGCGGATAGCGGGTGACATCGTGGTAGCCCTTGAGGCGCTCGACCCGGCCGAGCACCGCCGAGTGCGGCCGCCAGCCATCCCATAGAAACTCCAGCACAGCAATCACGATCGCGATGCCGATGCCGGGCACGGCGCCCAGCGTCGCGACACCGGCGAAGCAGACCACCGACAACCAGAATTCCCAGCGCTGTATGCGGTAGATGCGACGCAGGTCGGCCACTTCGATCAGGCCGATCGCGGCGGCGATCACCACCGCGGCGAGTGCGGCGCTCGGCACGTTGCTCAACACGCTCGGGGCAGCCACCAGCAGCAGCCCGATCGCCAGCGCGCCGACCACGCCAGTCAGTTGCGTGCGCGCGCCGGCGGCTTCGGCCACCGGCGTGCGCGACGAGCTGCTGCTGATCGGCATGCCCTGGAAGAAGCCGGTCGCCAGGTTGGCCATGCCGAGGCCGACCATTTCCTGATTCGGGTCGACCGCCATGCGCATACGTGCCGCGTACGCACGCGAGAGCACGCTGGTGTCGGCGAACGACACCACGGCGACCGCGAAGCCCCCGATCAGCACAGACACAACGTCATGCCAACCGATCAGCGGCAGCGACAACGCGGGCAAACCCTGCGGCAGCGCGCCGAGCACCGCAACGCCGGCGCGGCCATCCAGATCGAGCACGCCGACGATCAGCGTGGCGGCCACGACGGCAATCAGGATCGCCGGCCAGCGCGGGCGACGCTGCATCAGCAGGATGGCCGCCAGCGTGCCTGCACCCAGCGCGAATGCGATGGCACTGGCCTTGCCCGCGAGCACGCCACTGGCCGTGGCCCACAGCTGCTGCAGCGGGCCGTCTGATTGCACCGAGAACCCCAGCAGCTTCGGCAACTGACTCAGGATCACGGTCAGCGCAATGCCGTTCATGTAGCCGTAGCGAATCGGCTTGGACAGCAGTTCGGTCACGAACCCAAGCTTGGCGACACCCGCTGCGATGCAGACGATGCCGGACACCACGGCCATCGCGCCGGCCAGCACGACAGCGCGCTGCGGGTCGCCCGCCGACAGCGGCACCACCACCGCAAGAATCACCGCGGCGAGCGCGGAGTCCGGGCCGAGCACGAGGATGCGGCTGGGACCAAACAGAGCGTAGACGAGCAAAGGCACGATCGTCGCGTACAGGCCGTGGATGCCCGGCACACCCGACGCCTCGGCGTAGGCGACGCCCACCGGCACCAGCATCGCGGTGAGCACGAACCCGGCGACCACATCGTGACGCAGCCACTCCCGCTGATACGACCGCGCCGTGCGCACGCCCGGCAGCCAACCCAGCCACGCGGGGTCGGACGGCGGCAACTTCGTGTTCATCGACCTGGCGAACGCGCGCCGCTCAGCGGTGCTCGGGCGCACGCGCGGCGGCGCGCAAACGGCAGCGCGCATTGCGTCGTGGCCGCATGGGTCGCGGCCACGTGCCGCGGAACATCGCAGAGGTCGGTCGCGTCAACGGCCCATGCGTGCGTCGTAGGCGCGCGAGACACGGTCGATCAAACCGGAATCACTCACCCCGCTGGCGTCGAACTGCACGCGCACGCTGCCGTCGGCCTGCTGGCGCACATTGGCGGTCACGGTGCCGCTGCCTGCCTTGCCGACGATGCGCCCGCTGGTGCGGTCTTCGACGCTGATCGCCAGCCCCTGGTCGCGCATCGCGCCCGAGGCCGCCGAGAACGAGCGATCGAAACTCGCCGGCGCACCGGGAACGACCGTGGTGGTGGGTGGGGGCACGTAATACGTGCATCCCAACAGCGCGAGCGCCACGCCCGCGGCCACGAGCAAGAGTCCCGAACGGGTCGCGGGCGCGCGACCGCGGGCCCATCGCTGCATCCATCGCCTCATCGCTGCTCCTCGCAAAGCCAACCGATCACTGGCGCGCGATCTTACGTCCGATGCGACCGCCAGTGCGGCACCACGAGCGCCTGCCATCGCCGCGCGGCACGACAGTGAAAATCGCATTGACGGGCATCAAGCCCGGATCCGCGCGCGCGATTGCAGTCGACGGCGCAGGACGATTACGATGGCGCCGAACAGGTAGCCGGAAGCAGCGCATGGCATCGATGTTCGAACGTGTGGTGTCGTTGTTGTTCGAATCAGCAGAGGCGCCGGCCGACACCGACCGGCAGCTCATCACGGAGACGATCGACGACTTTGTCGAAACGGTCGAGCCGCGTGTCCGGCTGACCTCGCATTACCGTGACAAGTTGGCCGGCAACGTTGCGCACACGCTCGCCCACCTGCGCAAGCTTGCAACGTTGCTGCCGCGCGAGCCACTGGTGCTCAGCCGTTCTGCATGGTCGCAGGACCCGCACGTCAGGTCGTACTTCGCAGCGGCCGACGACGTGTCGCGCTGCATCGGCCGCTGCGACGAATTGCGGGACTTCTTCGCCAGCCATGCCGCGAGCGCCGATGCGTGTGCGCTGCTGGGCATGCAACGCAAGGAGAAAACCGTGCTGGCACCGCGCATGGAGGGCGAAGTGCTCAGGCAGGACGTCCCGCAGACAACGGTCGGCTTCAGCAACCACCGGCTGCTGGCAGTGGCGCCCGATCTCGCGCAATCGCGCCTGGAAGTCGGACGCCGGATCATGGAGCGGCTGGCGCAGCTGGTGCTCGGCCGCGTCGTGCAGACGGGGGAGGAGGCGCGGGACCGCGAGCAGCGCAAAGCGATGCTGTCCACGCGCCTGCGCATGCTGCGAAGCGCTCGCGATGGGATGGCGCCGCTGGTCAGTGAGGGGCCGGACATCGACCCACAGATTTCCGAACTTGAACGCCAACTGAACGAGATGAAGGAAACGGCCGCGAGCGCGGCCGGCAGCCATGGTCGGATGACGCTCGATGGCACCATCGATCAGATGAACGCGGTGCTGGCGCAGCCCGAACAGCACATCGCGCTGGCCAAGATCCGGTTGCGCGTCAATCGCTTGGGCGTCAAGGTCGATCCCCACTGCGCGGACGAGGGCGACTCGCTCGAGCTCGACGAGCTGTCGATCGGCGAGGGACTGCGGGCGACGATCAAGTTCGTGCGCATTGCCCGCGACGAAATGCCGCCAAAGGAAGACTTGCTCGCGCAGGCGCAGCGAGCGCTTTGACCGCTCAGCGTGGCGGCAGCCTCCACATGGCCCTCGAATCTCAAGCCATCGCAGCGACCTCGGGCGGTTGGTGGCCACGCCACTATCAAGCTGCCTGGCTGAGCCGCGACGTGGTGGCCGGCCTCACGTCGGCGGCGGTGGTGATCCCCAAGGCGATGGCCTACGCCACGGTGGCCGGCTTGCCACCGCAGGTTGGCCTCTACACGGCGTTCGTGCCGATGGTGACCTATGCGCTGCTGGGCACGTCGCGGCCGCTCAGTGTCAGCTCGACCACCACGTTGGCGATTCTGTCGGCCGCCGCGCTCGGTAAAGTTGTCCCCGACGGCAATGCGACCGCATTGATCGCCGCCGGAGCGACGCTGGCTTTCCTGGTCGGTGCGATCCTGGTGCTGGCCGCGATTTTGAGGCTTGGCTTTTTGGCCAACTTCATTTCCGAGCCGGTGCTGGTCGGTTTCAAGGCGGGCATCGGATTGGTCATCGTCGTCGATCAGCTGCCAAAGCTGCTCGGCGTGCACATCCACAAGGTGGGCTTCCTGCGCGACCTGTGGTCGATCGTCGAACATCTGCCGCAGCTGTCGGTGCCGACGCTGGCGCTGGCCGTCGCGTTGTTCGTCGCGATCTTCGCGATGGAGCGCTTCACGCCCAAAGCACCGGCGCCGCTGATCGCGATCGCCGGCGCCATTGCCGCGATGAGCGTGCTCGGGCTGCCGGCCGCCGGTGTCGAAGCGGTGGGCAAGGTGCCCAGCGGCTTGCCGGGCTGGACGTGGCCCCAGCTCGACCTCATGCTGCCGCTGTGGCCGGCCGCTGCGGGCATCGCGTTGATGAGCTTCACCGAGAGCACGGCGGCCGCGCAAGCCTTTCGCGCACCAGACGAGCCGCGTCCGGTGCCCAATCGCGAGCTGCTCGCCACCGGGCTGGCCAACCTGGGTGGCAGCGTGCTGGGTGCGATGTCGGCCGGCGGCGGCACTTCGCAGACCAACGTCAATCGGCGTGCCGGCGCGCGCAGCCAACTCGCCGCGCTGGTGACCGCGGCCACCGCGGTCGTCACGATGCTGCTGCTGGCGCCCGTGATCGCGATGATGCCGCAGGCTGCACTGGCCGCCGTCGTGATCGCCTATTCGATCGAGCTCATCCAGCCCAGGGAATTCCGCGCGATCCGCCAGGTGCGCGCGGTGGAATTCCGCTGGGCCGTGATCGCCTTCGTCGGGGTGGTGCTGCTCGGCACGCTCGACGGCATCCTGATCGCGGTGATCGCGTCGATGCTGTCGCTGATCTATCAAGCGTACAACCCGCCGGTGTATGCGCTGGGCCGCAAGCGTGACACCAACGTCTTCCGCCCGCTGTCGCCGGAGCATCCGCACGACCAGACCTGGCCGGGCCTGCTGCTGGTGCGGGTGGAAGGCCGCGTGTTCTTTGCCAACGCGCAGCGGGTCAGCGAACTGATTCAGCAGCTCGTCGAGCAGGCCAAGCCGCGCGTGGTGGTGCTCGACTGCAGGGCCGTGCTCGACATCGAATACACGGCGCTGAAGATGCTGATCGAGGCCGAGGAGCGGCTGCAGGCGACCGGAATCGTGCTGTGCCTGGCGGCGATGAACCCGGAGATGAAGGCAGTCGTCGAGAAGGCCGGTCTGTTCGCCAAGTTGGGCCCGGACCGGCTCTTTGCGAGCCTTGACATGGCAGTGCGCAAGTACGCGACACTGGATGCTCCGCCGCCCGGCGCCGAGCCCGAGTGAGACCGATCGGCAGATCGAAACCGTGCCAACCTCAACGTAGAGCGAGATCCATCATGAAGAAGAGTGCCTCCAAGGAAGAGACCAAGGGGACGACCCCAGAAGCGGCTGCCGGCGACACCGCTGCGTCGGCTCCGCTGAAGACCAAGGACTACGACAAGCAGCTGGAGCGTCTGCACGTTGAGCTGGTCAAGCTGCAGCAGTGGGTGGTGGAGAGCCGCGCCAAGGTCTGCATCGTCTTCGAGGGCCGCGACGGTGCCGGCAAGGGCGGCACGATCAAGGCGATCACCGAGCGAGTCAGCCCGCGGGTGTTCCGCGTCGTCGCGTTGCCGACGCCGACCGAGCGCGAGAAGAGCCAGATGTTCATTCAGCGCTACATCCCGCATCTCCCGGCTGGCGGCGAGATCGTGATCTTCGATCGCAGCTGGTACAACCGCGCGGGTGTCGAGCGCGTGATGGGCTTCTGCACCGAGGAGCAGGCGAAGAGATTCCTGCTGATGACGCCGCCGGTGGAGAAGGCGATTGTCGACTCGGGCGTCATCCTGCTGAAGTACTGGCTCGAGGTCAGTCCCGACGAGCAGACTCGCCGCCTGAAGTCGCGCGTCGACGACGGCCGCAAGCTCTGGAAGCTGTCGCCGATGGACATCAAGTCGTACACGAAGTGGAACGACTACACGCGCGCACGCGACGACATGATCGCCGCCACCGATACCTCTCATGCGCGTTGGTTCATGGTGCGCTCAGACGACAAGAAGCGCGCCCGGCTCAACCTGATCACGCACCTGTTGTCGCGCATCCCGTACAGGGCGCCTAAACGCGAAAAGATCAAGCTGCCCAAGCGCAAGATCGACAGCTCGTACCGCCAACCCGACTTCTCGAAGAACTTCATCCCCGAAGTCTTCTAGCCCCGAGCACCCGACGCGCGGCGGTGCGCGCGTCAACGACAAAGGCCGGGGTGACCCGGCCTTTGCGCGCTTGGTGGAGGCGAGTGCGCTCAGCGTTTGGCTTGCAGCGGCACTTCGGCTGCGGCCGGCGCGGCCGCCGTGGCGACGACCGGCACCACGTCGATCGGCGCCTGTGCCTTGGTCGCCGTGCCCGCCGGCAGCAGCGGCACGATCAGCAACGCGACGATGTTGATGATCTTGATCAGCGGGTTGACGGCCGGACCGGCGGTGTCCTTGTAGGGGTCGCCCACCGTGTCGCCAGTCACCGCGGCCTTGTGCGCATCGCTGCCCTTGCCGCCGTGGTTGCCGTCCTCGATGTACTTCTTGGCGTTGTCCCACGCGCCGCCGCCGGTGCACATGCTGATCGCCACGAACAGGCCGGTGACGATGGTGCCCATCAGCAGGCCGCCGAGCGCCTCGGCGCCCAGCACCAGCCCCACCACGATCGGCACCACCACCGGCAGCAGCGACGGGATCATCATCTCCTTGATCGCCGCGCCGGTCAGCATGTCGACTGCCTTGCCGTATTCGGGCTTGCCGGTGCCTTCCATGATCCCCTTGATCTCGCGGAACTGGCGGCGCACCTCCTCGACCACCGAGCCCGCGGCGCGGCCCACCGCCTCCATCGCCATGGCGCCGAACAGGTAGGGAATCAGGCCGCCGATGAACAGGCCGATGATCACCTTGGGATTGCTCAGGTCGAAGCTGGCGGTGATGCCGCGCGTCTCGAGCGAGTGCGTGTAGTCGGCGAACAGCACCAGCGCGGCCAGGCCGGCCGAGCCGATCGCATAGCCCTTGGTCACCGCCTTGGTGGTGTTGCCCACCGCGTCGAGCGGGTCGGTGATGTCACGCACGCTGTCGGGCAGCTCGGCCATCTCGGCGATGCCGCCGGCGTTGTCGGTGATCGGACCGTAGGCGTCGAGGGCGACGATGATGCCGGCCATGCTCAGCATCGCGGTGGCGGCGATCGCGATGCCGTACAAGCCGGCCAGTGAGTACGACACCAGGATCGCGATGCAGACGAACAGCACCGGCCACGCGGTGCTCTTCATGCTGACGCCGATGCCGGCAATGATGTTGGTGGCGTGACCGGTCGTCGACGCCTGTGCGACGTGCTTGACCGGCTTGAAGTCGGTGCCGGTGTAGTACTCGGTGATCCACACCATGCCAGCGGTCAGCACCAGACCCACCGCGCAGGCGCCGAACAGCGCCAGCGCGGTGATCGTCTTACCGCCGGCCTCGACTGGCTGCGGGAACATGGTGCTGCTGACGAAATAGAACGCGATCAGCGAGATCACACCGGCGACGATCAGCCCGCGGTACAGCGCGGGCATCACGTTCTTCATGCCGGGGCTCGCCTTGACGAACGAGCAGCCGATGATCGAGGCGATGATCGACACGCCGCCCAGCAGCAGCGGATAGACCACGGCGGCGACCGCCGCGCCCTTGACCATCAGTGCGCCGAGCGCCATCGTAGCGATCAGCGTCACCGCATAGGTCTCGAACAGGTCGGCCGCCATGCCCGCGCAGTCGCCGACGTTGTCGCCCACGTTGTCGGCGATCACCGCCGGGTTGCGCGGATCGTCCTCCGGAATGCCGGCCTCGACCTTGCCCACCAGATCGGCGCCGACGTCGGCACCCTTGGTGAAGATGCCGCCGCCCAGGCGCGCGAAGATCGAGATCAGCGACGCACCGAAGGCCAGACCGAGCAGCGGTTTCAGCGTCTCCGATTCCACGTTGCTGCCGCCCGAGATGAACCACAAGAACGCAGCGACCCCAAGCAAGCCGAGTCCGACCACCAGCATGCCGGTGATCGCACCGCCCTTGAACGCGACGTCGAGCGCCGGACCGATGCCCTGCGTGGCCGCCTGCGCGGTGCGCACGTTGGCGCGAACCGACACGTTCATGCCGATGAAGCCGCAAGCACCCGAAAGGATCGCGCCGAGCACGAAGCCCGCAGCCGTCCTGCCGCCGAGAAAGATGGCAATCAACACCGCGAGCACAACACCGACGATGGCGATCGTGCGGTACTGGCGGGCCAGATACGCGGCGGCGCCCTGCTGCACGGCGCCCGAGATCTCCTGCATGCGGGCGCTGCCCGCGTCTTTGCTCAAGATGAGCCCGCGTTGTACGAACCCGTAAATCACTGCGGCCAGCCCGCAGGCCAGCGCGACGTACAACGCCATGGTCATCGACATGGGGATTTCTCCTTCCTCATTTTCAACGGCTGATTCGATGTGCGACCGCGTGTCTTGGCCGGCCCTCGCGCCAGGGGTGCGGTTCGCTCGGCGCGCATCCTAAGGGATGTTGTGAGGACTCCCGTCAGTGCGCTGCAAGGCGTATCCGTAAAATCCGGGTTTCCCCTGTGAGCACGAGCGTCCAATGAGTCTGCACAACGTGGGTCCCGGCGCGCGAGCGCCTGCACAGTTCAACGTCATCATCGAAATCCCGATGAACGCTGATCCGATCAAGTACGAGGTCGACGAGGCGACCGGTGCTTTGTTCGTCGACCGCTTCATGTCGACGTCGATGCACTATCCGTGCAACTACGGCTATATCCCGCAGACACTGGCCAACGACGGCGATCCGGTCGACGTGCTGGTGATCACGCCGGTGCCGCTGATCTCGGGCGTGGCGGTGACGTGCCGGCCGATCGGCTTGATGGAGATGGAGGACGAGGCCGGCGGAGACAACAAGCTGCTGGCGGTGCCGATCGACAAGATCCTGTCGCTGTACACCCAGTGGCAGAAGCCCGAGGACTTGAATCCGCTGCGGCTCCAGACGATCCAGCACTTCTTCGAGCACTACAAGGACCTCGAAGAAGGCAAGTGGGTCAAGGTGCTCGGCTGGAAGGGCCCCGACGCTGCGCGGGCCGAGGTGCAGGCCGGGATGGATGCCTGGGCTGCACGGCAGCGGAACTGAGTCCGCCGCCGGCGACTCTGATCGCCGTCGATGCCGCCGCATCGGTCATTCGTCGCAAGGCGCGGAAACGTCGCGCCCGCCTGACTACACTGCGGCGCCGAGCGGCCGCAGTCGGCCAGCAGGAGATTCCATGCGCTTCGTGAAGGCCCTGGTGGCGGGCTTGTGGGTCGTGCAAGCCGGGTTGGCGTCTGCCGCGTTGCCCAAGCCGGTGACGGAGGTCGAAGGCATCGGCGAATACCGGCTGGCCAATGGCCTGCAGGTCCTGCTGGCACCGGACGACAGCAAGCCCACCACCACCGTCAATGTGACCTATCGCGTCGGCTCGCGCCAGGAGAACTACGGCGAGACCGGCATGGCGCACCTGCTGGAGCACCTGATCTTCAAGGGCACGCCGACGCACCACAACGTGTGGGCCGAGTTCTCCAAGCGCGGCCTGCGCGCCAACGGCTCGACCTGGGTCGACCGGACCAACTACTTCGCCAGCTTCTCGGCCAACGACGACAACCTGCGCTGGTACCTCGGCTGGCAGGCCGACGCGATGGTCAACTCGTTCATCGCGCGCAAGGATCTCGACACCGAGATGACCGTGGTGCGCAACGAAATGGAGATGGGCGAGAACGACCCCGGGCGCATCCTGTTCGAAAAGACACTGGCCGCGATGTTCCAGTGGCACAACTACGGCAAGTCGACGATCGGCGCGCGCAGCGACGTCGAGAACGTCGACATCGGCCGCCTGCAGGCGTTCTATCGCCTGTACTACCAGCCCGACAACGCGACGCTGATCGTGTCGGGCAAGTTCGATCGGGCGCGTACGATGGCCTGGATCGAGCAGTCGTTCGGTCGCATCCCGAAGCCCAAGCGCGCGCTGCCGCGTCTGTACACGGTCGACCCGGTGCAGGATGGCGAGCGCAGCGTCACGTTGCGCCGCGTCGGTGGTGTGCCGCAGGTGATGCTCGGCTATCACGCGCCGCCGGGGCCGCACCCGGACTACCCGGCGATGGAGCTGATCTCGCTGATCGTCGGCGACAGCCCGTCTGGCCGTGCGCACAAGCGGCTGGTCGAGACCGGCCTCGCGTCGGGCGTGTTCGCCGAGTCGCTGGCGATGGCCGACCCCGGTGTCGCGCTGTTCGGTGCGCAGTTCGCTGCCGGGCAGGATCCGTCCCGTGGCGCGCAGGAATTGATCCAGGTGGTCGAGGGACTGGCCGCCGAGCCGATCACCGACGAGGAGTTCAAGCGCGCGCAGACCAAGTGGCTGAAGAGCTGGGAGCAGCAGTACAGCAATCCCGAGACGATCGGGCTGGTGCTGTCGGAGACCGTGGCGCAGGGCGACTGGCGGCTGCTGTTCCTCGATCGCGATCGCGTACGCGCACTGACGCGTGACGCCGTGCAGCAGGTGGCGCAGCAGCGGCTGGTGACGTCGAACCGCACGCTCGCGACCTACGTACCCACCGACAAGCCGGTGCGCGCCCCGCAGCCCGAAGAGGTCGACGTGGCGGCGCAGATGAAGACGTTCAAGCCGCAGGCCTCGGGCGCCGCGGTGGCGGCCTTCGATTCATCGCCTGCCAACATCGACATCAAGACGCAGCGCCTGGCGCTGCCCAACGGCATGAAGGTGGCGTTGCTGCCCAAGCCCACGCGTGGGCAGACGGTGCGTATCTCGATGGCGATGCGCGTCGGCAACGAGCGCAGCCTGACGGGGTTGCGCGAGGTGTCTGAATTCACGGCGGCGATGATCGACAAGGGCGGCGCCGGGCTCACTCGCGTGCAGATCCAGGACCGGCTCGACGCGCTGAAGTCCGAACTGCAGGTGGCCTCCAGCGGCGACGAAGTGAGGGTCACGCTGCGCTCGCAGCGCGACACCGTGGCTGACACCATCAAGCTGCTCGCGCACTTGCTGCGCTCGCCGTCGTTCCCCGCCGCGGCGCTCGACGAACTGAAGCGTCAGACCGCGGCCGAGATCCAGGGGCAGCGCGACGATCCGCAGGCCATCGTCGCCAACGGTCTGGCGCGCCGTGGCGACCCGTACCCGCGCGGCGACGTGCGGCACGCGCGCAGTTTCGACGAGCGGCTCGAGGATTCGCAGGCGGTGACGCTCGAGCGCATCAAGGACTTCCACGCGCGCTTCTACGGCGCGTCTCAGGCACGATTCGCTGCCGTCGGCGACTTCGATGCCGAGGCCGTTCGCCAGGCCCTGACCGCCGGCTTCGGTGATTGGGTGGCGAGCGAGCCGGCGTCGCGCGTGGCGCGTCCGGTCTACGCGATGCAGCCTGGCCGCGAGGTCATCAACACGCCGGACAAGCAGAACGCCACGTTGGGGATCGAGCTGCACCTGCCTCTGTCCGACAGCGACGCGGTGCATCCTGCACTGATGCTGGCCAACTTCATGCTCGGTGGCGGTGGTGACTCGCGCCTGTTCAAGCGCATCCGCGAGCGCGAAGGCCTGTCGTACGACGTCTACAGCGCGCTGGACTGGGGTGATCTCGACGCCCACACGCTGTGGTTCGGGGGTGCGATTTTCGCGCCGTCGAACCGCGACAAGGTGGAACAGGCCTATCGCGACGAGTTGGCCAAGGCAGTGCAGGAAGGTTTCAGCGAGCAGGAGGTGGCGTCGGCGAAAGCGGCGCTGCTGAACTACCGCCGCCTGGCGCGCGCACAGGACGACCGGCTCGCGCAGGCCCTGCAGCGCAACCTCGATCTCGATCGCACGTTCGCGTTCGCCGGTCGCGTCGACACGGCGCTCGCTGCGCTGCAAGCCGGGCCGGTGAGCCAGGCCTTGCGCGCACAGATCAAGCCCGAGCAGATGGCCTTCATGCTGGCGGGAGACTTCAAGCAGCCCTGAGCGCTCGCCGCCGGCCGCTCTCTCAGGGTTGGCGCCGGAACGGCAGGCGCTCGTTCAGCTCGTCGACGTACTCGCGCACACCGGCGCGCTCGGCGTGCAGAAACTCGTCGACCGCGCGCGCGAAGGCCGGGTGCGCCAACCAGTGCGACGATGCGGTCGCCGCGGGTAGCAGGCCGCGTGCCATCTTGTGCTCGCCCTGCGCGCCGCCTTCGAAGCGTTCGATGCCGTGCTCGATGCACCACTGCAGCGGCTGGTAGTAACAGGCTTCGAAGTGCAGGCTATCGATGAAGCGCGTCGCGCCCCAGTAGCGACCGAACGCCGCGCGGCGGACACGGTCGAGCGCGATCAGCGACACCGCCACCGGCTCGCGCCCGACGCGCGCGACGAACATCACCCAGTGCGCGGGCATCGACTGCGCCATCGCGGTGAAGAACGCGCGCGTCAGGTACGGCGTCGAACCGTGCGCACGGTAGGTCAGCGTGTAGCAGCGGTGAAAGAAGTCCCACAGGTCCTCGCCGATCGATGCCCCCTCGTGCACGGTGAACGCAACGCCTGCGTCGGCCACCTTGCGCCGCTGTTGGTTGATCTTCGTGCGCTGGACGTGCTGCATGCGCGCCAGGAACTCGCCGAAGTCGCGCGGCGCTCTGGCCGCCCCGCGTGTCCAATGGAACTGCACGTTGTGGCGAGCGAACCAGCCGTTGCGTTGCAGCGCGGCGGCGTCGGGCGCATCGTGGAACAGCACATGGGCTGACGAGAGATCGGCTTCCCGCGCGAGATCGTGCAGCGTGCTCACCAGGTGATCGCGGGCAATGTCATCGACCGCCATCAAGCGAGTGCCCGGCACCGGCGTGAACGGCACTGCGACCAGCAGCTTGGGGTAGTAGCGCAAGCCGTGTCGCTGATAGGCGTCGGCCCACGCCCAATCGAACACGTACTCGCCCCAGGAGTGGGTCTTCAGGTATGCGGGCGCCGCCGCGCACAGCCGCGCCCCAGACCACAGCGTGACGAAGCGCGGCGTCCAGCCGCTGCGTGGCCAGGCGCTGCGGGACGCGTGCAGCGCCGCCAGGTAGTGCGCGCTCATGAACGGCGTCGGCGACGCCTGCTGCGCGAGCAGCTCGTCCCAGGCGCTGCAATCCAGCGCGGACGGATCGTCGATCACCCGAATGACATAATCATCCGGCCCACGGTCGCTCGCGGCGCGAATCGATTCGCGCTTGATCGTCACCCGTTCACCTGCCGCCCTTTCCTGTGCCCAACGTCCGCGTCGCGCTGGCGCAAATCAATCCCACCGTCGGCGATCTGGCGGGCAATGCCAAGCAGATCGCTGCGGCCGCACGCGAGGCGCACGCCGGCGGCGCAGCGCTGATGATCGCACCGGAGCTGGCGCTGTCGGGCTACCCGCCGGAAGACCTGTTGCTGCGCCCGGCTTTCATGGATGCGTGCGAACGCGAGTTGCAGGCGCTGGCGCTCGAGTTGGAGTCGCTCGATGGCTTGACGGTGCTGGTCGGCCATCCGGCGCGCAGCAGCGTCGTGGCCACCGAGCGCACCAAGTCGGTCGCTGCGCCGGTGTGCTTCAACGCTGCGTCGGTGTTGAGGCATGGCCGCGTGCTCGCGATGTACTGCAAGCGCGAGCTGCCGAACTATCAGGTGTTCGACGAGCGGCGTTACTTCGTCGGTGGCCGAGAGGCGGGGATGCCGCCGGTGGTGTTCGAGGCTGGCGGCAAGCGCTTCGGTGTGCTGATCTGCGAGGACGCCTGGTTCGACGAGCCGGCAGCGTCGTCGCTGGCTGCCGGCGCGCAGGTGCTGTGCGTGCTCAACGCATCGCCGTTTCACCTCGACAAGTCGGGTGACCGCGAGGCCCGCATGGCCGAACGCGCACAAATCGCGGGCGTGCCGCTGCTTTACGCACACTTGGTGGGCGGACAGGACGAGGTCGTCTTCGACGGTGCATCGTTCGCGGTCGACGCCCTGGGGCGCGTCGCCGTGCGCGGCGGCACCTTCGAGCCTGGCCTGGTATGGGTCGAACTCGACGATCGCGGTGCACCGCACGGGCAATGCCGCGATACCCCGAGCCTGGAGCAGCAGGCATGGAGCGCGCTGGTCACCGGCGTGCGCGACTACATCGGCAAGAACGGCTTCCCCGGCGTCGTGATCGGGCTGTCGGGCGGTGTCGATTCGGCGCTGGTGCTGGCGATCGCGGTCGATGCGCTCGGGCCGCTGCGCGTGCGCGCGGTGATGATGCCATCGCCGTACACGGCCGACATCTCGTG
>DASTZF010000421.1:0-15581 GCA_035764445.1 Burkholderiaceae bacterium
CGGACGCGCGCGTCGATCGATCACCACCTCCGCGTGCGAATCCGCCCGATTGGAGTACGGCGGCACGGCCGCGCCACGCCAGCATGCGTTCATTGTTGGACAGTGCGTCGTTCCGTGCGAGCACCGCGACGAGATTCGGTCCACCGACATCGACAACACCCGGCCCAGCCGGACTACCTGTCTTGCGTTTCATCCGTGTCACGCACCGTCACTCTATGGAAGAGGGCGACCGGCCCTTCACCGCCGTTGCAGCGGTTCGAACGGCTTTCGCTCATCGTCTTTGTTCACTCGCGCCCGCGACGTCAATCGATGATCTTTTGCGCCTGCACGAGCAGCGCTGGCGGAACGGCGACGCCAAGGGTCGTTGCCACTCTTCGGTTTACCACCAGTTCGAACTTTGTCGGCTGCTCGACCGGGAGGTCACTCGGCCGGGTTCCCTTGAGGATCCTGTCTACGTAGGTAGCCGCGCGATGGAAGCTCTCGCGCAGGTCAACGCCGTACGTCAGCAGCACGCCTGCGTCGGCGTATTCGCTCTGGTTGGCAATCGCCGGCAGCCGGCTTTGGATGGCCAGATCGCCTATCCGCCGTATCTGGCCGGTGAACATCGGGTCACCAAGGACCAGAAGCGCATGCGCCGATTCCCTCGTGGCCGCCGAAAAGACAGGAACGATGTCGCTGGGGGCTCGCGCTTCCAGGATCTGCAGCCGCACCTTCAATGATTGGGCTGCGTCATCCGCGTTACGCAGGTATCGCGCGTGGTTCGGGTTGCCGGGGTTCGACAACACCGCCACACGGGACATGCGGGGTAGCACCTGCTGGAGGAGCTGCAGCTGCTTGCCAAGCAGCTCCGGGGTCTGTGCGGACAGCCCCGTGACGTTTCCTCCCGGCCTGGCCAGGGTCACCACGAGCCCACTCGCGATCGGGTCGCCGTGATTCGGCATCACGATGGGGATGGTTGACGTGACGCTCCTGGCCACGCTGGGAGTGTGGCCGGCTGCGACGATCACATCGACCCTGAGCTGAACAAGCTCAGCCGCAAGTGCGGGAAGGCGTTCGGATATGCCATCCGAAAATCGGCTCTCGATGACGATGTTCTGGCCCTCGATGTAGCCAAGTTGCTGCAAACCATCAAAGAAGCCGCCCCAGATACGCGAAGCCTCCGGGTTCGTCAGCGGGACGGTGCCGAGAAGTCCGACTCGAAAGATCTTCGCTGCCGGCTGTGCAACGACCGTGAGTGGCTGTGCAAACAGGAGAAAAAGCAGGACGAGAGCGGCCTTCCCGCCGGCCAGCTTAGCCAACGCACGTGTCATCGCCATGTTTCGCTCGTCTCCGGTCCGTCCAACGTTTGGGTTCACCCAAACGATCGGTCGAACCCTCCACCCCACAACCTCTTCGAGCCGATAGTGCGCCGGGGTCGTTGGATGGGTCAAGGTGGCCGAACCCGGGACAAGCACAGCCCAACTGGCTTGACGAGCCGCTTGGGTGATTCGGTCCTGTCGAAGTCACCGACGGCTAGTGGCGGCGAATTCAACCGGTCAACGCAACGGTGCGGCTGAACATCTCAGCCGGCGTCTGGTAGCCAAGTGTCTTCCTTGGCCTCTCGTTCAGCTGTCTCGCTATGGCGTTGAGCTTGGTTGGTGAATAGCTCGAGACGTCGATGCCCTTGGGCAGGTACTGCCTGAGCAGGCCGTTCGTGTTCTCGTTGCTGCCTCGCTACCAAGGACTGCGTGGAACGCAGAAGTAGACCTGGATACGGTGGCAAGCGTGAATCGCTGGTGAGCGGCCATCTCCTTACCCCGATCCCACGTGAGGGACTTGTACAGCTCCTGGGGCAGCTTGCGCGTGTTCTTGATCAACGCGTCGACAACCGTCTGCACGCGCGGCCTGCTTGAACTGCTCAACTTGTTGGGTGTTCGATGAGTTGTCCAGCGCGGATCCCATCTCGGTGGGATGCACGAGAAGACCAACCCGGGAAAGCCTGTCCGTTGCCGCGTCTCTGCGTCCCTGCTGCTAGGGGCCGCGCGTCCCGGCCGATGACCACGCGCACATCTGCACCCCGCGCATCACCAGGCTGCTGCGCAACCATCGCACCGGGTTGCATGCGGCGCGCGATTTCACGCGCCTGCTCGGCGAAGCCCGGGCGGTAGTGGACTACGGTGCTCGGGCTGTCGTAGGGTGGCAAGTTGCTCAGGTGCATTGCGTTTTCGAGTCCGCTGCGGCGCAACCACGAGGCGAGCCGGGCGGCCATACCTGGGATGCCGTTGCCATTGGCGATTTGGATGCGAACAGCGTGCAGGTTCACGGGGTGCGCTTCTTCCGACAGGGCGGACCGTACCTCGGTTGCAATCGCTGGCACCGTTGCACTGGTTCCGGGCGTGCTGCTCAGGGGTAGTGGTCCAGTTGTAGGCTGCGCGATCAGGCGAATCCCATCGGCCGGTTGTTGAGAAGCCGCGGTTTGCAGGTCCGCGACCGAGAAGGAGTTGGGCACTGGCACTGCAAATGCAACGGCCGCTACAGCGCCAATGGGCTCGAGGCGGCTCAGATTGGTCCGTGCTTGGGCGTGTTGAGGTTCGAGTGCCAAGGCCTCGAGCAGGACACGGCGGGCCTCGTCGTTGCGGCCATCGAGTAGCAGCGCATAACCCAAGTTGTTCAGTCGCGCGGCCTGCGGCGGTGCCAGCGCCGAGGCGCGGCGCAAGGTGGCGATGGCCCGGTCATGGAACCCTTGCCTCGCTTCAGCAATACCCAGCGCGTCGAGTATCTCGACGTCGTCAGGCGCCTCGAGTGCGGCCTTGCGCCAGGCCACCAGTGCTAGGCCTACTCGCCCCTCGCCCTCGTACTTACGAGCCAACGCGAAATAACCCTGTGCGGCTCCCGTGCCCGCATGCGTAACGCGGTATCTCGGCACCACACGCCAGGCCTCCGGGGTCGGGGTGGCGCAGCCGGCCATCACCAGTGCCATCACCAAACCAACGGAACGCGAGGGAGTTGAAGCAAGACGCTGGGGAACTTGGCGCAGGCGCATGCTCGGGCTCCTGGATCAGTGGCCGGCCATAGTGGGCAGCAGCACGCGATAGATCTGGATCATGGCCGGGCCCATGAGCACGACCATCAATGAGGGGAAGATGCAGAAGATCAGCGGGAACAGCAACTTCAGCGCAATCTTGGCTGCCGCCTCTTCGGCACGCTGGCGGCGCCGTGTGCGCAGCATGTCCGCATGCACGCGCAGCGACGCAGCGATGCTGGTGCCGAAGCGCTCGGCCTGGCTGATCATCGCGACGAAGCCGTCGACCTCTTCCACGCCGGTACGAGTCGCCAGGTTGCGCAGTGCCCGTTCGCGGTCAGCGCCGGCGCGCAACTCGAGATTGACCAAATGCAGTTCGTCGGCCAGTACTGGGCTCTTCAGCTGCAAGTCGTCGGCGACGCGCAGCATGGCCGCTTCGGTGCCCAAACCCGCTTCGACACACACGGTCATCAGGTCCAGTGCGTCCGGAAAGGCCTCGAAGATCTCGCGCTGGCGCACCATGACCATGCGCGATAGAACCATGTTGGGGCCGTAGTAGCCCAACGCGGCGAGCGCCAGCATCGCGAGCAGCAGGCCGTTGCCCTTGAGTGGCGAACCGGTGAGTGTGAGGATCGAGAAGCCCGCGAGCGGCAGGCCGATGGTGAGCAGGGTCTTGATACCGAAGAAGGCCGGCAGCGCGTTGGGATTGCGGATGCCGGCATGGACGAAGCGCAGCCTGAGACTCGACTTTTCGAAGCCCTCCTCCGGCATCGAGAGCTTGCCGATCGGGCGAGTCAGCGCCGCCACCCGCTGCAGCCATTGGCCGCCAACGTTCGGGCCGCGCACGTCGTCGACCACCAGCGTGCCCAGGCGTTTTCGAGCGGCACTCTGCTCGAGCATCGCTGCGATGCCGAACACGCCGGCCGCAACAACGACGAACACGAGGCCGAGGATCGCGATTTGTTCAGGGCGCACGGTCACCTCCCTCAAACACGGATGCGGATGATCCGGCGCATCCACAGGATGCCCATGACCATCATGAGCAGCGCGACGCCGACCATGCGTACACCCGCGGGATCAGTCCACAGCACGGCCATGAACTTCGGATTCACCAAGTTCACCATCAAGGCCACGCAAAACGGCAGCGCAGTCAGAATCAGCGCCGAGAGCCGGCCTTCCGCCGACAACGTGCGGATGTGGCCCAGCAGCTTCAGGCGCTCGCGCACGATGGTCGCGATCTTGTCCAGCAGTTCGGCGAGGTTTCCGCCCGATTCGCGCTGGATCATCACTGCGACGACGAAGTAGCTCACGTCGGGCACCGGCACCCGCTCGGCGAGGTGCTGCAGCGCATCGTTCGCCGGCACGCCGTAATTCATCTCGTCGAACAGGATGCGAAAGTCACGCCCGAGGGGTTCGGCCATTTCGTCGCCGACCATCTTCACTGCGGTCGGAAAGGCATGGCCGGCGCGCATCGCACGACCCATCAGGTCGAGCGCTTCGGGAAACTGCCTCTCGATGCGGCCGATGCGTTCGCGCCGCCGCTTTGCCACCCGCCACCAGGGCAGCACCGCCAAGCCCAAACCCAGCGCGGCGCCGAAGATCGGGGGCTTGCCGATCAGCGTCGGCAGCAGCAGGCCACCAACCCCGAGGCCGACAGACATCAGGACGAGTTCGACCGGCGACACCGAGAGCGCCGAAGCCGCGACGAAGCGCTGCATGCGCTGGCCGACGGCCGCGCGCCCGAGCAGAGCATCGAGGCGCGGCATGCGCGACTTGGCGCGCTCGCGCTCGATGCCAACCTGCATCTGCATCTCGCCGGATAAGGCCTGCAAGCGGTTGGCGATTCTCTTGGCTTCGGGGCTGCTGCGCGAAGCCCAGACGTTGTACAGGCCTTCGAGCGTAAGCACCACCGCGAGGAAGGCGATCACGATGAAGAGCATGAAGGAGGTGTCCATCGCGCGGGCCCTCCGGTTCAGGCGTTGCGCCGCGCCGGCGCAAACAGGGTTTCGGGCAGGCGGATGCCGCGGGTCAGAAGACGGTCCCAGAAACGCGGGCGAACACCGGTCGCGGTGAAGTAGCCCTCGACCGCGCCCGAAGCCGCCACGCCGGTCTGCTTGAAGACGAAGATCTCCTGCATGGTCATCGTGTCGCCTTCCATGCCGGTGACCTCCTGGATGCTGGTGATCCGGCGCGTGCCATCGCTCAGTCGGTTGGCCTGGATGATCACGCCGATCGCCGAGGCCACCTGCGCACGCGCCGCCTTGGCGGGCAAATCCACGCCGGCCATCGCGATCATGCTTTCCAGCCGTGCCAGCGCGTCGCGGGGGGTGTTCGCGTGGACCGTGGTCATCGATCCTTCGTGGCCGGTGTTCATGGCCTGCAACATGTCCAGCGCCTCCGGACCGCGCGTCTCGCCCAGGATGATGCGGTCGGGCCGCATGCGCAGCGCGTTGCGCACCAGCGCCCGCTGCGGCACCTCGCCACGCCCTTCGATGTTGGGCGGCCGGGTTTCCAGACGCACCACGTGGGGCTGCTGCAGTTGCAGCTCGGCTGCGTCTTCGATCGTGACGATGCGCTCGTACACCGGAATGTAGCCGGACAGGATGTTGAGCAGCGTGGTCTTGCCCGAACCGGTGCCGCCGGATATCAGGATGTTGATCTTGGCTTCGGATAGCGCCGTGATGAACTGCGCCATTTCCTCCGACAGCGAGCGGTACTCGATCAGGTTGGAGATCTGCAGCGGCACCGACGAGAAGCGGCGGATCGACAGGATTGGGCCGTCGATGGCCAACGGCGGGATGATCGCGTTGACCCGCGACCCGTCGGGCAGGCGTGCGTCAACCATGGGGCTGGACTCGTCGACGCGGCGACCCATGCGCGAAACGATCTTGTCGATGATCTTCATCAGGTGCTCGTCGTCGACGAAACTGATGTCGGTGATCTCCAGCCGGCCGCGGCGCTCCACGTACACCTGCTTGTGCGTGTTGACCAGGATGTCCGATACGGTAGGGTCGGTCAGCAGTGGCTCCAACGGCCCGAAACCGAGCATCTCCCACTGGATGTCGCGCACCAGGTTGCGCCGCTCACCGGCATTGAGGACCAGGTTCTCCTCGACCAGGAGGCGCTCGACCATCTGGCGCAGCTCTTCTTTGAGGTTCTCGGGCGAGAGGCTTTCCATCGCCTCGAGATCGATTCGCCCGAGCAGCACCTGGTGGATGCGCGCCTTCGTCTCATGGTAGGCGCGCGTGGGCACACCTGCCACTTCGCCCGCGACTTCGTTCGATGCGGTGAAGCTCGGGGCGGTAGCGCCCAGCCTTGCGCGCAGACTCATGGTCTTCCTTTCAATCTGGCATCAATGCGCCGACGCGCGGAAAAGACCGGAGAACCAGCCGTTGCGGTTCTGTCCGGAAGGTGACGGTGGTGCAATGTCCAACGCCAGCTCGCGCAGGCTCTTGGCGATGGAACTGTTGGCGGCAATGCGTTCGAGCGGCACCCCTTGATTGACCGAGGCCGCCACCACGTCGTACTGGTTGGGCAGGCTGGTGACGCGGAGCAGGCCCAGCGTCTTCTTCAGGTCCTCCAACGTGAGGTGACTGTCCTTTTGGTGGCGATTGACGATCCAGTGGATCTTCTCCGGCGGGTAGTCGAGCGAGTGGAACACGTCGCGCAGCCGTTTGCCGTCGCGAATAAAGGGTAGGGTCAGCTGCAGAACGGCATACACCCGGTCTGTCAGATCGAGCACCTGCAGCGTCACCGCGCTCAGCGCTCGCCCCGCGTCGATGACCACGAAGTCGAACATGCCGCAGGCCATGTGCACGATCGCCTCCACATGCTGGGGCATCACATCGGCGGCATGAGCGGGATCGTCGGGAGCGGCCAGTACCCACAAGCCCGGCGCCACCTGGTTCATGGCCGACTGCAGCAGTTCGGGATCAAGGCGATTGATGTTGCGTGCCACATCGGCCACGTTGCTCACCGGGCGCTCGCTGCTGAGAAAGAGCGCGGCATCACCAAACTGCAGATTCATGTCGATCAGTGCGACGCGGCGCTGGCCGCCGGCGGCTAACACATGCGCGAGGTTGGCGGCCACGAAAGTGGCGCCGCTGCCGCCTTTGCACGACACGAAGGCGAGCACTTTGCCGTCATGGCTGGCTGGCGTGGGCACTGGCGTGCGCTTGCGCAATTGGCGGCGCAGCGCAGCCAGCACCGCTTCGGCGGTCGCCGGGGCTGGCAACATCTCGCGCACCCCCGCGCGCATCGCGCGCATCAGGAACTCAGGGCTGAGGTCGTTGCCGACCAGCACGTAGTCGATCTCGGGGTGCGCACTGGCCAGTCTTTCGAGTGCCTCGAAGTCCTGCGGCGTAGTGGTCTCGACCAGCACCATGTCCGGGTGGCTGCCGTTGACCAGCACATTGACGTCGCGCAGTGACCGCTCGACGAGGTTGACGTCGAACGCGGGCTCCGTGCGCAGAGCTGCGGCCCAGGCTGCGGCGTTGCGCGCATCGGGCGTGATGAGTTTGATCTTCATTGGCAGACCTCGTTGGCAGTGCTGTTCATAAATTCCTTGCGCAGCGTGGTGCCGAAGGCCGGAAGGGTCAGCGACAAGGGCAGAAACGGAATGATCGTGTCGTGGGTGTAGCCGCTCAACGCGACGCGCACCGCCTTGCAGTTGGCCGCGGTGCACGTGTTCGGCGCGGCCGGCGGATTCAGGTAGGTGATGGAGATGTTGGTGGCCGCCAGCGCCGGCAAGCGGCTGATCATTCGGGCCTTGATGTCGGCGTCGCCGATGTCGCACACCACCGATAGGCGCGCGCCGAGACGGGTGGCCTCGACCGCGGCATTCCAGGCCCACAGCAGCCGGCCCATCTCCATCACGCCAAACAGCAACGCAAAGAACAGCGAAGAGATGAGCGCGAACTCCACCGCGGCGACGCCGCGCTGCAATGAGGCTGGGTGCCGGTGACTCACAGCTGGGCCCTCAGCGTGGCGGCGATGTTGTTGAAGGTCATATCCGGGACGACGAACTCGACCAGCGAGTTGTAGGCATAACCCTGGATCCCGACGGTGACCAGGTTGACCGAACCGAGGCCGGTGGGTTGGGCGGCGTGGGTGGCGGGGCAGGACACAGCGTCGCAGATCTGCACTGCTGCAGTGGTCAACCCGGGCGCCAGCGCCGGGCCGCTGCAACTCTCGTTGCCGTACACCGCCAGGCAGCGAGCCTCGGTTTGAACTGCGACATCACCGGGTCCGTGCTGGGACAGATGGCGCGCGGCGTCGCGCACCGTCTTGTCCAACGTGTTATAGGTGTAAATGGCACGGCCGAGCTCGGTGGTGCCGAACAGCATCACCACCAGCGGGATCAGCAGCAGAGCGAACTCCACGGCAGCGGCGCCCTGCTGGTCACGTCTAGTTGGTGTGGAGCTGGTGTGCATGTCGAGTGTCACTGCACCAGGGCGGGCACCATGGGCCCCTGCGACGTCGTGTCGCCGGCGATGCCGGACGTCGCGCACGGGCTGCCGGGAATGTTGGAACGGCCGAGGTATTCGAGCCGTGACTTCATCACGTTGCCCGGTGCCAGGCGGTAGGGGTCGAGCAGGAGCACGCAGGCATAGGCTCGCACAGGCGCATGCTGGCCCCCGGTGAAGCCGCCGCAATCGACGATGGGCATCACCACCAGACGACGGTCCGCGCCGTTGCTGGTGTGCTGGGCTACCGTCGAGGGGTTGTAGGGGTTGCTGTAGAAGGGCGGATCGACATCGGGCGTCGCCTCAGTGCCATTGTTGGCACTCAAGTGGGCGATGCGCGCGGACTTGAAGTTAGGCACACCCGCCACACTGCCGCCGTAGGCGTCGCGCCCAAGTGGCCAGTTCTCGCTGCTGTAGCCATAGCCGGTGAAGTCAGGCGGCGCCGTGCTGACGTTGAGCGTGCCCGGACCGTAGAGGCCGAAGCGCGAGTTGAAGGCCTGCCGCAGCGAATTGATCGCCCCGTTCTGTCCGACGCAGCCCGGCGTCGGGGTGGAGCTGCCGCTGGTGCTGCAGCTGCCGGTGATCGGTGGCGGCAGGCTGCATTGACCCGAGCCCGCGAGCAGGCAGGCGAGCTCATTGGCGCCACCGCCGGAACAACCGGGTGTCGTGGAACTCGGATCGAAGTCGATCCACCGGAAGTTGCCGGTGTAGTTGGCACTGCCTCCGCTCTCGCTGAAGTCCATGCTGTACCAGTTGCCCACCACGTAGCCGAAGTCGGGCGCGCTGCTGCCGGGTTGCGCGCACAGCGCCATTGGCACCGCGCAGTTGGTCTGAGCCGGAGCGAGCGTGGCGGTGGCGAATGCGGTCACCGTTTGTGCCCCTATGCCCACCACTTGCATGAACCAGGGCACGATGCCGCTGCGCGTGATCGTGCAGCGGACGTAGGCCGAACTGGCAGGCGCACCGATGGCGCCAACCCAAGCACTGCCCGCGCTGAGGGCGGTGCCGAAGGCCACGTCGACGCTGCCGGCAGGGATGGCTGTGCCCTGGAAGCCGACCTTGTTCTGGGCGGCCACCGCCTTGCCCGCAGCTTCGGCGCGCTCGAAGGCCGCGGCTGGGATCGCGGGCGCACCAGTCAGCTCGTAGCTCGCGGCCAGTGCGCAGGCGTCGGCGCCGTTCTGCAGCTCGGTCTTGGTGAGATACAAGTGGCCACCGTCCAGCGCCAGGCCGATGAAGCCGACCAGGACCGCCATCGCCAGGCCGACGACGATGGCCACTGCGCCACGCTGCCGCGCGCGAGCGGGGCCGGTGGCAGGGCGATGACGGGGTGACACGCCGATCACGTCAAGTCTCCTGCTGCACGATCGCGGCGCGAGTTCAGCGGTTGCTACCGCCGCCGACGCCGATATTGATCACGTTCGTGGGCGGCGGGGTGCGATAGGTCTCTACATGGACATCCATCGCCGCGCGAGTCGTGCGGCCATCGGTCCTGGGGCTGTTCTGCGCATTGCGTTGTGGTGCACCTGGGTCCAGCAACTGCTGGGCATTGAGTGCACGCGCTGAGTCGCCAAACTGACGGTCCCACTCGGGCGACGTGGTGGCGGCGCAACCGGCGAGCGCGAGCAGGCACCCTGCCACGCAGAGGATGTTCGTTACACGCATCACTTGCTCTCCTTGGTGGCGACTGCCGGCTTGGCCGTCGTGTCGAAGCCGTCTTGAGGCGACGCCGGGGCCTGGCTGGCTGGCGCGTCGCTGCTGCGCTGGCCTTCACTCCGGCCGTTCAGCATCAAGTCGCCTCGGGTCGGCGGCGTGTAGCCGTCGGTAGGTAGGCGGTATCCAGGTGGCAGCGGCTTCACCAGCCGCGGCGTCACCACGAACACCAGCTCCGTGCGATCGTTCTGGAACTCCGTGCTACGGAACAGCGCCCCCACCACCGGCAGCTCGCCCAGAAACGGAAAGGCCTTGATGTTGGCCGTCGTGCTGTTCCTGATCAGGCCGCCGATCGCGAAGCTCTGGCCATCCATCAGTTGCACGGTGGTTTCGGCCTTTCGCGAGGTGAAGGAAGGCAGGATCGCGGTGCCCCCAACTCCGGAGGCATTGATGCCAACGCCCTCGCGGTTCAGTTCCGAAACCTCGGGGCGCACGCGCAGGTTGATGCGACCGCTGCCGAGCACGGTGGGCGTGAACTTGACCGAGACGCCGAACTCCTTCTCCTCGAGCGTGATCGTGCGGCCGGCGACGCCGTTGCTGTCCTGTGCCACTGGGATGAAGATCTTGCCCCCGGCCAGGAAGCTGCCAGTTTGGCCACTGATGGCCATGATGGTGGGCTCGGCCAGGATCTTCACCAAGCCGTCGTCCTTCTGGCCATCCACCTTCAGGGCGAAGCCGCCCGCGGCCTTCAGCGCTGATACCGCGCCATTGCCGCCGCTCAGGAAGTCGGCGATCAGGGAGTATGTCCAGTTGCCGTTTGTCTTCGATCCAGCGAACTGCACACCCAGCTTGTCGATCAGCGCCTTCGACACTTCGGCCACTTTCACTTCCAGCATGACCTGCTGCGGAGCCGTGACCTCGAGCATGTTCACCACACGTGCGTTGCGCTGACCGTCGCCACCGCGCACATAGGCGTTGGCGAGGTCGGTCACGCGCGTCACCGCTTCGCTGTCGCTGACAGTGCCCGACAGCACGATGGAGTCGAATGCGGGTGTGATCCGCAGGTCCTTCTCGTTGGGCAGAAGCTGACTGATCATCGACTGCAAAGCCGTCGTATCCATGCCGACCACTACGTCGAACGCAGTGCACGCGCCACTGCGATCGAGCATGACGATGTTGGTCGAGCCGATGGTCTTGCCGAGCAAGTAAACCTCGGTGGGCGCAAGCAGGAGCACGTCGACATCGGCAACGCCGGGGCGCGTGTCGATGGCGGGCGTCTTGACCCCCTCTTCCTTCTTGCCCTCGGGATTCTCGGCCGGCCTTGCAGCGCGCGCGTTCTCGGGATTGCCGAGCAGGATCCGCGTCACTGGCGAGCTTGGGCGCAGCACCGTCGACTTGCCGACCGGTAGGTGTACCAGCGGCGCAATCTCGACCCGCGTGCAAAGGGCCGCGGCACTCGTGACCGGTGCGGTCGCAGTGCGTGCCGGCTGTTGCACCGGCTGCGGTTTCGCTGTCTGAGCCGCAGCGGCCAGAGTGTGCAATGCGAGGCCACAGGCCAGCGCCATGCGGGTGGCCGTCAGGGTCGCTGATTTCCGTCGCATCGACGTTTCTCCCGGAGTGTTGTCATGGCAGGTGGATTGCGGGCGCCTTCGCATCAGAAGCATTCGTTGACCTTGCTCAGGCCGCGGATCACTTCGACGCAGCTGCCCGGCACGACCGGCGCAGCGACCACCACCGGCGGGGTCGGCGCACGCGGCGGTGTGCGACGCACCTTGGTGGGCGGATTCGCTGCGGCCGCTTTGGTCGGCTCAGGCTGTGGGCGGGCTTGACCCAACAGCTCGGATTTGGTGATGCCGGCGGTTGTGACGGCATTCGGATCGGTCTGGTTGCGCAGCACCAATGACAACGTGCCCACGCTGCGCGCCAGGTCGAGCATTTCGGCCTGCATCGGTGAGAGTTCCAACGTCACCGCGTTCACCACCTTGGGCTTGGTCGAGTCGCGATCCGCTTCCTGTGCCACGGCGAGCACCAGAATGCGCTCGAGGACGATCTTGGAGATGGTGCGGTCGCGCTCGTTGCGCTGGCCGCCGTCCTCCTGCGTGTTGACCATCACGTCGACATAGTTGCCTGGCAGTGCGAAGCCGGCCACGCCAACCACGTCATTGACCCGCACCGTCATTGCGCGCTTGCCCTCGGGCACAACGGCCGAAAGACCGCCCTTGGTACCGATGGGCGCGAGCCGGCTCTCGATCAGCGGCTCGCCGCGCTGCACCGCCACCGTGACGACCCGACCCTCAAGTTTCACAGCGTCGGTGAAGGCACCTGCCGGCACGCTGCCTTGGGGCCACTCGACCATGCGCACCATCTCGGGCGAGATTCGCCCACCGAGTTCGATCTCGGCATTGGCCACCGCGATGCGACCTTTTTCGCCGCCTTGCTGTTGCATCCAGCGTGTCGCGAGCACCACCGCAGCCAAGCCGGCGACGAGCGCAACAATCAACATCAACATGCCTCGTGATCTCATACCGGTCTCCGAGTTTCAGACGCTGTTTCGATCAGCGTCTCGTTGGCGAAGTAGGCCTGCCAAGCCCAGTCGATCAGCTCGGGCGACAGACGGGCCCGAACCCCGAGATAGCGTGCGCGGCTGGCCACGAGATGCAGCAGGTCGCGTGGGTAACAGGCCAGTAGCGGCCGGCCTTGCGGCTTGTGGTGACCCTCCACCAGCAGCGTGAATGCCTCCGGGTCCGGGGCGATTCCTTGTTCCGCGCAAGCACGCTCGAAGATCGACGCGTAGTCGCCGAGCGACACGGCACCGACGGCGATCTTGTGCCCCAGTCGACGCAGAAACGCAGCATCCTCGAGCTGGTCAGGCCGCAGGTTCGACGAAAACACCAGCACCATGTCGAAGGGGATGGTGAACTTGCCGCCATTGCGCAGCATCAGGTGATCGTGGCGACGCTCCATCGGCACCACCCAGCGGTTCATCAGCTGGCGGGGTGTGATCACCTGGCGGCCGAGATCATCGACGATGAAGATGCCGTTGTTGGCCTTGAAGTGAGGCGGCGCCTCGTAGTAGCCAGCCCGGGTGTCGAAGCTCAGGTCGAGCATCTCGAGCGTCAGCTCCCCGCCCGAAACGACGCACGGTCTCTCGCACATCAACCAGCGCGTGTCGGGGCGGGCACGATTGTCCAGCGCAGCACGAGGCAAGCCGTCGTCGGCTAGGGGACGATGGCATTGCATGTCGAAGACACGGATCACTTCGCCGTGCACGGTGATCGCATGCGGCACCGCGACGGGGCCGACGAGCAGGCGTCGAAGCTGCTCGGCCAGGTAGGTCTTGCCCGAGCCTGCTGGGCCATAGAGCAGCATCGGGCGGGCCGAATTGACCGCTGTGCCCAGTAGATCGATCAGCGACTCCGGGACGACCAGGTCGGCGAACGCGGCCCGCACTTGATCCGCCGTGATCGCCTGCCGGGTGACCGACTGGGCGCGCACCCGTTCGGCATAGACCTCCAGCGGGACAGGCGCCGGTCCGACATAGGAATTGCGCGCCAGCCAATCGGCGGCGCGGGCACGCCCGGTCTGCGTGAGGTCGAACTGCACGTCGGCCTCGTGCTGGCCGCGGCGTGTAACCTCGAGCAGTGTTTCGCGGCGCATGAACTGGCAAACCGCCTCCACCACCGTGCCGGCGAGGCAGAGATGGTTGCTGAGTTCGGTGAGCCGGGTGAGCCCGAGTTGGAACATCGTCTTGGCAACCAACTCGACGAGGAAGCTGCCCGACAACCCGGTTTCCTCCGGCGTTTGAGGCGCACGCGGCAGCGCGGTACGACTGGCGGGAGCCGGGTCGGCGACTGCGAACGAGCGCGGAAATTGCAGCAAGCTCATGACCGTCCCTTAGAGGTACCAGCGCTTGAGCAGGACCACCTGGCAGGCCGTGCCCGCGGCGATCGCGATGGCATAGGGCAGCCGCCCGGTGGTCTTCGCTGGTGCCGTCACGGTGGTGGGCCCCGCGACGGCACGCACCAGCGTGTCTGTCAGCATGAACCCGACGTTGCCGAGCACCTGGCGCAGCGTGCGCGTCCACAAGGCCGCACCGAGCGCCAGCACACCGCCGCACAACATGGTGAACACCGCGATGCCGACCATCGGATGTGGCCCGAACCACGCGCCCAGCATCGCGAGCAGCTTTACATCGCCGGCGCCGAGAGTGCGGAGCATGTACAGGGGCAGGAAGATCGCGAGCCCCATCAATACGCCGAGTAGGCCCTTCACCGCACCCACCGCACCGAACCAGCGGGCGAAAAGTCCGCCGCCCTCGGGGGCGACGAACTGAAAGAAGAACCCCATCGCGAGACCAGCCAGCACCAGGGCGTTTGGAATCCGCCGCGAGCGAAGGTCGCTCACGGCGGCGGCGCCCAGTACAGCAGCCAGGGAGGCCAGACATGCAATTTCTAAGTCGGACATCGGCAACCTGCTGAGGCTGGTTGGTGACGCGAAGGGTTGGGTTGGCTCAGTGCAGCGGAATCAGCACGCTGCCGGGGCGCCACCGAGCGCAGTCGCGATGGTGTTGAAGGTCGCGCACAGGCGGTCACCGACGATCGTCACGGCACCGATGATCACGATGGCGATCAGCGCTGCGATGAGGCCGTACTCGATGGCCGTCACGCCTTCTTCGTCGCGGGCGAACTGCTTGATGAAAGAAACGATCTGCATGTTGAGACTCCTTGCGGTTGACTGAACGACGCCGGAAGGCGCCTGCCTGAAACGATCCGAAAGGGCCGGATCGGTACCCTGCTGGCCTGTTGCAGTGACGCCGGCCGGCGACTCGCGTCTTTTCGTCTTGGGTCTACAGCGCCGCGATGACTGCGGTAGCCCAACGGGTGTAGAGGTCGGTCAACGAGACGTTCGTCGCGGTGAGCGCGCCGATGATTGCGATCACGATCAGCGCTGCCAGCAGCCCGTATTCGATTGCGGTCACGGCGGACTCGTCGTAGAGCCAAATAACGAAACAGCGCTTGATTCCCATGCGATGGACTCTAGGGATCCGGGTGCGCCGACGCATCGGAGGAGGCGCCCAATCACAAATGTGAAAACATCCCGTTCGACCTGGGAACAGCCTCCTCCCGCGAATGCGGGAGCGCGACGTCGACGATCAGACGCAACAGCTCTGCGGCCGGCCGATCCTTCTCTACCAGCGCGAGCGCACCGAGGGAGGCAGCGCGCGTGCGCGTCGCGGCGTCGCCGTGGCTCGTCAATACGAGCACGCGGGCCGTCGCGCCGAGTTGCGCGACGAGCGCAAGCCCGTCTTCGCCGCCAAGGTCGACATCCAGCAATACCAGATCAGGCTTCAGCTCGGCGGCGGTGCTCAGGGCTTGCACGCTGTTGGCGGCAGTGCTGATGAAGCGCAGCGTCAGCGGAGCACTGGCGATCAGCCGCGCCAGTCCCTCGCGCAGCGCGGGCTCGTC
>DASTZF010000422.1:0-3911 GCA_035764445.1 Burkholderiaceae bacterium
GCAGTCGCTGATCGTGGCGATCTACCCGGTGCTGCAAGGCCGCTTCAGCCTGACGTTTGCGCAGATCGGCCTGATCACGCTGACCTTCCAGCTCACCGCGTCGTTGTTCCAGCCGGTGGTGGGCCTCGTCACCGACCGCAAGCCTCGCCCGTACCTGCTGCCGCTCGGCATGACGTCGACCTTGTGCGGCTTGCTGCTGCTCGCCTATGCGCCGGGCTATGCCGCGGTGCTGCTCGCGGCGGCGCTGGTCGGCCTGGGCTCGGCGGTGTTCCATCCCGAGTCGTCGCGCGTCGCGCGCCTGGCGTCGGGCGGCCGCCACGGCTTCGCGCAATCGATCTTCCAGGTCGGCGGCAACACCGGCAGCGCGATCGGCCCGCTTGTGGCCGCCGCGGTGATCGTGCCGTACGGCCAGCACAGCGTGGCGTGGTTCGCCGCGCCGGCGCTGCTGGGCATCGTGCTGCTGCTGCAGGTCAGCCGCTGGCACCTGCACCACCACAGCGCCGCGTCGCACCGCGGTCCGGCCGCGCCGGTGCTCTCCCCCCATCCGCAGCGCGTGGTGATCGGCGCGATCGCCGTTCTGCTGCTGCTGATCTTCTCGAAGTACTTCTACGTTGCCGGCATCAGCACGTTCTACACGTTCTACTTGATCGACAAGTTCGGTCTCTCGGTGCAGAGCGCGCAGGTGCATCTGTTCGTCTTCCTGTTCGCGTCGGCGCTCGGCACGCTGGTCGGCGGCCCGCTCGGCGACCGCATCGGCCGCAAGCCGGTGATCTGGGTGTCGATCCTCGGCGTCGCGCCGTTCGCACTGCTGCTGCCGCACGCCGACCTGTTGTGGACCACCGTGGTGACGATCGTGATCGGCCTCGTGCTGTCGTCGGCGTTCTCGGCGATCGTGGTCTACGCGCAGGAGCTGATTCCCGGCAAGGTTGGCATGGTGTCGGGGCTGTTCTTCGGTTTTGCGTTCGGCATGGGCGGGCTCGGCGCCGCGGTGCTCGGTGTGCTGGCCGACCACACGAGCATCGACTTCGTCTACAAGACCATTGCCTACCTGCCGCTGCTCGGCGTGGTGGCGGCGCTGCTGCCGCGGCACGGCGGCGCGCGGACCGCGCTGCGCGCTGCGGCCTGAGCGGCACGAGCGTTCAGGGCCTAGGGTGTCGGGTCGGCACGCGCCGGATCGTCGCGTGGCAGCACGTCGCAGAACATCTCGAAGCGCTTCCACTTCGGGATCGGCGGCACCTGGCCTGCGCGCGGCACGTGGGGCGACGGCTCGCTGAGCGCCATGCGATGGATGTAGCGCGGGCAGTTCGGGAAGATGCGCTCGACGCGCACGCGCACGATCAGCTGCGCACCGGCATAGCTCGACAGCAGCGGGTCGTCGTCGGCGATGCGTGCGCGGCCGAGCACGCGCAGGCGATTCGGGCGCTCGAAGTCGATGAACAGCAGTGACACCGCGTCGTTGACCAGCACGTTGCCCAGGCTGCGGAACATGCCGTTGCCGTCGTAGCTCGGGAACGCCAGCTCGTCGTCGGTGGTGACGCGCACGAAGCCCGGATCACCACCCTTGTAGGAGCAATCGGGCCGGCCCTCGGCATCGGCGGTGGCGAAAAAAAACATCGCGCGGCTGCCGATGAATTCGCGATCCTCGGGCGTGAATGCGGTGCGTCCCAGCTTCTCGTCGAGCCGGTCGGCCAGCCGCCGGGTGTCGAAGCGATCCTGCAGCGTGCGCATGCCCGCGTGATACGCGGGCGGTGGTTCAGTCTTCGGCATGGCGATCGTGCGCAGCGCGGTCAAACGAGACCGATCGCTGCGGTTGGTTGTTGACCCGGAGTTGGAACAGATCGGGTCGCGCGTAGTGGCCGCTGACATCGAGGCTGCGCCGCGCTGCGCCGATCCGCTCGAGATCGAGGTCAGCATAAAGGATGCCGCGCTGGTCGTGCAACGGCCCGGCGACGACCTTGCCCCCCGGCGCGACGACCACCGAATCGCCCGCGTTGATCCATTCGTCGGCGTCGCGGAACAGGTCGCCCCGGCCCGGCAAGTCGTCGGGCAGGTCGCGCGCTTGCAACGCGCTGCCGCAGCAGACCACCCAGCAGCCGCCTTCGCGCGCGACGTGTTGCATCGTCGCCAGCGTGCGCTCGCCGTTGTCGTAGGTCGGCGTCACGTAGATCTGCAGGCCCTGCGCGTACAGCGCGTAGCGCGCCAGCGGCATGTAGCTCTCCCAGCAGATCAAGGTGCCGACGCGGCCGGCCGGCGTGTCGATCACCCTCAGCCCCGACGCGTCGCCGAAGCCCCACACCATGCGCTCGGGGTTGGTCGGCATCAGCTTGCGGTGGCGATTGACCACCTCGCCGTCGGCGCCGATCACCACCACCGTGTTGTAGAGCGTGCTGCCGCCGACCGATGCGTCGACCTCGTCGAGGCCGCAGACGACGGTGACCCGGTGTTCGCGCGCCGCCTCCTGCAGCGGCGCGAGATGATCCGACGCCAGGTCGACCGCATTGGCGAGCAGGCGCGCGTGGATCTTTTCGGTCAGCCCCATGTCGGGCCCCGGGCGCAGGCGCCAGATCCATGCCGGGTAGCCCGGCACGTGCGCCTCGGGGAACACCAGCATTTGCGCGCCGCCGCGCGCCGCCTCGCGCACCGACTCCACCGCGGCGCGCAGCGTCGCCGCGCGGTCGAGGAACACTGGTGGGCGCTGGATGATGGCGACGCGCGCCATCGACGTCATCCCGCCTGACCGGCGATCACCCATTTCTCGCCGAGCACCTGGCCGTCGCGCACCATCGTCAGCGTGCCGTCGAGCCGCCTGCCACGCACCACGCCGTGCCAGCGCAGCGTGCCGTACTTCGGACTCTCGGTCTCGGCGCTGAAGGTCAGCGTGTCGCCGGCGGCGATCACGGTGTACGCGCCATCGCCGTATTCGTAGCGGTCGCAGGCGGTGGAACGGAAGCGCCCGCCCTGAAAGATCAGCGAGTCGGCATCGCCCGAGGTCTTGCCGCACTCGACGACGATGCCGTCGAACTGGCGGCCATCGAGCGCATCGCGCCCGCCGTCGGCGCTCGCGCTGCCGAGGGTGAAGACCGAGCGGAGCCCTTCGTGCAACCGGATCAAGCCCATCATCGTTCGCCTCCTGTGAAGTGCAGGTCACGCCCGGGCCCCATGGTCGGCGGCAGCACCGTGGCGGCCAATACTCAAGATTGCGTAGCGAGCGGCCGCGCGCAGCGATCACGCGGCCGTGCACGACGCCCGCCGCGATTCCTGCGTACCATTCGCGCGGCCCGCAACGAGGGAGACCGAGGTCCGATGAGCCACAACAGCATGTTCGCGCGCATGGTCGCGCTGGTGGGGGACAGCGCGGTGGCGTGGCGGCGATTGACGCAAGGCAGCGTGCGCGAGCAGGCGCTGGGCAGCGCGCCGAACATCCCGGTCGCCAAGCCGCAAGGCGCGTTCCCGACGCTGAAGATGCCCACAGCGCGCGGCTGGGCGCCGGGGCACGCGCCGGTGGCCGCTTCGGGCCTGAGCGTGAATGCGTTCGCCAGCGGCCTGAAGCACCCGCGCTGGATCTGCGTGCTGCCCAATGGCGACGTCACGGTCGCCGAGGCGCTGACGATGCCCGGCCAACCGCGCTCGGTGTTCAGCCATGCGGTGGTGGCGACGATGCGGCGCGCCGCGGCGGTCGGCGAAAGCCCGAACCGCATCACGCTGCTGCGCGACGCCGACGGCGACGGCGTCGCCGAGACCCGCGCCGCGCTGCTCGAAGGCTTGAACCAGCCGTTCGGGATGGCGCTGCTGGACGGCACATTTTATGTCGGGAATACCGATGGGCTGGTAGCGTTTCCCTACACTCCAGGGGCGACGCGTATCACCGCACCCGGTCAGCCCCTCGCTTCCTTTAAGCCCGCCGGCCACTG
>DASTZF010000423.1:0-64628 GCA_035764445.1 Burkholderiaceae bacterium
AAGGCAGCCGCCACGGCACCGCGGCGATCGAGCATGCCCTGTGTCGCGTCGAGGTCCCGGTGCTGGCGCTGAGCATCGCCGACGACCCGGTCGCGCCGCCGGGCGCGCGCGACGAGTTGCTGGCGCACCTGCCGCGTGCCCGCGTGACGCGCGGCGAGTTGCCGGGCGGCGCGAGCGGCAGCCCCTGGCAGCGCCACTTCACGTGGGTGCGCGAGCCCGACGCATGCGCCGCTCGCGTGGCCGCGTGGCTCGCGACCCAATGCTTTCCGTATCCAGACGCGACGATCACGTCGCCCCTTCGTCCACTCGACTCACAAGGAACCCATCATGTCCTGGCTTGAAATCTGCACGCTGGCGGTGCTGCCGGCATTCCTGCTGCTCGACTTCGCCTTCCCGCCCAAAGGTGCGCGCAGCCGATGGTGGCGCACGCGCGCGGCTGCGGTCACCGCCGTGAGCTTCTGGCTGTCGCTGATGCTCGGTCAGCTGTACGCGGACTTGTTCGGCGAGCGGCACCTGCTCGACTGTGCAGCGCTGGGCACGGCCGGCGGCGCGCTGGTCGGCGTGCTCGTCTACGAGTTCTGCCACTACTGGTATCACCGCAGCGCGCATCGCTTCAACTGGCTGTGGCGCCTCGGCCACCAGATGCACCACAGTGCCGAGAGCCTCGACGCCTGGGGGGCGTACTACCTGCATCCGATCGATGCCACGATCTTCGCGAGCCTGCCGAGCCTGCTGTTGTTCCCGGTGCTCGGTCTGGCGCCCGAGGCCGGCGCATGGGCCACCGCATTCATCACCTTCTGCGGCGTGTTTCAGCATGCCCACTTGCGCACGCCGCGCTGGCTGGGCTATCTGATCCAGCGGCCGGAGAGCCACGCGATCCATCATGCGCGTGAGGTGCACGCGTTCAACTACGCCGACCTGCCGCTGTGGGACATCGTGTTCGGTACCTTCCGCAACGCGCCCGCGGGCAGCGAGCGACCCGCGCAGGGCTTCTATCACGGCGCATCGGCGCGCGTGTGGGAGATGCTGACCTTCCGCGACGTCTCCAGGCCGACCCGCTAACGCGCGCTCGCGACGCCGCGCCGTGATGCGTGTCACGGCGTCGCGTGCGCGCCGCGCGCCGCGCTGCGGTCTGGCTGGTCGGCGGCTGTTTTGACGCTATCGTGCCGCCCGATGGGCGATCGATCGCGCGAGGCCGCGCCGCCGACGGCGCGCCGGTGGCTGACTGCTCAGCGGCTGATGCTGCTGACGCTCGGCGCACTGGCCGCTGCGGCCGCGTCTGCGCAGCCGGCGGCGGCGGCGCGCGCGCAGCCGGGCGTCGCGGCGCGCGCGGCGTTCCAGGCCTGCGATGCGCAGGCGTTCCTGGCGCTGAACACCGCACGCAACTACATGATGGCCGGCCGCAACAAGGAGCTCGTCGAGCCGTACATCAAGGACGACCCACAGGGCCGAGCGATCGCCGACGAGGTGTATCGCCAGGTCGATGCGGGGCAGGTCCACCATCCCGGCGAGCTGGCAGCTGACGCGCTGTTCAAGTGCGCCGCCGAGCAGACGATGACCGTCGGCGCGCCGCGCCAACAGGTTGCACTGTGCTTCACGCGCACCGACATCGCGTTCTTCCTGCACCTCGAGCGCAGCAAGCACGTCGTGCGCCAATCGGCAGTGCCCAACGTGCTGGGGCGCCTGACGTCGCGCGAGCTGTATCCGGTGGCACTGGTCAACCAGGTCGCCGAGGCGGTGTACGCCCCGCCCGAACTGCCCGACCTTCAGCAGGTGATGCGCGCGGTGGCGTGGACGTGCATCAATCAACGACCACCGACGGTGAAGGCGGCGCCGGCGGCGAGCCGCTGAGCGAAATACGCTCCGCAGGCGCGGCTCACCGCGGCGACTGCGATGACGCACTGATTCAGCGTCGCGATCCGGACACCGGTTGCGGTGACGCGCTGCGCGTCGCCAACGGTCACCCGCTCGCAGCAGGGTCACTTGATCGGCGACGACTGCGACGCGCACCTTCTGGCAGCATGGTTCGCAGACGCAACTCGATTCAGACTCGATTCAGGATCGCCACGTGACCGCCTCGGTTGTTTTGGAGAAGGCGCCGGCACCCCCCGCCGTTCGTGCCGCCCGCGCACTGGCTGCGCTGGCCTTGGTCGCCGGCGTGCTGAGCGCGCTGGCCGAGTTGCTCGCGGGCCCCGCCTATCGCATCAGCGCGCTGCCGCTGGGAGCCGCGATCCAGACGATGCGCTGGGGCGCAACGGTCGCGCTCGGCGCGGCGGCGGTCGCGCTGGTCGCGCTGCTGTTGTCGGTGGCGAGCAACGCACCGGTGCGCGGCATGGCCGCGCTCGCGCTGGTACTCGCACTGGTGGTGGCCGCGCCGCCGCTGTACATGTACCGGCAGCTGCAGCATCTGCCCAAGATCCACGACATCAGCACCAACACCGAAGACCCACCGAAGTTCGATGCGGTGCTGCCGTTGCGCCAGAGCGCACGCAATCCGGTGGACTATCCGGCCAGCACCGCCGCCGAGCAGCGCAACGGCTACCCTGACATCGAGCCGTTGATGCTGCCATTGGCGCCGCCGGCAGCATTCGAGCGCGCTGCAAAGGCGGCGGGTGAGATGGGTTGGGACATCGTCGCCACGTCGCCCGAGACGCTCCGGCTCGAAGCCACCGACACCACGCTGCTGTTCGGCTTCAAGGACGACGTCGTCGTGCGCGTCACGCCACAGGCTCAGGGCAGCGTGGTCGACGTGCGATCGTTGTCGCGCGTCGGCGGCAGCGACTTCGGCGCCAACGCCAAGCGTGTGCGCGCCTACCTGAAGCGGCTCGCCGACAGCGTCGCCACGCCGTAGCGCCGCGCGGCGTCGCCCCTGGGCGTGCTCGCGCATCGCGCTGGTCGTGCGGCCGCGACGCACACGCGCGCTGGCGGCCCGCGTCACGCGTTGGGCGCTGTCATGGTCGGTGTGGACAATCGCCCGCCAACCCAGCTCGCGAAGGAGCCTCCGTGGCAAGCACCCCCGACCCCAGCGCGCTGCAAGCCACCTATGGCGCCGACGCCAACGGTCTGATCTGCGGCTTTCGCTTCCGCGCCGACTGCCCCGTCGAGCCGATCGACTCGATCACCGGCGCCGCGGCGCTCGCCACGCCCGGTGACAGCGGCTTCGTGTGGCTGCATTTCAACTTGGCACACACCGCTGCCGAAGCGTGGCTGCGCGCGCACTCGGGGCTGGACGATTCGTTCTACGACGCGCTGCACGAGGGCTCGCGCTCGACGCGCATCGAGCGCGTGCTCGACACGCTGTTTGCGGTGCTGAACGACGTCACGTTCGACTTCGCTTTCGATGCCAGCGACGTCGCCACGCTATGGATCAGCGCGCGCTCGCGTGTGGTGATCACCGCGCGGCGCAGCCCGCTGCGCTCGGTGGATCGGCTGCGCGCCGCCGTCAAGCGCGGCGAGGCGGTGGCCAGCGCCGCGGCACTGCTCGATCACCTGTTGCGCGACCAGGCCGACGAGTTGCAGCGCATCGCGCGCAAGGCGAGCGACCGTGTCGACGAGATCGAAGACGCGCTGCTGGCCGGCCGCACCGACCGGCTGAACGCCGAGCTCGCGCAGCTGCGCCGCATGAGCGTGCGGCTGCAACGGTTGCTCGCGCCCGAGCCGGGCGCGTTCTTCCGCATGCTGTCGAACCCGCCCTCATGGGTGGCGCCCGACGACCGCCAGCGGCTGCAGCAGGCGAGCGAGGAGTTCTCGGTCGTGCTGCGCGACATCGGTGCGCTGCAGGAGCGCATCAAGCTGCTGCAGGACGAGTCGGCCGCCCGCGTGGCGGAGGAGAACAACCGCAGCCTGTTCATCCTGACGATGGTCACCGTGCTGGCGCTGCCGATCAACCTGGTGTCGGGGCTGCTCGGCATGAACGTCGGCGGCGTGCCGTTCAACCAGCATCCGCTCGGCTTCTGGCTGGTGCTGACGCTGATCGCCGCGGGCACCGCCGCGATCGCATGGCTCGCTGTGCGGCGGTTGGGACCGCGCCGGTGATGCGCCGGCGGCCCGCTTAGTCAGCATTGCGGTCGGCGTCAAGAGGTTGCGTCCCGATGTCGATCAAGTGAGCAGGCGCTCTGAGCGCGACGCAAGCGCCGCCACGCTGGTTACGACATGTCGCGGACGCGCCATGTGGTGGATGTCCGACAAGCAAGCTGGGTCCATCGCTGCGCGCTCGGCCGCAGTGGCAGAGTTCGCGCGTGGTCCGGAGTTCTTTCGTCGACCACTCCCATTGAAACGCAGTCCCCCGAGGGAGATCCCCACGATGCTGAGCCTCGCGCAATCGCTGTTCCTCGACTCCGAGCTTCGCGTCGAGCAGGAGTTGCCGCGCGCCGGCAGTGCACTCGAGAACCCGTTCGTCTACGACGCGGTGGCGCGCGAGTTCAAGCAGATGGCGCGCCGCGGGTTGGTCGAGATCGTGCAGGAGCACACCGCCGCGCACAGCAGCGAGCCGCTGATCGACTCGCTGCGTTACCGTCGCGTGCGCATCGGCTGAGATCTGGCGCTCAGTCGGCGCCGGGCCGCCCCAAGCCGACTGATCCCCCACGGGGGGACGCGAGCGCAGCGAGCCAGGGGGCCACGCCGGCGCCGGGCCGCCCCAAGCAGACTGATCCCCACATGGGGGGCGCGAGCGCCGAGCCAGGGGGCCACTTCACGCGCGCCGCGTCTCCAGCGGATACATCGGGTCGTTGTAGCCCGGCGTCGACGGGTGTCCGGGCCTCACCAACGAATCGACCAGCGCCTCGTCCTCGGCGTCGACGCTGCAGGTCAGCGCGCCGAAGTAGTCCTGCCACTGCTGCAGCGTGCGCGGCCCGGCGATCACCGCGCTCACCGCCTTGTGCGCCAGCACCCAGGCGGTCGCGAAGTGGGCCAGCGACACCCCCTTGGTGTCGCAGTGCGCCTTCAGCATCTGCGCCACCCGCAGCGACTCGTCGCGAAACTCGGTTTCCATCATCCGCTTGTCACCGCGTCCGGCGCGTGTGCCCGCGGCCGGCTGCGAACCGGGTGCGTACTTGCCCGACAGCACGCCGCGCGCGATCGGGCTGTAGGGCACCACGCCGATGCCATGGTGCGCGCACGCGGGCAGCACCTCGACCTCGGGCATGCGGTTGAGCAGGTTGTAGTACGGCTGGCAGACCACCGGCAGTGCCATGTTCAGCGCCCGCGCGGCGTGCACCACTTCCGCGATGCGCCAGCCGCGGAAATTGCTCAGGCCCCAGTAGCGGATCTTGCCGGCGGCCAGCAGCGACTCGATCGCCCGCAGCGGCTCCTCGAGGTCGATGCCGTTGAAGTCGCGGTGCAGGTAGTAGATGTCGACGTGGTCGGTGCCCAGACGCTGCAGGCTGGCGTCGCAGGCGCGCTGCACCCACCGGCGCGAATAGCCCATCTCGTTGGGCCGCTCCGACATCGGGTTGCCGAGCTTGGTGGCGACGATCCAGTCGTGGCGGTGGTCCTTCAGCAACGCCCCGACCATCGTCTCCGACGCACCCTTGGAGTACACGTCGGCGGTGTCGATGAAGTTGACCCCGTGGTCCAGTGCGTGCGCGACGATCTCGCGCGCCGCCGCGGCATCGGTCTGGTCGGCGAACATCATCGTGCCCAGGCACAGCGTCGACACTTTGAGCGGGCTCTTGCCGAGGTGGCGGTATTGCATGTCATCGCTCCAGCGTGGGGTTGCGGTGCAGTATGCCGGGCGGCAGCGGCCGTCGCTGACAATGGGACATGCCCCGCCTGCCCGCGCCGCCTCTGGAGCTCTATCGCTCCAAGCGCGACTTCGCCGTCACGCCCGAGCCCAGCGGCGACGCCGCTGCACGCGATGGCGAGCGCGCCTATGTGATCCAGAAGCACGCCGCCACGCGGCTGCACTACGACCTGCGGCTCGAGCACGGTGGCGTGATGTGGTCGTGGGCGGTGCCCAAGGGACCGAGCTACGACCCCGCCGACAAGCGCATCGCGCTGCGCACCGAGGACCATCCGATCGCGTACAACAGCTTCGAGGGCACGATTCCCAAGGGGCACTACGGCGCCGGCACTGTGATCATCTGGGACCGCGGCCACTGGGAGCCGGTGGGCGACCCCGAGGAGGGCATCGCGCAGGGGAAGCTGCTGTTCAGCGTGCATGGGCAGAAGTTGCACGGCCAGTGGGAGCTGGTGCGCATCAAGCCCAAGGACGGCGAGCGCGGCGACCCGTGGATCCTGTTCAAGAAGCGCGACGCCTACGCGCGGCCGCACGGCGACTACGACGTCGTGCGCGCGCTGCCCGACAGCGTGGGCCCGGCGCCGCCGCCCGGGCCGGCCACCGCCCGCGGCGGTCGCCGCAAGGCCGCGGCGCGCACGGCAGCGGGCGTGATGCTGCCCGACGGCGCAGTGCCCGCGGCGATCCCTGCCTCTGTGGCGCCGCAACTGGCCACGCAGGCAAGCGGATTGCCGCCCAACGGCCAATGGGTGTTCGAGATCAAGTTCGACGGCTATCGCATGCTGGCGCGTTTCGACGCGTCGGGCGAGCCGCGCCTGTTCACGCGCAACGGCCACGACTGGTCGTCGAAGATGCCGTCGCTGACCGGCGAGCTGAAGGCATTGAAGCTGAAGGACTCGTGGCTCGATGGTGAAGTGGTGGTGCTCGGGCCCGACGGGCTGCCCGACTTCAACGCGCTGCAAAACGCGTTCGACGGCAAGGCCACACGTGAGATCCGCTATTTCGTGTTCGACGTGCCCTACTTCGCCGGCCAAGACCTGCGCGCGGTGCCGCTGCGCGAGCGGCGCGCGCTGCTCGAGGAGTTTCTGGCTCCACGCGCGAGCGACCACCTGCGCTTCAGTAGCGCGTTCGACGCCGACCCGGACCATCTGATGCGCTCGGCCGAGGAACTCGAGCTCGAAGGCGTGATCGCCAAGCGCGCCGATGCGCCCTACACGTCGCGCCGCACCGACACCTGGCTGAAGCTGAAGACGCAGCAACGCCAGGAGTTCGTGATCGCGGGCTTCACCGATCGCGGCGGCGACGCCGATGCACCCGAGATCGGCAGCCTGCTGCTCGGTGTTTACGGCGACAAGGGGCAGCTGGTTTCGGTGGGCAACGTCGGCACCGGCTGGTCGGGCGAGACGGCGGCCAAGTTGAAGCAGCGTCTGCTCAAGCTCGAGATCGAGCAGACGCCATTCGCCAGCGCACGCACCGGCAACAAGCGCTGGGTACGCCGCACCGGTGTCGTCGAGCGCTGGGTCAAGCCGCAGCTGGTGGCCGAGGTGTCGTTCGGCGGCTGGACGCCCGACGGCAGCATCCGCCACGCCAAGTACATCGGTCTGCGCACCGACAAGCCGGCCAAGCAGGTGACGCGCGAGCAGGTCGCCACGCCGGCCGGCGCGCTGCCGCTCAAGCGCGCGGCCAGCAAGACCAAGATCACGCACCCCGAGCGGGTGATCGACCCGGCGAGCAAGGCGACCAAGCTCGACCTGGTGCGCTACTACGAGAGCGTGGCCGACTGGCTGCTGCCGCACCTGAAGGGCCGCCCATGCTCGCTGGTGCGCGGGCCCGATGGCGTGACCGGCGAGCTGTTCTTCCAGAAGCACCTCGGCAAGGTCAAGCTCGCCGGCGTCAAGACGCTCGACCGCAAGCTGTGGCCCGAGCACGAGGCGCTGCTGGAGGTGGCCACCGCGCAGGGCATCGTCAGCGCTGCACAGATGAACACGATCGAGTTCCACACCTGGAATTGCATGACGCGCACGATCGACAAGCCCGATCGCATCGTGTTCGACCTCGACCCGGGCGAAGGCGTCGCGTGGCCGCGCGTGCAGGAGGCCGCGGCGCTGGTGCACTCGTTCCTGCAGGAGCTCGGCCTGCAAGCGTGGCTCAAGACCAGCGGCGGCAAAGGGCTGCACGTGGTGGTGCCGCTGGCCCCGCGCCTCGACTGGGACACCGTGAAAGGCTTCTCGCAGGCGGTGGTCGAGCACATGGCGCAGGTGGTGCCCAACCGCTTCACGGCCAAGAGCGGCGCGCACAACCGCGTCGGCAAGATCTTCATCGACCACATCCGCAACGCGCACGGCGCCACCACCGCGGCGGCGTATTCGGCGCGCGCGCGGCCCGGGCTCGGCGTCTCGATGCCGGTGGCGTGGGAGCAGCTCAACGCGTTGAAGTCGGGGGCGCAATGGACGATCGCCAATGCGCGCGAGCACCTGTCGTTCCAGAAGACCGACCCGTGGGCCGGCTACTGGAGCGCGCGCCAGCCGTTGGGCAAGGCCATGAAGCGGCTCGGATACAACAGCAGCGAGCCGGTTTGAGGCGTTTCGAGGCCTTTGGACGCATGCGGATGAAGCCCCGGCCTTATGCTGTGCGTCCGCCCCGCGTGGTGGCAACCCGCGCGGAGCCCGCCTGGAGAACCACATGGCAGCCCGATCGATCGCGTCGCTGACCCTGGGCTTCGGCCTGGTGTCGATCCCCGTCAAGCTCTATTCGGCCACCGAGAGCTCGGCCAGCGTGCGCTTCAACATGCTGACCAAGGACGGCTCGCGCGTGCGCCAGCAGTACGTGTCGGAGAAGGACGGCAAGGTCGTCGGGCGTGCCGACATGGTCAAGGGCTACGAGTTCGAGAAGGACAAGTTCGTGCTGTTCGAGCCGACCGAGCTGAAGGCGCTCGAGGAAGGCTCCAACCACGTGATCGACATCGTCGCCTTCGTGCCCGAGAAGTCGATCGACCCGATCTACTACGACAAGGCCTACATGCTGGCGCCCGACAAGCGCGGCGGCAAGCCGTACGCGCTACTGGGCGAGGCGATGCGCAAGAGCGGCCGCTGTGCGCTGGCGCGCTGGTCGTGGAAAACCAAGCGCTACGTGGTGCAGGTACGGCCGGCCGAAGACGGCCTGATGCTGCAGCAGCTCTTCTTCGCCGACGAGGTGCGGTCGCTGAAGGATCTCAGCATCGAGAAGGTCGACGTCACGCAGGGCGAGCTCAACCTCGCGATGCAGCTGATCGACCAGATCGCCGAAGACGGCTACGACCCCGCCGCGTACAAGGACGAAGAGAAGGAGCGCGTGCTGGCGGCGATCGACCGCAAGATCTCCGGCCAGCAGATCGTCGCCCACGAGGAGGTCGAGTCGCCGGCCACCGGCCAGGTGATCGACCTGATGGAAGCGCTGCGCGCCAGCCTCAACAAGCGCGGTGCACCGGTCGCGGCCAACGGCAAGGCGGCCAAGGCGGCCAAGCCGCAGGAAGCGACGGCCGACGCACTGAAGGAGCGCAAGGGCGTGCGGCGTGCCGCTCCCGCCGAAACCACCGCGCCGGCGCGTGTGCGCGCCCGCAAGTAGTGATCGCAGTGTGAATTCGCGAGCGCAGCCGCAAACCCGTTCGCGGGTGACTGCCCCCATTGCTGCCGCCGCGTGCCTGGTCCCCGCTGGGATGAGCTCGTGGCCAACGTCCATTCGCTGAAGAGCGTGCGCGAGATGCTCGGCTTGTCGGCGGCCACGGTGTCGCGGCTGGTCGACGCCGGCTTCGTGACGCCGAGTCGCGGCCCGCGCAACGAGTTCCAGTTCTCGTTCCAGGACGTGGTGCTGCTGCGGACCGCGCATCGGCTGCAGGCCGCGAGGATTCCGCCGCGCAAGATCGTCAAGGCACTGGCAAGCCTGCGCGCGCAGCTGCCCGAGCAGCTGCCGCTGACGGGCCTGCGCATCAGCGCGGTGGGCAACGACGTCGCGGTGCACGAGGGCGGTGTGCGGTGGGCTGCCGAATCGCGCCAGCTGCTGCTCGACTTCGAGGTCGCGCCATCGGGCGGCACCGTCTCGCTGATCGCGCGCGAGATCGACGGCGAGCCACCCGCGCCGCCGGCCCGGCCGGCGACCGCCGTCGGCAGCGATGCCGATCTCACGCGGGCTCGCGAGCTCGAAGCCGACGATCCGGCGGCGGCCGAACAAGCCTACCGCGAGCTGATCGAGCAGGCGCCGCAATCGATCGACGCCTACCTGAACCTCGGCGCCCTGCTGTACGACGCGGGCCGACTCGACGACGCGCTGCGCGTCTACGAGCAAGGCCTGGCGCACTCGCCGCGCGAACCGCGACTGCACTACAACCGCGCGCTCGCGCTCGAGGACCTGCGGCGCGACGACGAGGCGCTGCACGCGTACGAGTCGTGCCTGCGACTGGCACCGGACTTCGCCGACGCGCACTTCAACGCTGCGCGGCTGTATGAGCAGCTCGGCAAGGGGCAAATGGCGCTGCGCCACTTCAGCGCGTACCGCCGGCTGCAGCGTTGATGTCAGAGCCGCTGCGCATCGCGGTCGACGGCGGCGCCGTCTCGGCTTTGCTCGACGCGCCCGACGATGCGCACGCGTGCTACGTGTTCGGTCACGGTGCGGGCGCGGGGATGGCGCACCCGTTCATGGCCAGCGTCGCGCTCGGGCTCGCCGAGCGCGGCATCGCGACGCTGCGCTACCAGTTCCCGTACATCGAGCGCGGCTCACGCCGCCCCGACTTGCCGAAGGTCGCGCACGCGACGGTGCGCGCCGCGGCCGCCGAGGCCGCGCGTCGTTTGCCCAAGCTGCCGCTGATCGCCGGCGGCAAGTCGTTCGGCGGCCGCATGACCTCGCAGGCGCAGTCGGCCTCTCCGCTGCCGGCCGTCGTCGGCCTGTTGTTCTTCGGCTTCCCGCTGCATACGGCGGGCAAGCCGTCGATCGATCGCGCGCAGCATCTGGCCGGCGTCAAGGTGCCGATGCTGTTCGTGCAGGGCACGCGCGACGAGCTCGCCGACGCGGGCTTGATCGAGCCCACCGTCGAGGCGCTGCGCGGCACGGCCACGATGCACTGGGTGCCCGAGGGCGACCATTCGCTGCACGTGCCGGCGAAGTCGGGCCGCACCGATGCGCAGGTGCTCGCCAGCGCGCTGGACGCGGCGCGCGACTGGATCGAGCGCATCGTCGAGCGCTAGCTTCGGTCGCGGCGACTTAGGGTCGCTCCCAGCTCGCAGCGGCCGCAACTGCGATACGCCCCAGCTTGGCGATGTCCGGCCAAGTGCGTCCAATGCGTCCCGCGCACCGTAGGGTGCCGCCCCCCACCCTCAGGAGCCCCCATGTTCAACCTCGCCGCCATCTCCGCCGCCGCGTCGGCAGTCGCGCATAGCCAACTGGTCGAGCAGACCAACCCGCCGCTGCCCGACCCGATCGGGCCGGTCACCCATCCGGCGGACGACGTGGCGCTGAACCCGCAGCCGCTGCCTCCGCGTGACATGCTGTTCGGCACGCTGTCGCATCGCTTCGACACCGTGGCGCTGAACCCGCAACCGCTGCCGCCTCGTGAGGCGTTGCTGGGCGGCCATCGCTTCGATACCGTGGCGCTGAACCCGCAGCCACTGCCGCCTCGCGAGGCGTTGCTCGGCGGCCATCGCTTCGATACCGTGGCACTGAACCCGCAGCCACTGCCGCCTCGCGAAGCGATGCTCGGCGGCCTGTCGAATCGCTTCGACACCGTGGCGCTGAACCCGCAGCCGCTGCCGCCTCGCGAGGCGCTGGGCGGCCTGTTGTCGCGTCGCTTCGACACCATTGCGCTGAACCCGCAGCCGCTGCCGCCTCGTGAGGCGTTGCTGGGCGGCCCGTCGCATCGCGGGTCGATCGCCGCGATGCGCGCGGCACTCGAGCCAATTCTGCGACCGACCCACGGCCTCAACAAGGCACTCACCGACGCGCTGCTGCGGGACCCGCTCGCGCACCGCCGAAACGGCAAGGTTTTCAGCGACGCAAGCCTCAATACGCCGCCGGAGACCGCGCAGCTCTTCATCAAGGGCTCCCGCGACGTCGACGCCGTGTCGTACAACGACATCCACCAGCAGCAAGTCGGCGACTGTTTCCTGCTCGGCTCGCTCGCCGCCGTCGCGCGCCAGGACCCACAGCGCATCCGCGACATGGTGGTCGACAACGGCAACGGCACCTACACGGTGACGTTCAAGGAGCGGCACGGGGACTCGCCTCCCCAATACGTCGACGTGCCGATCACTGTCACCGCCGACTTTCCCGGCGGTCTGGCGGGCGACGGGCACGCGAAGAACGGCGACACCGGGTGGGGCACGGTCGAGATCTGGCCGCTCGTCATCGAAAAGGCCTACGGCCAGTACCTCACCTGTGTGGACCCGTACGGTGAGCTCGACCGCGGCGGCTCTCCTCGGCGCATGCTCGAAATGCTGACCGGGCGGCCCGCGACGTCCGGCACGTCCATGTCGATCGGAGACAGTGCGCGCGGCTTCGATGCGCTGCTCGCGGACTTCCAGGCGGGCAAGGCGATCGTGGTCTCCACGAACGACATAGAAGAAAAACCCCTGGTTGGGGACCACACCTATGCGGTGAGCAATGTGTACCGCGACGCGAACGGCAACCAGTGGGTCGAGCTCTACAACCCTTGGGGAGACCACCATGCGACCCTGTCGTTCGACGAGGTGCGCAAACGCCAGATCTACATGGCGTGAGCGAGACGCACGCCGCCGGCCCGCATTCCCGCGAGGCCGTCGTGCAGGGACGCGGCGGTGTCACCGCATGCCGCGCGTCTCGTTGCGCTTCATCGACAGGTACTCGTCGCGGCCCATCTCGTGCAGCTGCCGCGCGTGCTGCTCGGTGGCGGCGAACCAGTCGCGCAAGCGCTTTTCCAGCTGCTCGGGCGGCGGCGCGCCCAGCGACTCGACATAGGCGACCACCGCCAGGTAGTAGCGCATCACGTTGCGCTCGACCATGCCGCGCACGCCGCCGACATACGCGCTCTGGCCGTTGGCATCGGTGGTCCTGCTGAAACCGACCTTGTCGCGCCCGAGCGTCGACAGATAAGCCTGCATCGCGAAGCGTTCCATCGCGCTGAAGCTGTACGCATACGACACCCGCAGGAAGCTGCGCTTGTCGTCGAGCGGCGCAGCTTCGAGCATCAGCTGGTCCTTGACGTCGGTGGGCGCGTCCACCGCGACCATCTGCACGCGCACGTAGTCGGGCGCGGCGCTGGCCACGCGAAACGCGAAGTCCACCGACTTGCCCGCGCCCTCGGGTTGCTCGAACTTGCGTCCAACGACCAGCGCCATCAGTTCACTGCCGCCGCGCGGCCGGCACTGCTTGACGTTGAGGTGCAGGATCAGGACGTCGCACCAGCGTGCCCGGTCTTGCAGCGCGGGGCCGGTCGTGTCGAACGGCTGGTCGATCACCGCGAACACCTCGCCCTTCAGGTCGTCGCTGTCGCCAGCTCCTTGCAGCAGCAGTGGGCGCTGGAAGGGGCTGTTGCTGAGCGACGCCTTCAGCGCATCGTGCCGGGCGCGCAGCGATGCCGCCTCGGGCGATTGCGCGTGTGCGGCGCCGGTCAGCAAGAGCGCGACGGCACACAGCCAGCCAGCGACGGCACGGGTCAAGGGTGGGCTACGATCGCTGGCCACGGTATGCAAGCGTCCATTCGCCACGCGTTGGCCCGAACGATCCTGAGCGCAGCGCTGTGGTGCTTGCCCGTACTTTGCCACGGCGGCGCCGCCGATGCGACCGCTGCGCAGGTGGCGCCCTCCGCCGACGCGCCGGCGTTCGACGCCCAACGCGCCTGGCTCGAATGGTCGCAGCTGCTGACGCTGGACTACGCGTACTTCCAGCGACCGGGCGTCGACGGGCCGGCGATCGTCGCGCACTTTGCAGCGCTGGCCACCGCCACCACGACGCGGCAGCAATTCGTCGCGTTGATCCAGCAGATGGCACGCCAGTTCGCCGATCCGCACCTCAACGTCGGCCCGGCGGCGCCCGACGCGCCGAGCCTGGTGCCGACCGCGTCGGATCTCCACGGTGCCTGGACCGACGGCCGCTTCGCGATCGTCGACGTACGCGCCGACAGCGACGCCGGGCGGCAAGGCGTGGTCGCGGGCGACGAGGTGATCTCGATCGACGGCGTCGCGCCGCAGGCCGCGGTGGAGCGGCTGCTCGGCCGAGCACTGACGGCGCTGTCGCGCGAGCAGGTCACGTTCGGGCTCAACCTCGCGCTCGCCGGCGTGCGCGACCGGCCGCGGCGCCTGGTGGTGCGCGGCCGCGGCGGCCAACGCGATCTGGCCCTGCGCAGCACGGCCGAGCAGGCGCGCGCGGTCGCCGCCGCCCCGGCCATCAGCAGCCAGCGGCGCGGCGACGTCGGCATCATCGTCTTCAACAACTCGCTCGGGCGCGACGAGACGATCGCCGAGTTCGCGCGCGCCCTGCTGCCGCTGCTCGACACCCGCGCGCTGGTGATCGATCTGCGCAACACGCCGAGCGGCGGCAACACCACGGTGGCGCGCGGCGTGCTCGGACACTTCACGAGCCGCGAGCGGCCGTACCAGATGCACACGGTGCCCGGCGAAGCGCGACGCCACGGCGTGCCGCGCAAGTTCGTCGAGTACGTGCTGCCGCTGCAGCCGCAGTACCGCGGCCGGGTGATCGCACTCGGTGGCCGCTGGACCGGCAGCATGGGTGAAGGCATGATGATCGGCTTCGACGCCATCGGCGCACAGACCGCAGGCTCGCCGATGGGTCACCTGCTCGGTGCGATGTCGCGCGAGACGCTGGCCGCGTGCGGCGCCACCGTCGAGCTCGGCGAGGAGCAGCTCTTTCATGTGAACGGCAGCCCGCGCGAAGCGTTCGTGCCGAGGCTGCGCGTCGAGCCCGCCGAGGCGGGCGCACGCGGCGACCCGACACTGGAGGCGGTGATGCGCTGGCTGGCCGACACCAGGCCGCGCGCTGCGGCTCGCTAGCGCTGCTGCGCCTGCGGCAGAGAGCGGACCACCATCCGCCACAAGCTGCGCTCGCCGCTAAGCTCCACAATCAAGCGCATCAACGCCCGACGACATCAACCCTTGCGTGCCGAGCGCGCGCTCAGCGCGTGGTCGCGGTCAGCGAGAACTTCGTGCGCCGCTCGTGCGCAGCGCTGAGGTCGATCTGCGGCGCGTGCTGCGCCAGCAGCGCCAGCACCTCGCCGTCGAGCGCGTACAGCGATGCGAACGCGTCGGGCAGCGGGGCGACCAGCAGCGACTCGACGCGTTCGACCAGGTTCGACGGCGCGATCGCCAGCCGGTGCGCGAAGCGGCGCACGCGCTTGAACTGGAAGGTCGTGAAGTAGCAGCGGTTGAGCCCGGCCAGCACGCCGAACAACCGATAGCACGCCTCGACCAACAGTTGGCGGCTCCACAGGTCGGCATCGCGGTGCAACAGCAGGCCGAACCACTTCCACTGCGTCGGCTCGGCCAGGTAGTGGCGCATCATCGCGTCGGCCAGCTCGGCTGGGAACGCCGCCACCTGGGCACGCCAGAGCTCGAGCGGCTCGGGGCCGATCAACGGCTGCGCCTTCAGCAGGCCCTCGGCGATCTTGTGATTCAGCGTGTCGGGCTTGTGCTCGACCAGCAGTTCGTCGAGGTCGGCCTGCAGCTTGTGCGGGTCGGTGTAGACGACCTGCACCTCGATGCCCTCGAGGTGGAAGCTCACTGCCAGGCCCTCTTCGTGCAGGTTGCCGCTGCGCCAGTTCCACGCGCCGCCGCCGGCGCTGCGGCAGGCGGCCACGAGCTCGGCCTCGTCGGGCAGTTGCTCGAACACGATGCTCATGTCGACGTCGGAGCGCGTGTCGGCGGGCCCGTCGATCGTCGAGCCGAACACCATCGCGGTGATCGCGCCGGGCAGCAGCGGCTCGTGCGCGTCGGCCACGCGCTGCGCGATCGCGCGGCGAAGCGCTTGCTGCGCGTGCGAATCGGCGGGTTCACTCGGCGACATGCGTGCTCCCCGGGCGCGATGCTACGGCACCGTACGCGCGGCGCGACGTGGGGCCCGGCTACCATCGGCGCATGACACGCCACCCCTTGGCTACGCTGGCCGGCGCGGCCGCACTCGCCCTCCCCTGGCCGGCCCATGCGCAGACCGCCATCACGCTGTACGGCGGCTATCGTGCGGGCAGCGGCTTCGAACAAGCCCAACCTCCCAACAACGCGGTCGACATGCGCAGCACCGCGGCCGGGTCGATCGGCATCGAGTGGCCGAGCGCGTCGGCGCGCCCGTTCCAGCTGCTGCTGTCGTACCAGCGCACCAGGCTCGATCTCGGCCCGCAGACCACGCCGGGGGCGCCGACCGAGCTGCCGCTGCAGGTGGGCTACGTGCACTTCGGTGGCCTCAACTATTTCGAAGGCCAGGTCGCCGGACGCGGGCCCTACGTCGCCGGCGGCCTCGGGGTCACCTTCATGAATCCCGATTTCCCCGGCACGTCGGGCCGCGTGCGGCCATCGATGAACGTGGGCATCGGTTACCAGTGGCCGCTGTCGCAGTCGCTGGCGCTGCGCACCGAGCTGCGCGCGTACCTGACCGCGATCAGCAGCAGCGGCTCGTTCTTCTGCTCGGGCGGTTGCGTGGTGCAGGTCCAGAGCACGCTGATGACGCAGTACGAGGCGATGATCGGACTGACGTTCGGCTTCTGACGGCACCGCTTTCAACCCTCGTTCAGGGGGTACGGTGATTGCTTTTTTTGTGCTCACGCCGTCGGAGCCTGCGCGGTGTCACCTGCGCGCCAGGGTATCTCCGCTGCGCGCGCGGCAGGTGCCGCAGTTCAAATCGTCTGGCACAACAAATGGAGACAGCCATGCATGACTGGACCTTCTGCCGGCTGGGTGGCGCGTTGGGCATCGCACTCGCCATCTCGGCCTGCGGCGGTGGCGGCGACCCGGCGGTCAACTCGGGAACGCAGTCCGATCGCGCGACCGCCGGTGACGCATCGGGCCAAGGCGAGCAATCGACGTTCGTGATCCGCACGTTGTCCAACCGCGCCGATCTGATCAGCGACGGCGACGCACTTGTCGAGGTGCAAGTGCCGCACAACGTGCGGCTCGACCGGGTGAAGGTGGTGCTCAATGGCGCCGACATCTCCGGTGCCTTCGTCGCCGGCACGACGCCAGACACGCTGCGTGGCGTGGTCAAGGGACTGAAGGTCGGCAAGAACGAACTGGCCGTGCAATCCAAGCCCGGACAGGGCGGCGGCAACGGTTTCGGCCACGACGGCGATGATGACGCCAGCCTGACCATCACCAATCACGCGCGCGGCGGACCGATCCTGCTCAGCTCGCAGACGCAGCCGTGGATCTGCGCGACGCCGACCCCGGTCGCAGCCAGTGGCAACACACCGGCATCCAACGCCAGCGGCCTGTCGACCTTCGCGGTCGACGTCCAGTGCAACATCGCCACCGAATTCAAGCTGTTCTACCGCACCACCACGGCAGGCTGCTCCAGCGCGTTGCCCGATCCGAGCCCGCCCGCTGCGCCGCCGACGAACAACTGCTTCAAGCCCTACACGGTGGGCACCACGCCGGCCGATCTGGCGACCACTACCACCAGCGACGGCCGCACGGTGCCCTACATCGTGCGCGTCGAACGCGGCACGATGAACCGCGGCATCTACGATATCGCGGTGCTGTTCGATCCCACGCAGCCGTGGACTGCGCTGGCGCCGCAGGCGCAGTGGAACGGCAAGGTGGTCTACACGTATGGAGCCTCCACCGGTCAGCCGCGTCTGCAGTTCCGCACCGAGCAGAACTGGGCCGATCACCAAGCGCTGTCGCGCGGCTTCATGGTGGTCGACAACAGCCTCACCGACTCGCTGTACAACTCCAACCGCGTGCTGGTGGCGGAGACGACGATGATGATGAAGGAGCACATCGTCGACAGCTATGGCGAGATCAAGTTCATGATGGGCAACGGCTGCTCGGGCGGCTCGATCCAGCAGAACACGGTGTCGTCGATCTTCCCGGGTCTGCTCGACGGCATCCAGCCCAGCTGCGACTACCCCGACTCCATCACCACCGGCCTGGAGGTCATCGACTGCGTGCTGCTGGTCAACTTCTACGCCAGTTCCGACTGGCTGGCGCTGCAAGGCGGCCTCACGCAGGCGCAGATCAACGCCAAGAAGACAGCCATCAACGGCCACCTCGATCACCGGGGCTGCCAGTCGTGGAACAACTCGTTCGGCTTCAACGGCAAGCCGGGCAACTTCGTGCCGACGCTCGTCATCGACCAGAACACCGGTGCCATGGCACCGGTTGGCGCGCCGCGCAACAACTGCCTGCTGCCCGCGGCGCTGGTGTACGACCCGGTGACCAACCCCAGCGGCACGCGCTGCGGCGACGCCGACCTCTCCACCGCGGTGTGGGGCACCACGGCGGGCATCCCCCCGGGCAGCGTGCGGGCGCGCCAGACGGGCGACAACGTCGGCATCCAGTACGGCCTGAAGGCGCTGCTGTCGGGCGCCATCTCGGCCGATGAGTTCGTGACGCTGAACGAGAAGATCGGAGGCATGGACGCTGACTCCAATCGCATCACGGCACGCAGCCAGGCCGACCTCGATGCGCTGCCGATCGCGTACCGCGCCGGCATCGTCTCCAGCGGCGCGAACCTCGGCAAGGTGCCGATCATCGACTCGCGCGGCTTCGACGAGCAGGGCATCCACTACATCTGGCGCACCTACTCCGAACGCGCACGCATCGACGCCGACAACGGCGGCAACCACGGCAACCAGATCATTTGGCGCTATGGCACCGGGCTGCTGCCGGCCACCGCGGACCAGGTGGCCGCGGTGACGGTGCAGTCGTTCCTGCTGATGGATACCTGGCTCACGACGTTGCTGACGAGCGCACCGAAGGAGACGCTCAACTCGGTGCGCACGCAGGCGCAAGTGATCGCCGCCAAGCCGGCGGTGCCGCTGGCGCAGGACCTGTGCTATTTGACCGGCGACACCAGCTTCACGACGCCGGTGTTCGACCAGGCAATCTGCGACGCCGATCCCCGGCTACAGAAGCATGCGTCGCCGCGCCAGGTGGCCGGCGGAGCACTGACGGAGAACATCCTGAAGTGCCAGCTCAAGCCGATCAACACCGCCGACTACCTGCCGGTGGTGTTCACGGCCGCGCAGCTGAATCGCCTGTTCGCCACCTTCCCCGATGGCGTGTGCGACTGGAGCAAGCCCGGCGTGTCGCAGCAGCCGGCGCAGTCGCCGCTGACGTTCGCCAACGGACCGGGCGGTCAACCGCTGCCGCCGGCACCGGACACGGCCAACGAAAGGGGGCGCGATCACGATTGAGACTGAACGCGCGTCCGAGCACCCTGAACGCCGCGCCGGCCCATCGACGCGGCGTTTTCACATCTGGTGCGAGCGCGGGCACTGCGACACCAATGGCAGCGTCGCGCGCAGGGCGATCGGGTTCTCCGCTTCGCCGCCAAGGCCCGTCGCAGTTCAAATCGCTGCGCAAGACAGGAGAAAAGCATGCATCAGCGCTGGATCTCGTGGCGACTGGGCGGCGCGTTGGGCGCCGCGCTCGCCGTCGCAGCCTGCGGCGGCGGCAGCGACAACCCGGACAAGGGCGGCGGCCCCTCGCCGATGACGGGGCCGTTCGGCCCCGGCAACCTGGGCGGCAACACGGTCGTCAATCTGATCCCCGAGCAGACCGACGCACCGGGCCAGTTCAGTCCCCCGGCGAGCGCGCCGGTACCTGGCGAAAGCCCGAACGGAGGCAACGGCTCACGGCGTCCGTGAGTGACCGCGGCCGCTGCCAACGGCCCGCGGCGTTCAGCCTGGCGCGCGATCAGCGCGAGCCGGCGGCCGCCTCGGCCGCTGGCACGCTCAGCGCCGACTCGGACTTCAGGTTCTCGCGCACCGACGCAATGTGCCCGCGCAGACCGTACAGCACGTCGCCGAACGCGGACGGCACGCTGAGCTTGACCACCGCGCGCTCGATCTGATCGAGCTGCCGCAGCAATTCGTGCCGGCGCGGCGCATCGACATCGGGCTTCAGCGCGTCGCGCTCCAGGCGCTGCAGCGCGCCGTACCAGCGGTAGATGCGCGAGGTCATGCGCCAGCGGTACAGCGCCGGCACGATGCGCATCGCGGGGATCAGCACCAGGATCACCGGCACCAGCAGCGCGATCAGGCGCGTGATCAGGCTCGCAACCCAGAACGGGAACGTGCGGTACAGGAAGCCCTTGCCCGACGCGTAGTAGCGGGTGGCATCGGGGCTGATTCGGAACTCGTGCTCCAGCGGCGCCGGGAACTCGCCGCGCTTCTTGTACAGCCCGGGCCGGCCGTGCACCTCGCGCGCCGCCTCGAGCAGCAGGTCGGACAGCGCCGGATGCAACGTGTCGCGCGCGATCAGTTCCACCGTCGGACCGATCAACTGCACGTCTTCGGGCGGGATGTTCTCGCCGAAGTCGAGCGCACCCTTGGGCATCAGCAGCTTGTTCAGATAGGTGTAGCGGCGGGCATAGCCGTCGGCCTGCATGAAGTGAAACAGATGCACCTGCGGCGAGCGCAGCAGCTGCCGCATCAATGCGGTCGGCGTCGAGTCGCTCATCGCGAAGAAGGCATCGATGCGGCCTTCGTTGAGCGCGCGCACGGTGTCGTCGGCCGCCGTGTCGACGTAGGTGGTGCCGTCGCCCGGCTTGATGCCGTTGGCCGCCAGCAGCGTGCGCGCGAGATTGTTGGCGCCGCTGCCGTCGGGCCCGATGTCGAGCCGCAGGCCTTTGAACTCCGACAGCAGCCGCTTGGGCTCGCCGCGGTAGAAGATCATCAGCGGCTGGTACGAGATGCTGCCCAGCGACATCAGGCTGTCGACCTGCTTGCTGCTGGCCTCGCCACCGAGCACGAAGCCGACGTCGATCTTGGTTTTCGGGTCGGACAGCCTGGCCAGGTTGTCGCGCGAGCCTTCGCTGGGCAGGATCCTCAGCGTGACGCCCTCGCGCGCGAGGATCTTCTGGTACTGCTCGGCGGTGCGTCTGAACGAGCTGCCGTCGGGGCCGCTGGCGATCGTGAGCTCGCTCGGCGCTGCGGCATCGAAGAAGCCGAATGCCGCCAGCGCGATGGCCAGACCGATCAACAGCAGCAGGCTGACCGTCAGCACCGCACCGCGGCCGAATACCTCGTAGAGCCGATCGATGGCACGTTTCAAGCGCGCGCGGATCGCCTTGATCATCGGCTGGGCACCCGGCCGGTGATGCGCGCGGCGCGCATGAAGTCGAAGTCGACGCCGCGGTCGGCCTGCGTCACGCTGCCGAGGAACAACTTGCGGTAGCCGCGCTCCGCGCTCGGCGGCGTGACCGGGGCCTCGCGGGCGCGGCGGGCGAGCTCGTCGTCGGACACCAGCAGGCTGATCTCGCGCCGCGCCACCGACAGCCGGATGCGATCGCCGCTGCGCACCTGCGCCAGCGGACCGCCGACCGCCGACTCCGGCGTCACGTGCAGCACGATGGTGCCGAACGCGGTGCCGCTCATGCGACCGTCGGAGATGCGCACGATGTCCTTCACGCCGGCGCGCGCGAGCTTGCGCGGGATCGGGATGTAGCCGGCCTCGGGCATGCCGGGCGCGCCCTTGGGGCCGATGTTCTTCAGCTCCAGCACGTCACCGGGCTGCACGTCGAGGTCGTCGCCGTCGATGCGCCGCGCGAGATCGGCGGCGTCGTCGAACACCACCGCGCGGCCTTCGTGCTCCATCAGCTTGGGGTCGGCCGCCGATTGTTTGATGATCGCGCCGCCCGGCGCGAGGTTGCCCTTCAGCACCGCGATGCCGCCCTCGCGGTACAGCGGCCTGCTCAGCGGATGCACCACGCCCTGTGCGAACGATGGCGCGGCGGCGTCGATCTCCTCGCCGAGCGTGCGCCCGCTGACGGTCAGCGCATCGAGGCGCAGCAGCGCTTTCAGCTCGCGCAGCAGCGTGATCATGCCGCCGGCGGCATGGAAGTCCTCCATGTAATGCTGGCCCGACGGCTTGAGGTCCACCAGCACCGGCGTCTCGCGGCCCATCGCATCGAGCGCATCGAGGTCGACCTCGAAGCCGCAGCGGCCGGCGATCGCCGTCAGGTGCACGATCGCATTGGTCGAGCCGCCGATCGCCAGCAGCACGCGCAGCGCGTTGTGGAACGCGTCGGCAGTCAGGATCTTGTCGATCGTCAGCCGCGAACGCGCCATCTGCACCGCCACCGCGCCGCTGCGTTCGGCGATGCGCATGCGATCGGCGGTCACCGCCGGCGGCGATGCGCCGCCGCTCACGCACATGCCGAGCGCCTCGACGATGCATGCCATCGTGCTCGCGGTGCCCATCACCGAGCAGGTGCCGACGCTGGCCACCAGCTGGTCATTGACGGCAGCGATCTCCTGCGCGTCGATCTCGTCGGCGCGGTAGCGCCCCCAGTAGCGCCGGCAGTCGGTGCACGCGCCCACCGTCTCGCCGCGGTGCGAGCCGGTGATCATCGAGCCGGTGACCAGCTGGATCGCGGGGATGCCGGCCGACGCTGCGCCCATCAGCTGCGCCGGCACCGTCTTGTCGCAACCGCCGATCAGCACCACCGCATCCATCGGCTGCGCGCGGATCATCTCCTCGGTGTCGATCGACATCAGGTTGCGCAGGAACATGCTGGTCGGATGCGCGAAGCTCTCGCCGATCGAGATGGTCGGGAACTTCACCGGCAGCCCGCCCGCCATCAGGATGCCGCGCTGCACCGCCTCGACGAGCTGCGGCATGTTGCCGTGGCACGGGTTGTAGCCGCTGCCGGTGTCGGTGATGCCGATCACCGGGCGGTCGAGTGCGGCGTCGGTGTAGCCGGCGCCCTTGATGAACGCCTTGCGCAGGAACAGTGAGAAGCCGGCATCGCCGTAGCTCGTGAGGCCCTTGCGCATGCCGGCGTCGGCATCGGCGGCTGGCTTGTTCGGGTCGTCCGGTGGCAACGGCATGGCACTGGCGGAAGGTCGAGGCGGCCATTGTGGCCGAGCGCGCGGCCAGCCGTCGGCAACCGCGTGTGTCGCTCCCGTCGACGGCACCTGGAGGCCACACACACTGCAACAGCGAAAAAGCACCGCATCGGCGCCGTTTCGCGCAGCGCTCGCATTGACGACGCGCGTGCGCGGCGCCGACAGTGGCGCCGAACGCGCCGCGCCAGCAAGCTCAAACCGTGCACGTCCGACCGCTCACCGCCCTCCTCCTCGCGACCTGCGTCGCGTCGACCACGGCCCACGCCGCCGACGAGGCGGCGCCCGCGCCCGACGTCAAGCGCACCGGCAACGTGCTCAAGCTGCGCAAGGCGCAGCCGCCGGAGGGCCATCTGCCGACGATCGACTCGTTCGTGCAGCTGGCCAAGGGCCGCAACGTCGACGCGCTGTACAAGACCTTCGGCGACGTGCCGATCCAGGCCAACGGCGAGGAGGCGCTGAAGAACTACCTCGCCAGCGAGGTGGTGCCGTTCTTCGCCGAGGTCGATCACCTCGAGCGCTCGGCGCGCGTGGTCGGTGCCACTTTCGAGGACGACAGCACCGGTCAGATCGCCTACGCCTACGTCGTGACGAAGAAGGGTGAGGTCAAGCCGTTCATGATCGCCTGGCGCGTCGAGCAGGGGCGCGCGAAGCTGATGGACGTCAAGGTCGACCGCTGCGTGAAAGCGCGCCATCCGGTGGTGCCGGGCGGCTGCGACCGCTGAAGCGCGCGCGAGCCGCGCAACGCGTGGCTGCTGGCGCGCGGACTCGGGACGGCAGTCCCTCCCCGGGACGCGAGACCTGGCACGCGCGTGCACAGACGGGACATTGGCCTCATGCGCCGAACGCGGTGCGGCGGTGCAATGACGCCACCGCAACGCTCGACTTCGCTGGAGCCCACCATGTCGACATCGATCGGCACCTATGCCCACCGCTCATCGCAGCCGATGAGCGTCAACTCCAGCCACAACGTGCGTCGACAAGTCGCACGATGGCTGCTGCGCAGTTGGGAGGCCGCGTGCCGCCGGGCCGAGCGTCCGACCCGATTCGTGCCGCGCTACTAGGGCCCCGCGGCTGCGCTCGACGCGAGGCAACGAGAGCGCCGTTCAAACCGCGCGCCGCAGGTTGCGCTCGAACAGCGCGAGCAGGCGCACCCAGTGCCGCTCGGCCGACGGCTTGTCGTAGCAGTGCCGCTGCGGAAACGCGAAGCCGTGCTCGGCGCCCGGGTACCACTCGATGCGGTGCGGCACCTTGGCCTCCGTGAGCGCGGCCTGCAGCACCTCGATGTCGGCCTTCGAGGCCCACTTGTCGATCTCGGCGCACGCGAAGTAGCTGTCGCACTTCAGCTTGTCGACCAGCTTGTGCGGCGAGGTCGGCTTGTCGTTGACCATGTTGGCGCCGTAGATCGACGCGATGCAGCGCAGCCGGTCGGGGAACGCGCCGCCCGCCCAGACGACGAACGGGCCGCTCATGCAGTAGCCGACCGCGCCGATGCGGGTGGCGTCGGCCTGCGGCTGCGCGTCGACGTGCTGCAGCATCGCGCGCGTATCGCATTCGGTGGTCTTGTAGCCGAGCGAGCGCATGTGCTCGAACATCACCGCCATGTTGGCCTCGGTGCGCTCCTTCAGCTCGTATTGGCGGGTGCGACGGTAGTACAGGTTGGGCAGCACGACGAAGTAGCCGACCGCGGCGATGCGCCGCGCCATGTCGTGCAGTTCCTCGCGCTTGCCGGGGGCGTCCATGTAGAACAGCACCACCGGGAACGGCCCGCCCTCGTCGGGATGCACGACGAACGTGTTCATCGCGCCGTCGGCGGTGGGGACGTCGATGTGGTGCTCGATCATGCGCGGGAGCCTCCTCGGCGTTTCAGTGTAGCGGCGCGGACGCTGCGATGTGCCTCAGCGCTTGCCCTCCTGGCTCTTGACCCACGCCTGGTAGCGCCCCCTGTTGTCGTCGTTGGGTGGGTACAGCCCGGGGAGCGCAGCGCCAGCGTCCACTTGACTCATGATCCAGCCTTCGAGCCGCTCCTGCTCCACCGACGCGGCGACCACGTCGTCGAGCAGGGCCTGCGGGATCAGCACCGCACCGTCCTGATCGACGCTGATCACGTCGTTGGGGAACACCGCGACGCCGCCGCAATCGATCGGCTCCTGCCAGCCGACGAACGTGAGCCCGGCCACCGACGGCGGCGCCGCCGTGCCCTGGCACCACACCGGCAGCCCGGTGCCGAGCACGCCGGCGACGTCGCGCACCACGCCGTCGGTGACCAACGCCGCGACGCCGCGACGCCGCATGCGCGCCACCAGGATGTCGCCGAAGATACCGGCGTCGGTGGTGCCGAGCGCGCCGACCACCGCGATGCAGCCGGCGGGCATCGCCTCGATCGCCGCCCGCGTCGAGATCGGGTTGCCCCACGATGCCGGCGTCGCGAGGTCCTCGCGCGCCGGCACGAAGCGCAGCGTGAAGGCGCGTCCGATCAGCCGCGGCTGGTTGGGCGCCAGCGGTCGCGTGCCGCGCAGCCACACGTTGCGCAAGCCGTGCTTCAGCAGCACGGTGGTCAGCGTGGCGGTCGACACGAGGGACAAAGCCTGCACGACACGGTCATCGAGCGGGAGGGAAGGCACCGACATCGGTTGCTCCAAGCGGATCGAACGAATGCCTGCATTGTGGCGGCAGCACCGCGTGGCAGGTCGGCACGCCGATCCGTCCGCACGCGTTCGACCGTGAGGCGGCCGGGCGCGGCATCGCCCGATTCGGTGGCCACCCCGCGCGGAGCTGCCTGCGACGGCTGCGCCGAAGGATCGGCGCGCCGGGCCACGTGAATCAGCGACGTTGCGCCAGGATCGCCGCGGCTTGCTTCTTGCCCAGCGTCCGCAGGGCCGCGATCGCCGGCAGGTGCCTGGCGCGCGGCCTCGCCTTGCCGTCTTCCCACTTGTAGACCGACTGCCCCGACGCACCGAGCAGGACGCCGCACTCGTGCGCCGACAGGCCGAGGCGCTTGCGGTGCGACTTCAGCCCCTTGGCGCTGAAGCGGAACGAGCCCATCGGCTCGTCGTCGGCGGCGGCCGCCTCGGGCGCCTTGGCGCCGCGCCTGCCGAGGCTGCGCAGCTGCTTCTCGAGCGCCTGCGCGCGCCGCTTCAGCGCTGCGATCTGCGATCGATAGGCGCTGACGGCTTTTTTGAGTTGCACGGTTTCGCTGCGGATCTCCTTGCGGGCGACGCGCGCGATTTCGCTTTTAAGGATGGATGCAAGGTTCGGCATGGGGCCCGATTGTGCATCGAGTCGCGATCGCGCCCCGACGCGGCCCCAGACGATGCCCGCTTTGCACGCGCGTTGAGTTGTGCGCCAACGGTGTGGACGACCACTGGACCCGCCCGTTTTGACCGCCTGCGGGCGCCGTGATACGGTTCGCCCCGCGTTTGCTCTCGGCACCCTATCGTCGCGCAGACATGCTCATCCAGCCAGCACCGACCGTGGGGCCGCAGGCCGCACTGTACTGGCGACCAAGGCCCCAACGCGGTCGTTTGACGCTCGGCGTCGAGTCGATCGGGCATCGGGTGCCGCGGGGTGATTTCGCGGGTCGCGTGCACAGCGCGTTCGCGCATGCCTGCAACATCGCCTGCGGTGGCTCGCTGCTGACAGTGGTGGCGCGCCGTGGCGGCAACGGCCCGACGTCGCTGCTGCTCGGTGCAGGCGCACCACCCGATCTGCGTCGCTGGTTCGATGTCGGCGAGACGCTGCAGTGCCGCCGCGGCGCTGCGCGGGGCGGGCGCGTCGACATCGAACTTGCGCGGGCGGAAGTCTGGCGTCCATTGCCGCGTCGCGCGAGGGGCCCGGCACCGCTGCTGCGCGCGCGGCTGCGGCGCGCGACGGCGTGGCTCGCGCAGCAGCGCGGCACGCGCAGCGTGATCGACGGCGCCGCGGTGCACGTCACCGCTGCCTTGATCGCGGCCTGCTGCGCGCTCGATGGTCCGCTGGCCGCGCAACACGCTGCCCGCTTGATCGGCTGGGGCGAAGGCTTGACGCCGGCTGGCGACGACTACCTGGTCGGCCTGTGCGCCGGGCTCGACGCGATGCTGAACGACGATCCAGCGCGTGCCACCTGTCGCGCTGCGATCACCGAGGTCCTGCTCGGATCGCTGCCACGCACGACGGCAATCTCGGCGCACTGGCTACGGCTCGCCGCGCAGGGCGACTACGGCGAGCGCCTGCTCGACGCGCGCGACGCGCTGCTGAGCGACGCGCCACGGGCCGAGGTCGACGCCGCGTTGCGGGCGGCATGCGCCGTCGGTGCCACCTCGGGTGCCGACACGCTGGCCGGGTTGCTGGCCGCGCTGGCGGCGTGGCCGCCGACCGTCACCGAGTGAGCCGTCGATGGCCACGACGCGCTTTCGGACCTTCAAGAATCTGTACAAGGATTCGGTCACGCTGATGCAGCTGGCGCAGAAGCTGCGCGAGCGCGAGGGCATCGCTCAGGCGTCGTGCCTGATGGGCACGCCGGCCAACCTCGCGCAACTGGAGCAGGCGGATCTGTCGATCGACGTCGCGCCGTCGCCCAACGACCTGCTGGTGGTGGTGCGCGGCGAGCCCGCAGATTGCGATGCCGCGCTCGACGCCGCCGACGCGATGCTGCAATCGAGCGACACGGCGCCGGACGGCGGCGGCGCCGCGTTCTCGCTGCCGTTGACCAGCCTGGCGCTCGGCGTCGCGCAGGCGCCCGAAGCCGACCTCGCGCTGATCTCGGTGCCCGGCGACTATGCGGCCGCCGAGGCGATGAAGGCGCTCGCGCTCGGGTTGCACGTGATGCTGTTCTCCGACAACGTGCCGCTCGCCGAGGAACGCGCGATCAAGACGGTGGCGCGCGACAAAGGGCTGCTGGTGATGGGCCCCGATTGCGGCACCGCGATCGTCAACGGCGTGCCGCTCGGCTTCGCCAACGTCGTGCAACGCGGCGACATCGGGCTGGTGGCCGCATCGGGCACCGGGCTGCAGGAGGTGACCTGCCGCATCCACAACCTCGGTGGCGGCGTCTCGCAGGCGCTCGGCACCGGCGGCCGCGACCTGAAGGAGGACATCGGCGGCATCACGATGCTGCAGGGGCTCGCGGCATTGACTGCCGACGCGGCCACGCGCGTCATCGTGCTGATCTCCAAGCCGCCGGCACCCGAGATCGCGCGCCGCATCGAGGCCGCCGCCGCGAAAGCGGGCAAGCCGGTGGTGGTGCACTTCCTCGGCGCGTCGCCGCAGCAGGTGAGCGCGCCGCTGGTCGCGGCCACGTCGCTGCGCCACGCGGGCGACTTGGCCGTAGCGCTGGCGCGCAGCGAGGCTGCGCGCCCACCGGCGGTCGAAGTGCCGGCCGCGGCGCTGGGCACCGTCGACGAACGCTGCGCAGCGATGGCACCGACGCAGCGCGCCGTGCGCGCCCTCTTCACCGGCGGCACCTTCTGCTACGAGGCGCAGCTCGCGTTCAACGCGCGCGGCTTGCCGTGCAAGTCCAACGCGCCGACCCACGACTCGCTGCCGTTCGACGGCCGCTACGACGGCCACGTCTTTCTCGACCTCGGCGACGACGACTACACGCGCGGCCGTCCGCACCCGATGATCGATCCGTCGGTGCGCGACGCACTGGTGCGCGCGCAAGGCGACGATGCGCAGGTGGCGGCGATCCTGTTCGACGTCGTGCTCGGATACGGCTCGCACGACGACCCGGCGCGCAGCCTGGCGGCGGCGTTGCGCGATGCGCAGGTGCAGGCGCGCGCGCAAGGGCGCACGCTGTTGGCGATCGGCCACGTCTGTGGCACCGACGGCGACCCGCAGGACAAGGCGGCGCAAGTGCGCACGCTGCAGGAGGCCGGCGCGCTGATTGTCGGCAGCAACATCGAAGCCGCGCTGCTGGCCGCGCATGCCGCTGCGCGTTGCGCGGCGCGACGCTGAGAGCCCGACGATGCCCGCCCGCGCGCTGTTCAAAGATTCGCTGACGGTGGTCAACGTCGGCCTGCAAGGCTTTGCCGACAACGTCAGCGCCGCCGGTGCCACCTGCGTGGCGCTGCAATGGCAGCCGCCCGCACAGGGTGACCGCGAAGGCGCGTGGGCACTCGCGCAGGTGCTGAACCATCCGCGCGTCGAGCACGCCAACGCAGTGGCGATGGCGCGCTTCCTCGAAGCGCAGCCGGCGCTGATCGACATCGCGGTCGCGCGCGAGGCGCTGCCGGCGATGCGCGGCGGCTGCAAGCTGATCCTGCACGCGGGCCCACCGATCGCGTGGCCAGCGATGTGCGGGCCGATGCGCGGTGCGATCCTCGGTGCCGTGGTGCTCGAAGGCTGGGCCGACTCGGTGGCCGCCGCGCAGAGTTTGGTCGAGCGCGGCGGCGTCGATCTCGAGCCCTGTCACCACCATGCCGCCGTGGGCCCGATGGCCGGCATCATCAGCCCGTCGATGCCGCTGTTCGTGGTGGAGAACCGCAGCAACGGGCAGCGCAGCCACAGCAACTTCAACGAGGGCCTCGGCAAGGTGCTGCGCTTCGGCGCCAACGGCCCCGAGGTGATCGCGCGGCTGCGCACGATGGCCACGGTGGTCGCGCCGACCTTGCGCGCCGCGCTCGCCAAGAGCGGCCCGATCGAGCTGAAACCGCTGATGTCGCAGGCGCTCAACATGGGCGACGAGGTGCACAACCGCAACGCCGCAGCGACCGCGCTGTTCTTCAAACGCATCGCGCCGGCGCTGCTGGAGGCCGACGTGGCGCGGGCCGACGCCGCGGCGACGCTGGCCTTCGTCGCCGCCAACGACCACTTCTTCCTCAACCTGTCGATGGCCGCGTGCAAGGCGATGTGCGACGCTGCCGCCGGCGTGCCGTTCAGCTCGCTGGTGACCGTGATGGCGCGCAACGGCGTCAACTTCGGCGTGCGCCTGTCGGGCACCGGCGAGCAGTGGTTCGAAGCGCCGGCCAACCCGGTCGACGGCCTGTACTTCCCCGGCTATTCGATCGCCGATGCAGCGGCCGACCTCGGCGACTCGGCGATCACCGAGACCGCCGGTGTCGGCGGCTTCGCGATGGCCGCGGCGCCGGCGATCGTCAAGTTCGTCGGTGGCACGCCGACCGACGCGATCCACCACAGCCTGCGCATGCGCGCGATCACGCTCGGCACCAACCCGTCGTTCACGCTACCGGCGCTCGATTTCGCCGGCGCGGCCTGCGGCATCGACGCGCGCAAGGTGGTCGACTGCGGCGTGCTGCCGATCATCAACAGCGGCATCGCGCACCGCGCGGCCGGCGTCGGCCAGATCGGCGCCGGCGTCACAACGGCGCCGATGGTGTGCTTCAGCGCGGCGGTGAACGCGCTCGCGCACGCGGTCCAGACAGCGGAGGGCTGACATGAGCGACGCACGGCCGCTCCGAAGGCGCTCATTCCCCATGAGCCCCGATGGGGCTCGTTCCGAGCCCTGGGGGAAGGCCCTCCGGGCCAAGGGGGTCACATGACCAAGCCGCTTGCGGTGGTCGCGGTCGGCGGCAACGCGTTGATCCGCGACGCCGATCACATGGCGCTGGCCGACCAGTACGACGCGGTGTGCGCCACCGCGACGCACGTGGCGACGATGATCGCCGCCGGCTGGAACGTCGTGCTCACGCACGGCAACGGCCCGCAAGTGGGCTTCATCCTGCGGCGTTCGGAAATCGCCGACGGCCAGGTGCCCACGGTGCCGGTGCAGTACGCGGTGGGCGACACGCAGGGCGCGATCGGCTTCATGTTCCAGAACGCGCTCGGCAACGCGCTGAAGCGCCGCGGCCTGCCGGCGCAGACGGTGACGCTGGTGACGCAGACGCTGGTCGATCGCCAGGACCCGGCATTCGCCAAGCCCGACAAGCCGATTGGCTCGTTCCTCAGCGAAGAGGTGGCGCAGCGCTTGGCCGCCGAGCTCGGTTGGACCGTGACGCGCGACGGCGACCGCGGCTGGCGGCGTACGATCGCGTCGCCGCACCCGCTGCGGGTGATCGAGGCGCCGATGATCGAGCGCTTGGCGCGCGAAGGCGTGCTGATCATCGCCTGCGGCGGCGGCGGCATCGCGGTGGAGCAACTGCCCAACGGCGAATTGCGCGGCGTCGAGGCGGTGGTGGACAAGGACCGCGCGTCGGCCCTGTTGGCGATCGAGATGAACGCCGACCTGCTGATGATTCCCACCGGGGTCGACCGCGTCGCGATCCGCTTCGGCAAGCCCGATCAGCTGTGGCTCGACACGCTGACCGTCGCGCAGGCCGAAGCCTATGCGGCCGAAGGGCACTTCGGCGCCGGCAGCATGGGGCCGAAGATCGAGGCGCTGGTCAAGTTCGTCAAGGCACGACGCAGCGGACGCGGTGTCATCACCAACGCCGAGAACATCGAGCGCGCGTTGCGCGGCGAGACGGGTACCTGGATCCTCCACTGACCTTCGCAGAACGACCTCCATGGCGAACACGCTGCTGGCCGTCAACGGCACGCTGATGCGCGGCCTCGAGCTCAACCCCAACATGCTCGCCGCCGGCGCGACCTTCGTGCGCGAGGACCACACCGACGCCTGCTACCGCATCTGGTCGATCGGCGATCGCCACCCGGCGATGCTGCGCACGCCCGGTACCGGCACGCGCGTCGCACTCGAGGTGTGGAGCGTGCCGCTGGAGGGGCTGGCCGGGATCTTGCAGAACGAACCACCAGGTCTTTCGATCGGCAAGGTGGTGCTGCAAGATGGATCCATCGTCCTCGGCGTGCTCGGCGAGCCGTTCCTCTGCGAGGGGCAGCGCGAGATCACCGACTACGGCGGCTGGCGCGCGTACACCGCAGCGCACCAAAAGAAATAGCGCCTTCCGCGCGACGCACCGTGTGTCGCGCCGTCTCGACGGCGCCACGAAAAGCTCGCACTGAAAGCACGCGCGGTGCAGAATCGTCTGCGGTCCCGCCGCAGATGGGAGGCGCGGGCGGCGCCGACACGTGGGCGCACGAGGTCTCGCGCTCGGTTCGACAACCAAGAAACGAGGAGTGGACCATGACTGCTGGCACCAGCCCCGGTGCGGCTCGCCTATGGGTTGCAGGCGACCTGAACGGCTTCTTCGGCCTGTTCACCAACGTGCTGCTCAACGTCATCGTGCTGACGACGCTGTGCCTGTACGTGGTGCAGCTGCCGCCCGACACCGTGTTCGGGCGCGTGCTGCCGGCGCTCGGCATCGCGCTGCCGATCGGCAACCTGTTCTATGCCTACCTCGCGTGGCAGCTCGCCAAGCAGGAGGGTCGCGCCGACGTCACCGCGATGCCGTATGGGCCGAGCGTGCCGCACATGTTCATCGTGGTGCTGGTGATCATGCTGCCGACCTACCTCGCCACCAAGGATCCGATGCTCGCCTACCAGGCGGGCCTCGCCTGGGCGTTCATCATCGGCGTGATCGTGCTGCTCGGCGCGTTCGTGGGCCCGTGGATCCGCAAGGTCACGCCGCGCGCCGCGATGCTCGGCACCTTGGCTGGCATCTCGATCGCCTTCATCTCGATGCGCCCGGCGTTCCAGATGTGGGAGCTGCCGTGGATCGGGCTGGCGTGCTTCGCGATCGTGCTGATCGCGTGGACCGGCAACATCCGCTTGCCCGGCGGCGTGCCCGGCGGGCTGGCCGCGGTGATCGTCGGCGCGATCATCGGCTGGATCGCGTCGGCGGTCGGCTGGAGCGACTACATGAAGGGCGCCGAGGTCGGCAAGGCGTTCGCCACCTTCGGGCTGCACCTGCCGTGGTTCTCGGGTGCGGTGTTCGCCGGGCTGGCGGGCATCGGGCCGCTGCTGGCCACCGCGATCCCGCTCGGCATCTACAACTTCACCGAGGCGATGAACAACGTCGAGAGCGCCTCGGCGGCGGGTGACAACTACAACCTGCGCAAGATCCTGCTGGCCGACGGCATCGGCGCGATCGTCGGCTCGCTGCTCGGCAGCCCGTTCCCGCCGGCGGTGTACATCGGCCACCCGGGCTGGAAGTCGGTCGGCGGGCGCATCGGCTACTCGCTGGCCACCGGCATCGTGATCGCGCTGGTGTGCTTCCTCGGGTTGACCGCGCTGCTGCTCAACCTGATCCCGCTGGTCGCGATCCTGCCGATCCTGCTGTACATCGGCCTGGTGATCGGCGCGCAGGCGTTCCAGGCCAGCCCGTCGAACCATGCGCCGGCGGTGGTGCTGGCGATCATTCCCAACGTCGCCGAGTGGGCCAAGATCAGCATGGACAGCGCGCTGCAGGCCGGCGGCACCAGCGCCGACAAGGTGGGCTTCGCGGCGCTGGCGCAGGTGGGCGTGGTCTACCAGGGCATGGCGACGCTCGGCAGCGGCTCGGTGCTGGCCGGCATGGTGCTCGGTGCGATGGCCGCGTTCATCATCGACCACAAGCTCAAGCACGCCGCGATCGCGGCATTCGCCGGTGCGGTGTTCGCCTACATCGGGCTGATCCACGGCCCGCAACTGGGCTGGGCGGTGTCGCCGCTGGTGGCGCTGGGCTACGTGATGTTCGGCGCGATCTGCCTGCTGCTCGATCGCTCGCAACCGGCCAAGCCGGCAGCCGCCTGATCGTTCGAAGGCGCCGCAGCACGCTGCGGCGCCTCGACGAGCTACGGGCGCAGCGAGACCAGCGCGCGCTTGGAGTCGGACACCCAGCCGAAAATGCCGCCCTGCGCCTTGATCATCTCGAGCGCGACGCGCTGGAACTCGGGGAAGTACGAGCCGACGCAGTCGGACAGCACCACGCACTCGTAGCCGCGGTCGTTGGCCTCGCGCACGGTGGTGTTGACGCACACCTCGGTGGTGACACCGCACACGATCAGCGAGTGGACACCGCGGTTGTGCAGCACCAGGTCGAGGTCGGTGGCGCAGAACGCGCCCTTGCCCGGCTTGTCGATCACCACCTCGCCGGCCTGCGGCGCGAGCTGCGGCACGATGTCGTGGCCCTTCTCGCCGCGCACCAGGATGCGTCCCATCGGGCCCGGGTCGCCGATGCGCTTGGCGCCGCGGCCGCGCACCAGCTTGGTCGGCGGGCAGTCGGCCAGATCGGGCGCGTGACCCTCGCGCGTGTGGATCACCAGCATACCCTGCTCGCGCGCTGCATCGAGCATCTTGCGGCATGGCGCGATCGTCGCTTGCAGCGGCGAGACGTCGTTGCCGAGCGCCTCGCCGAAGCCGCCCGGCTCGACGAAGTCGCGCTGCATGTCGATCATCAGCAGCGCGGTGGTCTTGGGGTCGAACTCGAACTCGTAGGGTTCGGCTTGCATCGCGGTCTTGGCCATGGTGCCCTCGCACTGGATGTACGCGACATCGTACCGCGGCATGCCGACTCCGTTGCCCTTTTTGGTGGCTGCCTCACTCGCCGCGGTCGTGCTGCGCGATCGCGGTCCCGTAGTCGCGCACGTCGCGCAGCGCGATCTCGCTCCAGCGCTGCACCTGGTCGGGCGTGATCGACCAGTCGCTGCCGAACATCGCGGGGCCATGTCGCATCATCGCCAACGCCATCAGCGCCGACGGGGCGTCGCCGGCGTCGGCGAGCTCGGCGAAGCGGCCATAGGCCATCGGGTATTCGCGCGCCTGGAAGGCCTGCACCGCTTGCGCCTGACGCCGCATCTGTTCGGCCCCCGCGAGCTGCATCGACTTCGTCGGGGCCAGCGCAGCGGTTGCCTTGGACATCGTGCCGACGATCAGTGCGGTCGCAATCGTCAGCCCGATCACCGCCAGCATCGGCGCGGCGGCGAGCCAGGGCCCGGTGCCGCGCCCGCGTCGCGGCGCCGGCACACGTTCGACGGCTAGGTCGGACGGCTGCGTCTGCGCCCATTCGCGGTACAGCGCGCGGTTGCTGAAGGTGACGTCTCTGTCTTGCTCCATCTCGGCAGTCTCCTAGGTCGGTGTGGCGGGTCGCTCGAACGAGCGGCCGTCACTGTCGGCGAAGCCGGCGCCCGCGCTCTCAAAGCACACTGAAAAGTTCTTCAATCTGCGCAAGGGCCGTGGCCGCGTCGCTGCTAAGCTCGCGTGGCCCCGCCCTTCACGCACGACGGTTCATGACCACGCCGCAGGCCGCCGCGGCCTTGCGCTTCGGCCGCTTCGAACTGCAGATCAACGAGCGGCGCCTGCTGGTGGGCGGCGAGCCCGCCACGCTCGGTGCGCGCGCGTTCGACCTGTTGCTCGCGCTGGCCGAGCGCCCGGGCCGCCTGGTGGGCAAGCGGGCGCTGCTCGAGCTGGTGTGGCCGGGCCTGGTCGTGCAGGACAACAACCTCGCGGCGCAGATGAGCGCGCTGCGCAAGGTGATCGGTGACGACGTGATCACCACCATCCCGGGGCGCGGCTATCGCTTCGTCGCGCGGCCCGAGCCCGCGGCGCCGGGCGGTGCGGCAGCCACCGCTGCCACCGCTGGCGCCGCGGAGCCCGCCTCGACCGCACGCGCCGCGCCGCCGACCCACCTGCCGGCGGCGCTGATCGCGTTGCTCGGCCGCAGCGACGATCTGACCTCGTTGGGCGCGCTGATCGACGGCCATCGCGTGGTCACGCTGGTCGGCCCCGGCGGCATCGGCAAGTCGCTTCTGGCGCAGCATCTGCTGCACGCGCACCGCAACGCCTACCCGCACGGCGTGTGCTGGGTCGAGCTGGCGCCGGTGCACGACGCCGCCGCACTGCCCGGTGCGATCGCCACCGCGTTGGGCGTGCAGGGCGGGCCCGGCGACCCGATGGCGCAACTCATCGGCGCGTTAGCGCCACTGACGATGCTGCTCGCACTGGACAACGCCGAGCATCAACTGGCCGACGTCGCGCAGCTGTGCCACACGCTGCACGGCGCCTGCCCGGCGCTGCGCCTGCTCGTCACGAGCCAGGCGCCGTTGCGCATCGCCGCCGAGCGCGTGATGCGCATCGAGCCGCTCGCGGTGCCCGCCACGCCGCTGCCGGTGGCACTGGCACGAGTCTTCGGTGCGGTGGCGCTGTTCGTCGAACGCGTGCAGGCGATCGACGCGCGCTTCGAGCTCAGCGACGCCAATGCACCCGCGGTGATCGAGCTGTGCCGCACGCTCGACGGTCTGCCGTTGGCGATCGAGCTGGCCGCGGCACGCGCGCCGTTGCTCGGCGTGCCGCAGCTGCTGGCATCGATCCACCAACGGCTCCAGCTGCTGACCGCCAACCGCAACCGCGGCGCACCCGAGCGCCAGCGCACGCTGCGCGCCGCACTGGCCTGGAGCCACGGCCTGCTGCAGGTACGCGAGCAGCAGGTGTTCAGGCGGCTCGGCGTGATGGCGGGCAGCGCATCGCTCGCCTTCATCGAGCAGGTGGTGGCCGACGAGGGCGGCGACCTCGACAGCTGGGCCGTGCTCGATGCGCTCGATGTGTTGATCGATCGTTCGCTGGTGGCGGTGTGGGACGCGCCGGCGGGCGAGCCTTCGACCAGCGAGGCGCCGCGCTACCGGTTGCTCGAGTCGCCGCGCGCCTATGCGCTCGAGCGGCTCGACGAGGCGCGCGAGCGTCCGGCGTTGCAGCGCCGCCATGCGCTGGCGATGGCGTCGTTGTGCGATCGCGCCTACGACGACTACTTCGGCGGTGCGATCGGCGCTGACGACTGGCTGCGCCGACTCGCCCCCGATCTCGACAACGCGCGCGACGCGCTGGCGTGGGCGCGCGCGGCGGGCGATGGCAGCACCGAGCTGACGATCGCCGCCACGCTGCTGCGCGCACTGCCGCCGTCGTTGCACGCCGATCGCATGGCGCTGGCCGACGCCTGCGAGGCGCGACTGGCGACGGTTGTGGTGCCCGCGCCGCTGCAGCAGCGTGTCCACATCGAGCTCAGTTGCGCCTGGGCCGACACGCAGAAGCTGCGCGCTCGCGACGCCGCCGCATGCGCGCTCGGCCTGGCGCGACAGCTCGACCACGAGCACGGCGATCCCTTCATGGTCTACCACGCGTTGGCGCGCTCGGCCAGCGCGCTGGCGCAAGCCGGCGACGTGGTCGCCGCACAGCCCCTGCTGCACGAACTGCAGTCGCTCGAAGACTCGGCGTGGCCGGCGCAGCGCCTGCTGTGGGGCGCCGAAGCGGCGCAGGTGATGGCGCGCCTGTGCGGCGACGCGCACGACACGCTGCAGCGCAGCCGCCGCCTGGTGGCGCTGGACCGCGCGCGCGGCAGCGGGGCGTCGATCGCGCTCGGCAACCTGATCGACCACGAGCTCGCGGCCGGCGACGCCGCGGCGGCCGCACGCAGCGGCGCCGCGCTGGTGGCTTGGTTGCAGGGCACGCGCGACGAGTACAGCCTGGCTTTCGCGCGCATCAACCTGTGCGCAGCGCTGCTGGCGCTCGGCGACGTCGCGCAGGCGCTGACCGTCGCACAGGCGATGTGGCCACAGGCGATGCGCTTCGAGCTGCAGCACGCGGCCGCCGCCTACCTGGCCCTGCTGGCCGCGCTGCAGCAGCGGCCGCGCGCGGCGGCACGTCTGGCGGGCTACGCGCAGGCGACATACGACGCGCGGGCCGAGGCCGTCGAGGCCAACGAAGCGGTGGCGATGGGGCGCGCGCGGGCGCTGGCGGTCGCCGCGCTCGGCGAAACCGCGTTCGCACGCGCCCAGAGCGACGGTGCTACCTTGGGTGACGCCGACATCGCGCCCGTCGCGTTCGGCGACGACGACCCGGCCTCCGGGTCGCACCCGAGCTCCGCATGACGAGCGACCGACCAGCCACCGCGACGCCGCACAGCGGCGAGCGCATCCTCGTGCTGCGCTACCGTTTCATCGGCGACACGCTCCTGACGGTGCCGTTCCTGCGCAACCTGCGCCGCGCCAAGCCCGACGCGCGCATCGTCTGGGTGGTCGCTCCGGGGTCGGCCGACGTGGTGGCAGGTGTTCCCTACGTCGACGAGCTGGTCCATTGGGACCCGGTGACGCGTCATGCCGAGAGCCGCGGCACGCACCGGACGTGGCGTGACAAGTGGGCCTTCATCCGCTCGCTGCGGCGGCAGCGCTTCGATCGCGCCTACGTGCTCAAGCGATCGCTGACCAGCGCGCTGATCGCGTGGCTCAGCGGCGCGCCGCAGCGCATCGGCTTCGCCACCGAAGCGCGCGGCCTGCTGCTGACGCGCAGCGTGCCCTATCGGCACGATCAGCACGAGGTGCAGAACTTCCTCGATGTGCTGCGCGCCGACGGCGTGCCGGTGCACGACGACCACCTCGAGGCCTGGCTGAGCGCCGGCGAGCGCCTGTTCGCGAGCACGTTCCTGCACCAGCATGGCGTCGGCCCGGCCGACCGGCTGATCGCGATCCATCCGTTTGCGACCAACAAGCCGCGCGCCTGGCACGAGGACAACTTCATCGCGTTGGCCAACCGCCTGCAGGCCGAGCACGGCGGCCGCGTCATCGTGTTCGGCGGTCCCAGCGACGCCGCCGACGCACAGGCGTTTGGCGAGCGCATCGTGCCGGCGCCGATCATTGCGGTCGGAAACACCACGCTGCGCCAAACGATGGCACTGCTGGAGCGCTGCGAGCTGCTGGTGTGCAACGACAGCGGCATCATGCACCTCGGCGCTGCGCTGCGCCGGCCGCTGGTGGCGTTGTTCGGTCCGCAGTCGCCGGTGAAGTTCGGCCCCTGGGGTGAGCGCAGCGCGGTGGTCTACAAGCGACTGCCGTGCAGCCCGTGCCGGCAGAAGTTCTGGACCGAGTGCGAGCCGTCGGCGCGTGGCAAGCCCGCGTGCATGGAGTCGATCAGCGTCGACGACGTGATCGCCGCGGCCGCCGCTCACTGACCCTCATCGAGACGGGAGACCCGATGCCCACGATTCGCACCGACGACGGCGTGAACCTGTACTACGAAGAGGCCGGCAGCGGCACGCCGATCGTGTTCGTGCACGAGTTCGCTGGCGACCACCGCAGCTGGGAGCCGCAGCTGCGGCACTTCGCGCGCACGCACCGTTGCATCGCCTACAACGCGCGCGGCTATCCGCCGAGCGACGTGCCCGAAGGCGCCGAGCGATACGAGCAGCAGCGCCAGCGCGACGACCTCGTCGCCGTGCTCGACGCCCTGCAGATCCGCCAGGCGCACGTGGTGGGTTGCTCGATGGGCGCGTTCGCGACGCTGCACTTCGGCATGCGGCACGCGACGCGCGGTGCGCAGACGCGAGCGCTGTCGCTGACGCTGGTGGGCGTCGGCTCGGGCGCGCATCCGGCCATCTACCGCGCGTGGCAGCGCGAGTGTGTCGAGCGCGCGGCGACGATCCACCGCGACGGCATGGCGCAGCTGACGGCCACCTACGGCCACGGTGCGACGCGCGTCCAGTACCTGAACAAGGACCCGCGCGGCTTCGCCGAGTTCGCGCAGCAGCTGGCGGCGCACTCGGCGGCCGGTTCGGCGTTCACGATGGAGGGCTATCAGGCGCGCCGGCCGTCGCTGTACGACCTGACCGAGCCGATGGCGGCGATCGACGTGCCGATGCTGATCGTCTGCGGCGACGAGGACGAGCCGTGCCTCGAGGCGTCGCTGCTGATCAAGCGCGTGGTGCCCAAGGCCGGGTTGGCGATCGTGCCTTGCACCGGCCACGCGGTGAATCTCGAAGAGCCGCTGCAGTTCAATCGCCTGCTGCAGGACTTTGTGCACCAGGTCAGCCAAGGTCGATGGCCGACGCGCGACCCGCGCGCGAAGCCCGAGTCGGCCTGGGGGCCAGCGGGCCGGCCCACGGCGCGCTGAGGCGAGGCCTAGCGAATCAGGTTGACGTAGTAGTCGAGCTGCGACGCGTTGGCCCAGTAGCCGCCGTGCGAGAACACGTGCAGCTCGGGGTTCATGATGGTCGCCGAATTGGGGCTGAAGTCGTGCAGCTCGAAGGCGAAGCTCTCCGTGCCTTGACTCACCTCGCCGACTCGCCGCGCCAGCGACACCAGCGGGTCCATCGACTCCGGGCCGCAGAAACCGAGCGCGGCGTCGGACTCGTTGATGCGGAACGGACCGCCGAGCACGTCGTCCGCGCGCGAGGCCGAGATGTGCAGCAGGCGCATGCCGAACGCAGCCTCCGGAAAGTGGTACTCCTCCCAGCGGTGCGGGCGCTCGAACACGTCGTCCTCCACCGAAGCGGCCAGCAGCAATGTCCGGTCGACACGCAGTGTGCCCTTGCCGCGGAACAGCCGCTCGCCGAGGATCGCGCCTGCACGCAGCGCCACGTGCGCGCCCAGCGAATGGGTGATGATCGACCAGCGCGCAGCGTTGGCCTGGCTCAGCAGCTCGTACAGCGCAACGCCCGACATTTGCGCGTACTCCTGCGCGTCATCGAAGTGGATCGTCCCAGTGTCGCCTGGCCACGTGAACAGCAAGTAAGCCAGGGTCGTCGGGTTCACCCCGTCGCGTTGTAGCGCGCCCTGCAGCTTCGAGAAGAGATCGTGCGCCTCGTCGAGGCATTCCTGCGACGTGAGGTTGTAGCCGTGCACGAACACCACCACGTTCTTGCCCGTGAGGTCGGCCAGGCCGCCGGTTGCAAAGCGGAACGTGCCGTGCACTGCAAAGTCCGGTTCCTTGTTCTCGGCGTTCGTCGCGCCGCGGCAGCCGGCCACCACGAAGGCCTGCGGCAGTCCGGCGACTGCGTTGGCGACGGCCTCCGGGGATGGCATCGCGCGCGGTGTCTGACGCTTGACGTGCTTGCCCATGGGTCCTCCTCGTGAGTGATGCCGTCATTTGCCGCTGTTGGACGCCGGCGCTGTCTCGCCGTCGAGCACGGCCTGTGCGAGCGCTTCTTCGCTGGCGGCCGCACCCACCGCCAGCCACGCCGCGCGGCGCTTGGCGCCGGCGGCGGTGCTCAGGTGTTGCAGCGCCTCGTCGCGACAGCGCTGTTCGACGGCACCGCGCGGCATGCCACAGCCGGCGCGAAACTTGTCCGACGCGCCGAGAAACTGCGCCGCCAGTTCGAGCCGGCCGCGGCGCACCATCAGGCAGGCCAGGATGTCGGCGCGCGCCAGCAGGATGCCGGTGCGCCGCAGCAACGGCAACGCTTCGCGCGCGACGCGCTCGGCCTCGTCGAGGTCGCACTTCGCGGTCAGAGCGGCCACCAGGCCGACCAGCGCGCTGGACAGCGTGAGCCCCGAGTTCGGCGTTCGACGCGCCCGCTCGGCCAGCGTGCGGTAGCGCTCGGCCGCCTCGTCGGCAGCACCCGATTCGAGCTGCATGCGCGCGATGTCGTCGAGCAGCACCAGCTCGTAGCGGTCGATCGACGCCAGCTGCGCCATCTCCAGCGCCGCCGTCGATATCTGCAGCGCCTCGTCGTGTTGGCCTGCCTCCGAGTGCCACAGCCCCTCGACGCGCAGCCGGCGCATGCGATCAGCCAGCGGCCAGTCGTCGCTCTCCATTTCGCGCGCCCTGCGCAAGGCCTGCTCCGCACCGTCGACGTCACCGGCGTCGAGCATCGCCTCGGCCAGCTGGCGGCGGCAGGCGTGCACGTGGCGCAGGTTCTTTAGCTCGACGAACAGCGCCTCGGCGCGCTGGAATGCCTCGACGCAGCGCGCCGATGGCAGCCGGCCGTCGAGCCCGATGCGGCCGTACCACTGCCAGTACTGCGCGACCAGCTCACGCGGCAGCGCATCGGTGACCTTCGGCTCGACCTCGAGCAGGCGTTGCCGCGCCTCCTGCACCGCACCCTCCACCGCGATGGCCATCGACGGCAGCGTCGCCAGCGCCACGGCGGCCACGTCGTGTCCGGCCTGGCACGCCCAGTCGTACGCGCTGCGCACGTTGGGCGTTTCGGCGAGCACGAGGTCGGTGCGGCGCTGCGCGATCGCGCGCCGGAGCTCCTTCACCGTCGTTTCGGCGTGGCGGCGGATCCAGCGGTCGGTCTCGCCGGCCGCGGCCAGCTGCTCGAGCGCGTGCTCGCGTGTCGACTCCAGCATGCGGTAGCGCGGCCGCAGATCGCCCTCGGCGATCACCAGCGACTTGTCGACCAGGCTGCTCAGGTGCTCGAGCACCGCCCAGGCCGCGGTCCCTTCGTCGGCGCCCAAGTCCTGCGCGCTCTCCAGCGAGAAGCCGCCGACGAACACCCCGAGGCGCCGATAGGTCGCGCGTTCGGCGTCGTCGAGCAGGCCCAACGACCAGTCGAGCGCGGCGCGCAGCGTCTGGTGGCGCTTGGGCGCGACGCGCGAGCCGCCGGTGAGGATGCGAAAGCGCTCGCCCAGGCGGTCGCGCACACCGGCCACTCCGAGCACCGGCACGCGCGCGGCGGCCAGCTCGATCGCCAGCGGCAAGCCGTCGAGCCGACGGCAGATCTCGACCACCGGCGCCGATTCCGCGTCGGTCAGTTCGAAGCGCGGCAGCAGCGCGCGCACGCGCTCGATGAACAGGCGCACCGCGCCGTAGGCCACCACGTCGCGCGTGGCCGTGGGCTCCGGCACCGACAGCGGACCGAGCCGGTAGACCTGCTCGTCTTCGACGCGCAGCGGCTCCTGGCCGGTGGCCAGCACGCGCAGCGTGGTCGCGCCGCGCAGCACGCGCGTCAGCAGCGGGCCGATGTCGTCGATCAGTTGCTCGCAGTTGTCGACCACCAGCAGCGCGCGCTGATCGTGCAGCGCCGCGGCGAGCTCGTCCTCGGGGTCGCGCAGCCCCGGCAGCGTGAGACGCAGCGCCTGCACGATGGTGGGCACCAGCAGGCGCGGGTCGTTCAGCGACGCCAGCTCGATCAGCCACACGCCATCGGGTGCCGACGCGGCGAGCGTGCGCGCCACCGCCAACGCCAGCCGCGTCTTGCCGATGCCGGCCGCGCCGACGATCGACACCAGCGGATGCTGCTCGACCAGCGCCTGGACCGCCGCGCTCTCCGTGCCGCGCCCGTAGATCTCGGGCAGCCGCTCGGGCAGGTTGCCGCGCGTGACGCCGAGCTCGATCCGCGGCATCGTCTCGGCCTCGGGCATCGGCTCGGTCGAATCGCCTTCCAGCGGCAGCATGAAGCGGTAGCCGCGGCCCGGGATGGTGGCGATCGCCTGCGGCGACAGCAGCCGGCGCAGCGTCGAGATCTGCACCTGCAGGTTGTTCTCTTCGACGATCACGCCGCGCCACACGGTGTCGAGCAGCTCGTGCTTCGACACCGGCCGCGCGCGTTCATCGACCAGCATGCTCAGCAAAGCGATCGCGCGCGGCCCCAGCGGCGCGCGTTTGCCGTCGATGCGCAGCTCCTGCGCGGCGCGGTCGAGCTCGGCATTGCCGAAGCGCTGCACCGCGCTGGCAGGTCGGAACGGCGTGTCCAGTCGCACGGCGAGACTCTAGTACTTCGGAGGCGCGCCGCGCGGGGTGGTCAGCGCAGCAGCAGTTGCAGCTTCGACAGCGTGCGGAAGTACGGGTCGCTTCCCCAATGGCCGACCTGCCCGATGCGCGCATAGGGGCAGGCCTTCTGCAGTGTCTGGATCGCCGTTGCGGTCACTGTCCAGGCGAGCGGCGCGCCGATGCAGTAGTGGATGCCGTCGCCGAAGCCGAAATTCTTTCGCTTGCTGTTGTCGCGCCTGATGTCGAATCGATCAGGGTGCTCGCTGGCCGGCAAGTCGCGGTTGGCGGAACCGTAGACGACTGTGAACACCTGGCCGCCCTTGAGCACGTGCTTGCCCAGGTCCGTGTCCTTCTCGACGTAGCGGTCGGCCATCTGGAACGGCGCATCGAAGCGCAACATCTCTGCGATGGCCTGGTCGATCGAAACTTCCCCTTCCCGAAGCGCCTGCCATTGCGACGGGTCGCGCAGCAAGTTGTAGATGCCCGAGCCGATCAGGAACTCGGTGGACAGATAGCCGCCGAGCGCCATGTTGACCGCTGTGTTGGTGGCCTCGTCCTGGCTCAGACCGTCGGAGGCCACCGCGTCCTGGATGCCGGCCATCATCGTGCGTGCGCCGCTCGACGTCTTGTTCGGGTTGGCAGCCCTGGCGGCTTCGCGGCCGAGCGCCAGCAGGTAGGTGCGCAAGGCCATCGTCGTGGTGCCGCCCTGCGCGCGCAGGTCGTCGCGCAACATCTTGTCGTGCGAACGCAAGGCGTCGCGAATCCAATGGTCGACGACGAAGGACTCGCTGCCGATCGCGATGCCCATGACGTCGAAGAACACCTCGCTGGCCAGCGGGCCGGCATAGCCCGTGATGAGATCCAGTTGCCCCGCCTTTGCCGCCTCGTTCAGCAGGCGTTGCGCCACCTCCCCGGCCTTGGCGGCGACCCCGTTGATCGCGGTGTGGAACACGCCCTCCATGATCTCGCGCACCTCGCCGTGGCGCTTGGGATCCATGAAGAACAGGCCGTCGCCGAACTCCGCAGCCAGTGAGAACGGCCGCGTGCCGTCGCGCGAACGATTCTTTCCTGGCTTGAGAAAGAGCGTCGCGTTTTCCTTGGCGCACACCACTTCGACCAGCTCGCGACTGAAGACCCACTGCCCTTTGTACGTCTTGCGGATATCCGCCACCGGCGCCTTGCTCCGGAAGGCCGCGTAGTAGGAGTACGGGTCCGCGTTGAAGTCCGGCGATGTCGGGTCGAATTTCTCGGGGTCGAAAGTTTCGATGTCCATGGGTGTCCCCCGTTTGAACGCATTGGCGATCGGCTGACCGATCGCGACTACTCGGTGTGGTACCGCCCTGCGGCCAGCCAATCGACGGCGTTGAGTCCCGGCACGAAGAGATAGGCGCTGCCGATCGTGGTGGTCAGCGGCGGCACCATCACGGTGACTTCGGCTTCCGACTCCCGGGTGCGAAAGCGCAACGGCGTGCCGGTCTGAACGGCGCTGCTGAACGGATCCTGCGTGTGGCGCAGACCCGGTGCCGACAGGCCCTGGTTGGCCCACACGTGCTGGATGAATTCGAACTGCGATTCGAGATCGCCACACAGGAACATGCCAATCAGGCCGCGGTCGGTGACCTGGCCCTTCTCGCGCACGGTGTAGGGCATGCCGCGGCGCACGATGCGCCGACCCCAGGGCACGCCCAACACCATGCCGTCGCGCGGATTGAGGCGGCGGATGTGCGCCCCGAACGGGCACCTGCGACCGTCACGATCGCCGATCAACGTCGACGGCTGCACTTGCGTGGCCTGCAGCTTCTGCCATGCAGCGCCGTACTCGCGGGCTGTGTAGCCGAAGCCATCGAGCGCTTCGCTGTCCAGGCTGCCCGCTTGCGAGTTCTGCTTCTCGGGGTAGTACGACAGCGGCGTTCCATTGCGCCAGCGGCCCACCAGCTTGGCCGCCACCAGCTCGGGATCGATCTCGTACTGCTGCGCCGCACCCCTGAGGAACTGTTCGAAAGCTTCCACGTCCTGGCTGATGACGCGCAGCGCGGCATAGGTGCCGTTCAGCGCGAGCACCGGCGGCAGCGCACCGATGTAGTAGCCGCCGCGAGAGTTGCGGTACCGAGGCCCCAGCAGCAGGTCGCCGGTGGGCGTCAGCGGGCGGTCCGACTTCACGCCTTTGGCTTCGACAGCGGCGAAGCGTGGCTGCCCGATGCCGTCGCGGTAGCCGAAGTGGATCTCTCCCTGCGTGCCAATGGCTTCCGCGTCACAGGTGAAGCTCTCGCTGACGCGGCCGTTGGTGCACTCGCGCACCTGGCCCTTGCCTCGGTCGAGCGTCGCCTTGTCGGCATTGGTGTACACCGACACCATGCCGTGCACGGGCCTGCGCTGCCCTTGCGTGTCCTTGGCGGGCACTTTCCATTGCGATGGCGCGCTGCGGCCGATGTCACCCAGCCGCTCGCTGCGCAGTTGCGGCCCCTCGCGAAACGCGGTGGGGAAGGCGTCGAGCGTCGCCTGCGGAAGCCCCAGCGCCTGCAACCCGGCGTGCGTGAGGCCCAGCGTGATGCACAGCTTCTGTTCGCGCGGCGCCAGGGCCGCGTGCGACAAGCACTGCCGCAGGCCGCTCAGCACCTTCTGGCCGTCTGCAGTGCTGTTGAACTGGAAGCCGAAATGCCAGGCGAGCGTCGCCTTGTAAGGGCGCATCGTGTGGGCCTGCACGTCGCTCAGGTCGACTGCAGGCTCCTGGACCGGCGGCTTGGGCGCAGGCAATGCCTTGTCGCGCAGGGTGCCGGCGATCTCCAGCGCGGTGAGGCCGGCGTAGGCCGAGAACGGCTCCGGGTACGCGTCGGGCCGCGGTTTTTTCGGCCCGGTGTACTTGTCGACGTACGCCCAGAACTGCTCGGGGTAGCGGCTCACCGGGAGCGGCGGGTGGTCCTTCATGTACGACAGGATCAGCGAGAACTCGTCGTCGAGCACTGCGGCGAAGTCCAGCACGTAGTCGGCCATCGCGCCGTCGAACTCAGTGACGATCAGCAGCAGTCCGCGGTCCCACAGCGGCACGAAGCGCGCGTAGTGGATGTAGTCCAGCGACGCCAGCGCCTTCTGGATGCGGGGCTTGACCTCAGGCGAGTCGAGCTTGGCCATCAGCTCGGCCAAGCGCACCGGATCCTCGAGCTCCATCACCAGGCAGAAACCCCTGCCGATGCTCTCGCCGCTGCCCGTGCCGCCTGCGCCGGGGCGTTCGGCGTTGCTCATGTTCGCGGCCATGTGAACTCCTCAGTGCCTACGCACCCAGGCCGCGCATGCTGCCAGCCCCGGGTGACCAAGACAACGATTCGCGGGCCTCACCCCCCAAATTTCAGCCTCGACCCAAGGACCTGAAAGCCGAATCGCGCGACCCTGCTGACCGTCCTCACAGGCCTAGGAAGACACTGATGGAACAGCTGCTGGTTGCACCCCCGAAAGCCCCGCCGCTTGCGGTCTTCAGGCGCGGCGTCCCGGCGCCGACCCCGCGGCCTCGCTACCCCGCGACCGAGGCGCAGCCCCGGCCCGAGACGCGCACCGGAGTCGACGTGTCGCTCGTGCAGTCGATCCTCGATTGCATCCAGATCGGCGCGATGGCGGTCGGCGCCGGCATGCGGGTGTCGTTCGCCAACCGGGCCGCGATGCGTGAATGCAGTCGCCACGGGCTGCTGCGCATCGAAGACACCCAGGTCGCGTTGCTCGCGCTGCCCGGCGAGGCCGATCAGGCCCGCATGACGCGCGCGGTCGAGGCGGCGCACTCGGGACACTGGTCGCTGGTGCGGCTCGGCTCCGGCGCGTCCGCGCTGTCGATCGCCGTGTTCCCGCTGCTGCACAGCGAACGCAGCAGCGGGTCGCTGGCGCTGCTGCTGTTCGGCCTCAGCCACAGCCAGGAGCCGCTGGCGATCCAGCTGTACGCCGGATCGTGCGGGCTCACGCCGGCCGAGACGCGCGTGCTGCTCGGGCTGGCGGAGGGACTGGTGCCCAAGCAGATCGCCAGCAAGCACGAGGTGTTGCTGTCCACGGTGCGCACGCAGATCAGCAGCATCCGCGACAAGACCGGCGCCCGCCGGCTGTCCGACCTGATGCAGGCGCTGGTGAGCCTGCCGCCGATCATGCCGCGCACGTGAGCGCGTCGCTGCACGGTGATGGCGGAAGGCGCGGTTCGTGCTCATGGTCTGGCAGCCACTATGCGTCGACGCCCGTGCGCGCGCATCCCTCTCGGTGGGGAGGCGCGACGCGTCTCCACGCGTGAGGTTTAACCGCGCGACCGGTGCATCGCCGCGGTGGTCGCCTCGGTCGGGTGCCTGCCATCGCCGCCGATGCGTGCACCGCACCGTGGCAGGCAGCCAGCGCCGTCAGAACAGCTTGGCGCTGTCGGCGGCGCCGAACACCACCTTGGTCAGCTCATTGAGTTGCGTGTTCACGTCGGCCGATGGCGGCGCGCTGGCCTTGGCGGTCAGCAGCACGCGGCCACTGCCGGTATCGCGCAGATTGCTGGTGACGGCGTAGCCGACGCTGCTGCGGCCGCCGCCCACCGGCGCCGTGACGCCAACTCCGGTGCTGACGGCCCCGCCGCCGCCGCCGAACCCGAACCCGCCGATGCCGAACGAGACGCTCGACGGCGAGCTGACCGCGACGTCGGCCTGCGTCACGTAGTGGGTCAGCACCGCCTTGGCACCGGCGCTGCGCGCTGCCTGCAGGTATTGCTCGTCGCCCAGCGGCCGGCCGGGCGCCTGATTGCTGGTGTCGGGCGCGGCAACCGGCGTACCGCCGCGCGCGGTGACTTCGGAAGCCATCTGGTCCTGGCAGATGCGCTTGATCACCATGTCGTGTGCCTCGCACGCGACCATGACGCGAGCACCGCGCAGCGTGCCCGGTGTCAGCTGGGGATCGGCCCATTGCGCATCCAGCCGAGTCGCGGCGCAGCCGGCGAACAGCGAGGCCGCGGCGGCCGCAACGAACAAACGCGAGGGGTGGATCGCGCCCATGATCAAAACCTCCTGACGACGACCCTGCCAGCATAGGCCGATTCCGCCTGCCCCGTGCCACCGGTCGCACGGCCGCGCGCACTCCTTTGCACGGCGACCGGTGCGGCACGGTCCGGCCAATCCATCCGGCCCATGGCGCGCCGGGACCGACGGCGTGGCTGGCCGCGACGGCGGCTAGCGCGGCAGGTCGAGCAGGAAGCGGTTCACCTGCGCGTGCAACTCGCGGCGGCGCTGCTCGAGGTGCATCAGGTGTGTCGCGCGGTCGATCTTGACGTCGCGCCGAATGCGCGCTGCGAGCCGCGACATCAGCTGCGCCGCGTCGTCGTCGCACGACGCGTCCCACTGTCCACGCACGAGCAGCGTCGGCGCCACGATGCGCGCGGGCTCGTACAGCGCCTGACCCGACCACAGCGCGCGCACGTCGGCCCACGGACCAGCGGGCACCATCACCGACGGCGGCCGCCGCGTGCCGCTGGCCGCATCGGACGCCAGGTAGGCCTGCGCCCATTCGTGCATGTGCGCTTCGCTCAGCACCTGCGGCTCGCCGCGGGGCACGTCTTCGATGAAGCGGCGGTACTGTGCCCACCCGCGAACCAGCTGGTGCGAGGCCACCGGGCCGGCGGCGGCGACGGACGCAGCTGCCGCTGCGGCTCGCACGACGATCGGTGCGAACAGCACCAAGGCCAGCACGTCGTCGGCAAACTCGGCCGCGTAGCGCGCCGCCACGGCGCCGCCGCGTGAATGCGCCAGCAGCACGAGCGGGCGGTCGCCGTTGCGCTCGCGGATCGCGCGCACGACGCGGCGCAGGTCTTGTAGCGCAGCGTCGATGTCGCCCGCCGGCTTGTCCCCGTTGGCCGGGTAGCGGCTCGACGCGCCATAGCCGACGAAGTCGAACCCCCATACCGCCATCCCGACCTCGGCCAGCTCGTCGGCCCACGAACGGCCATCGAAGGCGTAGTAGACCGACAGGTCGGCGCCGAAGGTGGCGCCGTGCACGTAGACGACATCGGCCAGTGCGCGGCCCTGAGGGCGTTGGCGCTGTAGCGCGATGTGCTGGCCGTCGTCTGCAGTGAGTGTGAAGCGATCGCGGTCGAGGAGCGTTGAGGTCATGCGAAGTCCTGCTGGTGGTTGCCGCCAGTCTGCTGAGCGCACGGCCCCGCGGGTTCGCTGCGGATCGAACCGTCACACCGTTCGCGCGCGGCGGCGTGATGTCCGCGGTCGTGTCGCCCCCCCTAGAACACGCTGAACCGGCGCGCCAGTGCGCGCAACCCACCGGCTCGTCCACCATGGAGCGAGCATGACCTTCGCCATCACGCAGTCCACGCCGAACGGTGGCCTGGCCACCGATCTCCTGCCCCCCGACGTTCAGCAACTCGCCAACGAGGTCGCGCAACTGGTGACCTCCGACCCGGGCGCCGCCGGGCAACTGTTGCGCGACCTGACATCGTCGCTGCCGCACTCGTCGGTCGGCCAACTGGCCTCGAGCGTGACCTCCGGCCTCGACGATCGGACGCTGCAGACGCTGTCGCAGACGACCACCGGCCGCGATCTGCTGCTGGCGCTGACCAGCCAGCCGCACGATCAGCTCGGCCGCTTGAGCGATGCGCTGTATTCGGCGGCGCACAGCGCGGGCGGCTGGGTCGGCGAGATCGCTCAGCAGGCGATTCATCCGAGCCTGCTGCACAGCCCCTCCAGCGGCCCGGCACGCAGCGATGCCGCCAGCAAGGACGACGTGCGCAGCGCCTTCGAGCAGGAGTTCGCCGCCAAGGCCGCCAACAAGGAGGAGTTCGACGGCTTCATGCAGCAGGTGTTCGGCGACAACTACGACAAGGGCAAGGCCGAGCAGTTCAGGCAGCAGGCGCTGGCGGGCGACTTCTCGTTCCTGCCGGAGATCAAGTTCGTCGACGCCGCCACGCTGCACGGCAACAACGGTGCCTACAACGCCGAAGAGGGCGTGGTCTACATCAACCGCGACCTCGCCGCCTCGGACCCCGCGAAGGCCGCGCAGACCTTCGTCGAAGAGGCGGGCCATCACCTCGACAGCCAGCTCAACACGGTCGACACGCAGGGTGACGAGGGCGAGATGTTCCGTCGCGTGCTCGCCGGCGAGCAGCTGTCGGCGCAGGACATCAGCGCGATCCGCAACGAGAACGACCACGGCACGATCACCGTCGACGGCAAGCAGGTGCAGGTGGAGTTCTGGTTCGGCGAGGACATCGTCAACGGGATCGGCGATGCCGCCAAGGCGGTGGGCGGTGCGATCGTCGACGGCGCCAAGGCGGTCGGCAACGCGGTGGTCGACGTCGGCAAGGGTGTGGTCAACGGCGTCAAGGACGTCGCCGGCGGCGTCTGGGGCGCGGCCAAGGACATCGGCCAAGGCGTGTACGAGATGACCGGCGGCTTCTTCAGCAACCTCTTCCAGGGCAACATCGGCGAGGCGTTCAGCTCGGTGGTGCGCGGCTTCGACCGTGCGGTGATGCAGTCGACCCAGCGCTTCGCAAAGGGCGTGCTGAACGGCATGCAGTCGCTGACCAACGGCATCACCGATGCGCTGGGCCCGATCGGCAAGCCGCTGCGCTGGGTGAGCGACCGCGCGTTCGACATCGGCAATACCGCGCTCGACACGGTGGCTGGCATCGGGCGCGACCTGTTCCGCATGGTGCCCGACACGATGGTCGGCTTCGTCAGCGACGTCGAGCGCTCGATCAAGCTGGCGGCCGACGGCCGCTGGGGCGACGCGGCCAAGCAGTTCGGCATGGCTTTCGTGAACGTGCCGGGTCACATCGTCGGGTCGGCCGTCAGCATCGGTGCGCGTGCGCTGCAGGGCGCCGCCAGCATCGTGCAGACCGGCATCGGCCTCGAGCCGCCGGCGCGCGGCCTGAGCGCCGACGAGCGCAAGTACCTCGAGTCGATCTATGGCGATTCGATCGACTACGACATGATCCGCGTCAAGCCGGGCGGTCCGCTGAACAACGCGATGACCGCGCACACGGTGGGCAATACGGTGTACATGCCGGCCAAGTACTTCGATGCCAATGGCAAGCTGACCGCCGACGGCCTGGAGACACTCGGCCACGAGGTCGGCCACGTGTGGCAGAACCAGAACGGCGGTGGCGACTACATCGGCAACGCCCTGGGCGCGCAGCTGTGGGGCTGGGTCACTTCGGGCGACCGCAATGCCGCCTACGACTGGCGTCAAGCCTTGAAGGATGGCGAGTCGTTCGAGAGCATGAACGACGAGGAGCGCGCCAAGGTGATGGAAGACATCGGCGTCGCGCTGAAGAACGACGGCCTGATCACCACCGCCGACGGCTACACGGCCGAGGAAGTGGCGTTCCTGAACGACACCGAGGAGAAGATCCGCGCTGGCGAAGGCGCGGGCTGACGGCGCGCCTTCATGCGGGCGACGGCGTCGTGCGCGCGGCGCCGGAACCGACGGACGCACGAACCACGGTGGCGGGCACCCCAGCCACCGTGCAATGCGGCGGCACGGGCCTGACCACGACGCTGCCGGCACCGACGGTGCTCATGCAGCCGACCTCGATGTTGCCGAGGATGGTGGCGCCCGCACCGAGCGTCGCCCCGCGGCGGACCTTCGGATGGCGATCGCCGCGTTGCTTGCCGGTGGCGCCCAGCGTCACGCCGTGCAGGATCGAGACGCCGGCCTCGACGACCGCCGTCTCGCCGATCACGATGCCGGTGGCGTGATCGAGCATCACGCCCGGGCCGATCGGCACCGCGGGGTGGATGTCGACCGCCAGCGCCGTCGCCACCTGCGACGCCACCCAGTGCGCCGCATCGCGCCGGCCTTGCCGCCACAGGCTGTGCGCCACGCGGTGCGCCTGCAGCGCGTGGAAGCCCTTCAGGTGCAGCAGCGCGTGCAGGCTCGAGCGGCACGCCGGGTCACGCGCACTCACCGCCGCGAGGTCGGCCTCGAGGCAGCCCAGCACGTCGGGGTCGTCGCTCAAGACCTGCAGCAGCACCGCGTGGACGCTCTCAGCGCGGCCGGCGCCCAGGCGGCGCGCGAGGATGCCGCTCACGATCTGGGCCGGCGTGTCGTGGGACAGCACCGCGTCGTCGAGCATGCGGCGCAGCGGTGGCTCGCCCGCAGCCGCCGCGCGCGCCTGCTTCCTCAACTGCGACCACACGCCGCTGCCGCGGCGGCGCCTGGCGCCCGCCGTGGGGACGGGCAGCGCGACAACGGCATCGTTCGCGGCCGCACGCGATTCGAACGACAGGCTCAACGATTCGACCAGCACGGGTGATCCTTCTTGGCGTTGCGGCGGCGATGCTGAGGGCGCACGCCGGCGGCGCCGTGAAGCGGCCATGAAAGGTTCTCCAACGTGCTGAAAAGCCGCGCACCTTTGCCGGCGCAAAGCCCGCGCGCGTTGCCGCGCCGACCGCCGCCTACTGCTGGGCCGACGCGGCCGGGGTCGGCGCTGCCGGGCCGCGCGCCGCGGGATGGGTCTTGGCCTCTCCCGCATTTCGCACCGCCGACGGACCGCGGTACGACACGCCGTTGACGGTCAGCCCATCGGCAGAGAACTTCGCCGCGCTGCCCTCGCCTACCCCCTTGACGCGAGCGATGAGGTCCTGCCAATCGGCGAACGCGCGCTTGCGGCGTTCTTCGAGGATGCCGTCGGAGATCGACGGTCCGACGCCCTTGATCGATTCGAGCTCGGCCCGCGTCGCGCTGTTGGCGTCGACAGGGGCGGCCTGCGCCCGACAACCGATCGCGATCAGCAGGCTGCCAACGATGCCCCGCAGTAGCGTTGCCACCGCCTGCTCGCGCCGACGTGCCGGCGACATAGGGAACCCATCGTTCATTGGATGATTTTGCGCGCGTGCACGCGCGGGATGACCGTGATGGCTTCTGGGCAGCATCCTCCTGACACGAAGAGTGCGCAGGCCACGGCGGCGATGCCGCGCCTCGGGTCGCGATCGGCGAGCCGCAACGCGTGAACCGATGCGATCGCATCGGCAACCCAAGCCCGTGCCGGTCCGTCCGGCGATGACCTCGCAAGCAGCTGCGGGAGAAGCACCATGATCGAGCGCATGTACCCCGGCGTTTATCTGAGCGAAGTGGCGTTCAACGCCCGGCCCATCGACGGCGTGTCGACCTCGAGCCCGCTGGCACGGGCGAGCGCCGAGCGCGACCATGCCATGCCGGTCACGCCGCAGTGGACGCAGCACAACCAGGGCGACCCTGGCATCACGCTCGTGCAGCTGTCCGCCTGGCTCGGCGAGTCGCTGCTGTTTCGCGCGTCATCGCAGATGGCGCATCAGGCGGCCTCTGCGCTCGCGCACTGGGGCGTCGCTCAGGGCCTTGCGGTCGAGGCGGGCGAGCGCGGCGTATCCGATGTGAGCGTCACGCCGGGCTCGGCGCCGAGCACCGACGGCCGCCCGCTCACGACCGATTCACCGACCGCTGCGCATCACATCCGCAAGCCGTGACCCTGCGGCGCTTGCGCGCCGCCTGACTCTTCGACGATGCCCGGTGGTGTCGGCAAGCCGTCAAGGCTTGGTGGCCATGGCCCGTGAGAGCGACGCATTGCGCACCACCTTCTCGTTGGGCTGCGCGGCCATGCGACGCTGTTCGGCGCGCAGCTGCTCGCCGCGCTGGACCGAATGATTCAGCACCAGGACGTACGCGCCCATCAAGAACGCCACCGCCAAGCACGCGGCGGCCACCAGCATGCCATGCGGCGTGATGGTGAAGCGGAAACCGTGGGGGAGGATGACGTTGACGGTCCACATGCGGGGTCTCACGGGTCGCCATCAGTGTGCGCTGCACCGCATGCGGCGTCCACCGGCGCGTTGCTCGTAGGGTTGTCGGCTGCCCGCGGCCTATCATGCCGCCGATGCACCGGGCGGACGCGGTCATCATCGGTGCCGGTGCGGCCGGCCTGCATTGCGCGGCGATTGCCGGTCAGCGCGGCGTGCGCGTGCTGCTGATCGACCATGCGAGTGTAGTCGGCGAGAAGATCCGCATCTCCGGCGGCGGGCGCTGCAACTTCACCAACCGGGACACTGCAGCGCACAACTTCCTGTCGGCGAATCCGGACTTCTGCCGCTCGGCGCTCGCCCGCTACACGCCGCGCGATTTCATCGAGCTGGTGCGGCGCCATGGCATCGCGTGGCACGAGAAGCACAAGGGCCAGCTGTTCTGCGACGATTCCAGCGAGCGGATCATCCGCCTGCTGCTCGCCGAGTGCGAGCGCGGCGGCGTGCAACGCTGGCAGCCGTGCAGCGTGGCCGCGGTGCGCCACGGCGAGCGCGGCTTCGAACTCGACACCACGCGCGGCCCCGTGAGCGCGACGCAGCTGGTGGTGGCCTGCGGCGGGCTGTCGATTCCCAAGATCGGGGCCAGCGATTTCGGCTATCGGCTGGCGCGTCAGTTCGGCCACGCCGTGGTCGAGCCGCGCCCGGGGCTGGTGCCGCTGACGTTCGACGCCGCCGCGTGGGCGCCGTACGCCGCGCTGGCCGGGCTGTCGCTCGAGGTCGACGTCGCGACAGGCGATGGACGCACGCAGTTTCGCGAGGATCTGCTGTTCACCCATCGCGGTCTCAGCGGGCCCGCGATCCTGCAGATCTCTAGCTATTGGCGCTCGGGCGATGCGCTGCGCATCGATCTCGCGCCGGGGCGCGCGCTCGTGGACGAGCTGCTCGCCGCCAAGCAGGCGACGCGAAAGCGCCTCGGCAACGTGCTGGCCGAGCAGCTGCCACGCCGACTCGCCGACACCTGGCTCGCGCTGCACGGCGAGGCGATCGCCGCGACACCGCTGCCGGAGATTCGCGACCGCGACCTGGCCGTGCTCGCCCGGCAGATGCAGCGCTGGACGCCGCTGCCCAACGGCAGCGAGGGTTACCGCAAGGCCGAGGTCACCGCCGGCGGCGTCGACACGCGGCAGATGAGCTCGCAGTCGATGCAAAGCAGCCGCGTGCCAGGGTTGTACTTCATCGGCGAGGTGGTCGACGTCACCGGTTGGCTGGGCGGCTACAACTTCCAGTGGGCATGGGCGAGCGCGGCGGCGTGCGCGCAGTCGCTGCGCGAGGGCCGGGCCGCCGCCTAGCGCACCGCTGCGCGCCCGCGGGGTCCTCTGCGCCGCGAGGCAGCCGCTTGGCGAGCGCAGCGGCGCCTCACCATGAGCCGCCATGAGCAGCGCGCGCGCCGCGCACGAGCTCGAGCACCGCGTCGGCGAATTCGCGCGGCGACTCCTGCGGCATGTTGTGCCCGACGCCGTGCGCCAGGCGATGCGACCGCGGCCCGCTGAAGTGCCGCGCATCCTGCGACGCCGGCGCCGGCGACCGGACACCGTCGTCGGTGCCGTCGAAGCTGATGGTCGGTACGCTGATGGTCGGCTGCGCCGCGAGGCGCCGCTCGATCTCGGCATACGCCGGATCGCCGGCGACGAGGCCGAAGCGGTGCCGGTACGAGTGGATCACCACGTCGACGAAATCGGGGTTGTCGAACGCCGCCGCGCTGCGCTCGAAGGTCGCGTCGTCGAACGCCCAGCGCGGCGACCAGGTCTGCCACAACAGCCGGCACAGCGCGCGCCGATCAGCGGCCAAACCGGCGCGCCCGCGCTCGCTGTGGAAGTAGTACTGGTACCACAGGCGCCGTTCGCTGTCGGCGGACAACGGACGCATCACGCTGGCGAGCTGCTGGATGTTGTAGCTGTTGAAGGTGAGCAGCCCGGCGCAACGCTGCGGCCACAGCGCCGCCACCACGCACGCGGCGCGGCCGCCCCAGTCGTAGCCAGCGAGCACCGCGCGCGGCAGCGCCAACGCATCGAGCAGTGCCAGCAGGTCGGCGCCGAGCGCCGCCTGCTCGCCCGAGCGCGGCGTGGCGCCGCTCAGGAACCGCGTCGGCCCGAAGCCGCGCAGGTACGGCACGATCACGCGGCAGCCCGCAGCGGCCAGCAGCGGTGCAACTTCGGCGTAGGCGTGGATGTCGTACGGGAAGCCGTGCATCAGCAGCACCGGCGTGCCCTGCGCCGGGCCGCCCGCGTGGTACGCCACGCTCAGCACGCCGGCGTCGACGCGATGCAGCGGCTGCAATGCCGTCACACTCATGCAGACATTGTCGGCGAGCCGGGCCGATCGGATGGCTACCGATGCAATGCGGCGTTCACTATTGACACCGCGCGCGTCGATTGCGGAATCGATTCCGCAACTTCTCCGGCGCACAGTGACCTCGCCCAGTCATCCAACCGGGAGAGCCTCATGAACGAACTACCCACCGCCGTCCGCGCCACCGCAGCCGCGCTCGCCGTGTTCATGACGACTGCCACGCTCAATTGGTTGATCGCGATCGCCGAACCGCAGCAAAGCGAGCTGATGGCTCAGATGGCGGCACGCCAAGGCACGCAGACCGGCGCCGTGGCCCATGTGACTGTGGTGGCCGAGGTGGCGAGCGCGACCACGCAGCGCTGAACGACGTCCGGTAGCGCCGTTTCACGCGGCGTTCGCCACGGCTGGCGCAATGCGCGCGAAAGCGTGCAACGGCGCGGCGATCGATGGCGTCGACCATCAACGGGGGAGGCGGCGGCGCGGGGGCAGCCCCGGCCGCCCGCCTCCCTCGATCCGACACCGCGTCACCACCGCGTCACCACCGCCTCACGCCTCACAATAGGCCGCCGCCCGGGGGGCGGACGCGGAGCCGACGATGACCCGATGCCTGTGCCTGGTGTGGCTGTGCCTGCTGAGCGCGCTCGCGCAAGCCAACACGCTGCGCTGGGCCGGTCGCGGTGACATCGGCACGATGGACCCGCATTCGTTCAACGAGGGCCTCACCGACAACATCGTCGGCCACATCTACGAGCAACTCGCGCGCCGCAACCGCCAGCAGATGATGGAGCCTGCACTGGCCGAGCGCTGGCTGGTGGTCGACGACACCACCTGGCGCTTCACGCTGCGCGCCGGCGTCAAATTCTCCGACGGCAGCCCGCTCACCGCGGCCGACGCGGTGTTCTCGATCGAGCGCGCGCAGCAGGCGAGCTCGCAGCAAGCCTACTTCGCACGGCAACTGGGCAAGCCCACGCAGATCGACGAGCGCACGTTCGAGCTCAAGCTGGACAAGCCCAACCCGTTGCTGCTGGAGCACCAGCTCAACGTGCGCATCATGAGCGCGGCCTGGTGCAAGGCCAACGGCGCGGCCAACGTGCCCGACTTCACCAAGAAGGAGGAAGCGTTCTCCACCCGCAACGCGATGGGGACCGGTCCGTTCGTGCTCGAGCGCTTCGAGCCCGGCGTGCGCGTCACGCTGGCCAGGAACCCCGCGTGGTGGGACCACTTCGACGGCAACGTCACCCGCGTGGTCTACACGCCGATCGGCAACGACAGCACGCGCCTGGCGGCGCTGCTATCCGGCGACATCGACTTCACGCACGACACGCCGCCGCAGGACCTGGTGCGGCTCGCTCGCGAGAGCGCGATCCGACTGGTGCAAGGCCCCGAGAACCGCGTGCTGTTCTTCGTGATGGACCAGTGGCGCGACGAGCTGCTGCACGGCAGCGTCAGGAGCCGCAACCCGTTCAAGGACGTGCGCGTGCGCGAGGCGTTCGCCTACGCGATCGACGCCGAGGCGCTGAAGGCCAGCACGATGCGGGGCCAGGCGGTGACCACCGCGTGCCTGGCCACCGCAGCGGTGGGCTGCCTGGCACCCGAGCTCGAGCAGCGCCCGCCAGCCGATGCGGCGCGCGCGCGCAGGCTGCTCGCCGAGGCCGGGTTTGCCGAGGGCTTCGAAGTCACGCTCGACTGCCCGAACGACCGCTACGTCAACGACCAGGCGATCTGCATCGCGGTGGCCGCGATGCTCGGCCGCGTCGGCGTCAAGGTGCGCGTCGACGCGCGCTCGAAGACCATCTTCTTCCAGAAGATCGAGCGCCTGGACACCAGCATGTACCTGCTCGGCTGGGGCGGCGGCACCACCGACGCGCAGGCGCTGCTCGACCCGATCGTGCACCGGCCCGACGCGCGCACGCAAAAGGGCGGCTACAACTACGGCAGAGTCGGCGACGAGCAACTCGACGCGCTGATCGACGCCGCCGGCAGCGAGATGAACGTGGCCAAGCGCACGCAGCTGATCGCGCAGGCGCAGCGTGAGGCGCAGGCACGCTACGTGGTGCTGCCGATCCACCGCCAGATGATCACCTGGGCCGCGCGCCGCCACGTGACGCCGGTGGTGATGCCCGACAACGCGGTGCGCGCGCACTGGATCCGCATCGATTGAGCCGCCGCGACTAAGGCGCCGCCACCGTCCGCAGTTGCCCCGAGGCCGGGCGGCGCCCGCGCCAACTAGAATCACGTGATACGAATTGCGCGCCGGGGGCCCATGGACGAGTCGCGAACCACCGACGCATTGCGCGCCTTCGGCTTCCTGCTCAAGGACGTCTCGCGCCTGTTCTCGCGCAACTTCGAGCGCCACGGCGTCGAACTCGGCCTCACGCTGGCACAGTGCCGCGTGCTGAGCTATGTGCAGCGGCACGCCGGCCTGTCGCAGGCGCGGCTGGCCGAACTCACCGACACCGACCCGATGACACTCGGCCGGCTGCTGCTGCGCATGGAGGCCGATGGCTTCATCGAGCGCCGCGCCGATCCACGCGACGGCCGCGCACACTGCCTGCACCTGCGGCCGCGCGCCGGCCCGATGCTCGAGGCCATCTGGCGCGTGGCCGACCGCTCGCGCGCCGAGGCGCTGGCCGGGTTCAGCGCGTCGGATCGCGCGCACCTGATGTCGCTGCTCGGCCGCCTGCGCGACAACCTCGACGCGCTGGTGTCGGGCCCCGCGGTGCGCGACACCGGCGCTCCGACGGCCGCGGTGTCCGCCCTGTCGCGCCGCCCGCGCAAGGCGGCCTGAGATGCACCGGCAGCGCGCACACCGCCCCGTCCTCGGAGCCCTCGCATGCTGATCGGCGTCGTCCGCGTCGCGCTGAAGCGGCCTTACACGTTCGTGGTGCTGGCGCTGCTGCTGATGCTGATCGGCCCGTTGGCTGCGCTGCGCATGTCGACCGACATCTTTCCGGAGATCCGCATCCCGGTGATCGCGGTGGCGTGGCAGTACACGGGTTTGCCGCCCGAGCAGATGGCCGCCCGCATCTCGACGCTGTTCCAGCGCGGTTTGACCACCACGGTCAACGACATCGAGCACATCGAGTCGAACTCGTACGCCGGCATCAGCATCGTCAAGATCTTCTTCCAGCCCGGCGTCGACGTCGCGGTGGCCAACGCGCAGGTGACCGCGATCTGCCAGGTGGTGGTGCGCCAGATGCCGCCGGGCATCACGCCGCCGCTGATCCTGAACTACAACGCGGCGACGGTGCCGATCCTGCAGCTAGCGCTGTCGGGCAAGGGGCTGTCGGAGCAGAACCTGTTCGACCTCGGCGTCAACACGGTGCGCCCGCCACTGGTCACCGTGCCCGGCGCGGCGATTCCGTTCCCCTACGGCGGCAAGCAGCGGCTGGTGCAGATCGACCTCGACAACGCCGCGATGCAGGCACGCGGCCTGTCGGGGCAGGATGTCGCGCAGGCGCTGGCGGCACAGAACCTGCTGGTGCCGATCGGCACGCAGAAGATCGGCAGCCTGGAGTACACGCTGCAGCTGAACAACGCGCCGTCGGTGATCGCCGACCTCGGCAACCTGCCGATCAAGGTGGTCAACGGCAGCACGATCTACATCCGCGACGTCGCGCACGTGCACGACGGCAACTCGCCGCAGACCAACATCGTGCACGTCGACGGCGGCCGCTCGGTGCTGATGTCGGTGCTGAAGAACGGCAGCACGTCGACGCTGGCGATCGTCGACGGCATCCGCGCCAAGCTGGCCGAGATGAAGTCCGCCTGGCCCGACGTGCTGAAGGTGGCGCCGATCAACGACCAGTCGCTGTTCGTGCGCGCGGCGATCAACGGCGTCGCCGTCGAGGGGCTGATCGCGGCGGCGCTGACCAGCCTGATGATCCTGCTGTTCCTCGGCAGCTGGCGCTCCACCGTGATCATCGCGGTATCGATTCCGCTGTCGGTGCTCGGCTCGATCATCGCGCTGGCCGCGTTCGGCGAGACCCTGAACATCATGACGCTCGGCGGGCTGGCTCTCGCGGTGGGCATCCTGGTCGACGACGCCACGGTGACGATCGAGAACATCAACTGGCACCTCGAGCAGGGCAAGGACGTCGAGAGCGCGATCATGGACGGCGCGGCGCAGATCGTGACGCCGGCGTTCGTGTCGCTGCTGTGCATCTGCATCGTGTTCGTGCCGATGTTCTTTCTCGAAGGGGTGTCGCGCTACCTGTTCGTACCGATGGCGCAGGCCGTGATGTTCGCGTTGGTCTGCTCGTTCATCCTGTCGCGCACTCTGGTGCCGACGATGGCCAAGTACCTGCTGCGCCCACACCCGCCGCACACCGACCTGCACGGCACGCACGCCGCGCTGCCGCCGACGCGCAACCCGCTGGTACGGCTGCAGCGCAGCTTCGAGCAGCGCTTCCAGGCCCTGCGCGACGGCTACCGCGCGCTGCTGGGGCTGGCGCTGCAGGCACGCTGGCGCTTCGTCGCCGGCTTCATGGCGCTGGTGCTGCTGTCGTTCGCGCTGCTGCCGATGCTCGGCAGCAACTTCTTCCCGTCGGTCGACGGCGGCCAGATCCTGATCCACGCGCGCGTGCCCACCGGCACCCGGGTCGAGGAGACCGCCGCCCGCTTCGCGCGCATCGAGACGGCGATCCGCCGCGTGATCCCGAGCGAGGAGATCACGACGTTGGTCGACGTGATCGGGCTGCCGCCGAGCAGCATCAACTTGACCTACAACAACACCGGCGTCATCGGCACGCAGGACGGCGACATCCAGATCGCGTTGCGCAATGACCACCGGCCGACCGCCGACTACGTGCGCGAGCTGCGCGAGTTGCTGCCGCGCGAGTTTCCCGACACGGTGTTCTCATTCCCGCCGGCCGACATCGTGAGCCAGATCCTGAACTTCGGCGCGCCGGCGCCGATCGACCTGCAGATCCGCGGCAGCGACCTGCAAGCCAACTTCGCGTACGCCAACAAGCTGCTGAAGGAGATCCGTCGCATCCCTGGCGTCGCCGACGCGCGCATCCAGCAGTCCAACCGGGCGCCGGTGTTCGCGGTCGACATCGACCGCACGCGCGCACAGGACCTGGGGCTGACCGCGCGCGACGTGACCAACAGCCTGGTGGTCAGCCTGGCCGGCAGCAGCCAGGTGGCACCGACCTTCTGGCTCAACCCGGCCAACGGCGTGTCGTACCCGATCGTGATGCAGACACCGCAGTACAACCTCGATTCGCTGTCGGCGCTGGCCAACCTGCCGATCAGCAACGCGGCCGGCGGCAACATGCAGGTGCTCGGCGGCCTGGCGCAGTTCAACCGCACCAGCGCCAACGCGGTGGTCAGCCAGTACGACATCCAGACCATGCTGCAGATCAACGCCACCACGCAGGACCGCGATCTCGGCGCGGTGGCGCGTGACATTCGGCGCCTGATCGACGACACCGCGGCCGACGTGCCCAAGCGATCGCGCGTGGTGCTGCTCGGTCAGGTGCGCACGATGGACAACGCGTTCTCCGGCCTGCTGTTCGGCCTGCTCGGCGCGATCGTGCTGATCTACCTGCTGATCGTCGTGAACTTCCAGTCGTGGCGCGATCCGTTCGTGATCATCACCGCGCTGCCGGCGGCGCTGGCGGGCATCGTGTGGATGCTGTTCGCCACCCGCACCACGCTGTCGGTGCCGGCGCTGACCGGGGCCATCATGTGCATGGGCGTGGCCACCGCCAACAGCGTGCTGGTGATCAGCTTCGCGCGCGAGCAGCTCGAGCAGACCGGGCACGCACTCGAGGCGGCGCTGCAGGCCGGCTTCGTGCGCTTCCGCCCGGTGCTGATGACCGCTCTGGCGATGATCATCGGCATGCTGCCGATGGCGCTCGGCCTCGGCGAAGGCGGCGAGCAGAACGCGCCGCTGGGGCGCGCGGTGATCGGCGGCCTGGTGTTCGCCACCGTCGCGACGCTGGTCTTCGTGCCGGTGGTGTTCAGCCTGATCCACGCGCACGACAGCCGCCGCGCAGCCGCGCCATACCTTGGAAATGCCAATGTCGCCTGAGCCGCCAGCCGATCCGCGTTCCGCGACGCCACCGTCGCTGCCGTCGCGGCGCCTGCTGTCGCTGCTCGGCATCGTGCTGCTGGCGGCGGCGATCATCGTGGTCGTGGCCGGCGTCGCGTCGCGCCGCTCGCAGGCCGCGCGGCTCAGCGAGCGCGCCAATGCGCAAGCCGTGCGCTCGGTGGTCGTGATCTCGCCAGCCGCCCGCGGCGACGCTGCCGCGCTCGACCTGCCGGGCCGCATCGAGGCGTGGGCGCGTGCGCCGATCTATGCACGCGTCAGCGGCTACCTGAAGGGCTGGAGCGCCGACATCGGCACGCCGGTGAAGGCGGGTCAGCTGCTGGCCGAGATCGAGACGCCCGAGCTCGACCAGCAACTGCTGCAGGCACAGGCCGAGCTGGCCTCCGCGAAGGCCAACACCGAGCTGTCGGAGGCCACCGCCAAGCGCTGGCAGGAGCTGCTGGCCAGCGGCATGACCACGCGCCAGGCGGTCGAGGAGAAGACCGGCGACCTGGCGGCCAAGCAGTCGGTGTCGCGTGCGCTGCAGGCCAACGTCGAGCGCTACCAGACGCTGAAGCGCTTCACGCGCATCGTGGCTCCATTCGACGGCGTGGTCACCGCGCGCGCCACCGACGTCGGTGCGCTGATCAACGCCGGCGGCGCTCCTGGCTCGGAGCTGTTCGTGGTGTCCGACACCCGCAAGCTGCGCGTCTACGTCAGCCTGCCCCAGAGCCTCGTGGGCTCGGTGCGCGCGGGCTCGCAGGCGCAACTGATGGTGCCCGAGCGCCCGGGCAACCGCTACGCCGCCACCGTGCAGACCATGTCGCAGGCGATCAGCAGCGCGTCGGGTGGCATGCTGGTGCAGCTGTCGGTGGACAACCCCAACGGCGAGTTGCTGCCCGGGGGCTTTGCAAACGTGCGCTTCGAGCTGCCGCGCGCCGCGGGCACGCTGAGCATTCCGCCGAGCGCACTGATCTTCGACAAGGCGGGCCTGCGCGTGGCCACGGTGGGTGACGGCGACAAGGTGGTGCTGAAGTCGGTGAAGGTGGCGCGCGACCTCGGCACGTCGATCGAGATCGCGTCGGGGCTTGCGCCGACCGATCGCGTGATCGAGAGCCCGCCCGACGGTGTGGAGAACGGCGACGCGGTGGTGGTCGCCAACGCGGCGAAGGCGCCCTAGCGCCGGATCACAGCCGCAACGACCACCACAACTGCAGCGCGCGCTGCCGCTCGGCCGAGTCCTGCCACCACCACAGCCCGGCGCCGATCTGATGGCGCGGCTCGATGTCGATCTGGGCGCTGCCGTTGAAGCCCCAGATGCGGCCCGGCGCAAAGCGCTGCGACGTCGGCAGCGCATCGCCGCGCGACACCACTGCCTTCAAGTCGACGGCGGCGATGCGCGCCAACAGACCCACGCTGCCCAGCGTCACGTCGCCACCGACTGGATGACCGATCGGCATGCGGTCGTGGGTGTAGCCGCGCTTGAAGGCGGCGCTGGCATAGGTGACCCCCGGTGGCTTGTCGCCGTGGTAGGCGTGCGACGCAATCAAGTCGTTCCATTCGACGAAGCCGAGCCAGTCGGCGCCGAGCGCATTCCAGTGGGCTTGCAGCCCGAGCTGGGCGATGTAGGCGCTGGGCACGCCGCCGCGCTGATCCTCGCCGATCGCCTGCGCGTAGATGGCGTTGGCAGGATCGGCGCCGAGCTGCCACCGGAAGTCGAAGCCTCCGAGCTGGTTGCCCGGCTCGTTCTCCGCCGTGATGCCGTGGCGGCCGACGTTGTCGTTGCCAATCAGGGCGTTCCACAGCGACTGCAGGCTCTCATCGCGACCGTGACCACCCCACTGCATCGTCCGCGACAGGCCGATCTGCAGCGGCTCGAACGGCTGGATCTGCAGCCGCATGCCGATCAGGTCGGGACGCTCGGGCTGGTCATGGCCGAACAGCCGCCCGAAGAAGACGTCGGCCGACCACGGCCCCATCCAGCTCAACCACGGGTGCTCGCTGGGCTTGGGCTCCGGACGCCGCCAGCCGACCGCGGGCATGGCCTGCGCGGCGCCGTCGAGGATCAAGCTGCCGGTCCACCCGGGGCCCCAGTTGCGCCGCTGCATCGACGCGTAGAACTCGCCGCCGTCGAAGCGCCAGGCCAGCTCGGTGCCATCGAGCGTCCAGCGATGCGACGGCGGTTCCTGAAACGGCGGCGCGACGCCGGTCGACTGCACGTTGGCCCAGCCCACACCGAGCCGCAACAGAAATTCGCTCTGGTCGCGCACGGTCCACAGCGCCTGCGCGCCGCTGGTCCCGCGCACCAGCGGGCTCAGGATCCACGGCACGTCGACGCTGGGGCCATCGGCCGCCAGCGTGAGGCCATCGGGCGGCCGCAGCAGCGCCAGCCCGGTGCCGCGACTGGCGTGCTCGTAGTCGATGCCCGATCCGGCGCCGGCAGCTCGCTCGAGCGCCTGCGCATCGGGCGCGGCAGACGAGCGCGCGGGCACGCACAGCCAGGCGACGACCATCGTGCACGTGACGATGGCGTGGGTGGGAGGCAT
>DASTZF010000424.1:0-11744 GCA_035764445.1 Burkholderiaceae bacterium
GATCTGAACAGCAGCACGGTCACGCGCATCGTCCACAGCTCGCGCTTGTCGCTCTGCCGCGGCGTGAACTGGCGCCAGATGTTCTCGACGAAGGTCACCGACGGCGCCAGCAGCGTCGCCGAAGCGGTGGACTTGATGGCCGACAGCAGAGCGCCGAAGAACAGCACCTGCATCACGAACGGCATCCGCTCGAGCACCAAGGTGGGCAATACCTTCTGCGGGTCCTCCTTGATCAGCGTGCTCGCCTGCTCGGGCATCAGGATCAGCGCGCTCGTCACCAGGAACATCGGCACGAAGGCGAATACGATGTAGCACAGGCCGCCGATCACCGGGCCACGCGTCGCGGCATGCGCGCTGTTGGCCGACATCACGCGCTGGAACACGTCCTGCTGCGGGATCGAGCCGAGCATCATCGTGATGCCGGCAGCGATGAAGAACATCACTTCCTTGAAGCTCGGCTCGGGCAGGAAGCGGAACATGTCGTGGCTCATCGCGAACGCGACCACTTTGTCGACACCGCCGGCCTGGTTGCCGGCGAACAGCGCCAGGATGAACAGGCCGCACACCAGGATGATCATCTGGATGAAGTCGGTGACGGCCACCGACCACATGCCGCCGAACAGGGTGTAGGCCAGGATCGAGATGGTGCCGATCACCATGCCCACCGGCGGGCTGATCGCACCGCCGGACAGCACGTTGAACACCAGGCCGAGCGCGGTGACCTGCGCCGACACCCAGCCGAGGTAGCTGAGGATGATGATCAGCGAGCACACCACCTCGATGGCCCTGCCGTAGCGCTCGCGGTAGTAATCGCTGATCGTCAGCAGCGTCATCTTGTAGAGCTTGCCGGCGAAGAACAGGCCCACCAGGATCAGGCAGGTGCCGGCGCCGAACGGGTCTTCGACCACGGCGTTCAAGCCGCCCTGCACGAACTTGGCCGGGATGCCCAACACCGTCTCGCTGCCGAACCAGGTAGCGAACGTGGTCGTCACGATCATGATCAGCGGCAGGTGCCGCCCGGCGATCGCGAAGTCCGCGGTGTTCTTGACGCGCTTGGCGGCCCACAAGCCGATCGCGATGGTGATCAGCAGGTAGACGATGACCAGAGTCAGCAGCATGGCCTTTGGCGCTCCTTGACTTTCGCGCGGCGATTATCCCTGCGCGGGCTGCCACGACCGTCTTCTCAGGCTCTCCAGCTCGTGATCAGTTGCATGGCCAACACACCGAGCACGAAGCCGAGCCCGCCGTAGATCAAGCCGCGCAGCATCCGGTTGGTGCGGCGCTGCTCGGCCAGCAGTGCCTCGAGCACCGCCGGATCGCCCTCGCTGCGCCGCCGCAGCGCGCGGTGCATCAGGCGCGGCATCTCCGGCAGCAGTTGCGCGTAGCGCGGCACCTCGTTCTTCAGCCGCTCGTACAGGCCGCGCCATCCCACCTGCTCGTGCATCCAGCGTTCGAGAAACGGCTTGGCGGTGTTCCACAGGTCGAGGTCGGGATCGAGCTGGCGCCCCAGGCCCTCGACGTTGAGCAGTGTCTTCTGCAGCAGCACCAGCTGCGGCTGGATCTCGACATTGAAGCGCCGCGAGGTCTGGAACAGGCGCATCAGCACTTGGCCGAGCGAGATGTCTTTGAGTGGCCGATCGAAGTGAGGTTCACACACCGCGCGGATCGCGCTCTCCAGCTCGTCGACGCGGGTGCTTGGCGGCACCCAGCCGCTCTCCATGTGCAGCTCGGCCACCCGCTTGTAGTCGCGCCGGAAGAAGGCGAGAAAGTTCTGCGCCAAGTATTCCTTGTCGGACTCGGTGAGCGTGCCGATGATGCCGAAGTCCAGCGCGATGTAGCGCCCGCGCGTGGCCGGCTCGACGCTGACCTGGATGTTGCCCGGGTGCATGTCGGCGTGGAAGAAGCCGTCGCGGAACACCTGCGTGAAGAAGATCGTCACCCCGTCGCGCGCCAGCTTCTTGATGTCGATGCCGCTCTGGCGCAGACGCTCGAGCTGGCTGATCGGCACGCCGTTCATCCGCTCCATCACGATCACGTTGTGGCGGCACAGCTCCCACACCATCTCCGGAATCATCAGCAGTTGCAGATCTGCCATGTTGCGGCGCAGTTGCGCCGCGTTGGCCGCCTCGCGCACAAGGTCGAGTTCATCGTGCAGATAGGTGTCGAACTCGGCTACCACCTCGCGCGGCTTGAGCCGCTTGGCATCGACCCAGACGCGCTCGACCCAGCGCGCGAGCGTGTGCAGCAGGTACAGGTCGCTCTCGATCGACCCCAGCACGCCCGGGCGCAGCACCTTGACCGCGACCTCGCGGCCGTCGCGCAGCGCCGCGAAATGCACTTGCGCGATCGACGCGCTGGCGACCGGGGCGGTATCGAAACTGGCGAACAGCGTATCGATCTTCGCGTCGAAGGCGCGTTCGATCATCGCGACCGCCAGCTCGCCGGGGAACGGCGGCACACGGTCCTGCAGCTTGGCCAGCTCCTCGGCGACGTCGGGCGGCAGCATGTCGCGGCGAGTCGACAGCACCTGACCGAACTTGACGAAGATCGGGCCCAGTCGCTCGAGCGCGCGGCGCAGGCGCACGCCGCGCGGCTCGTCGAAACGACGGCCGACGGTCACCACGCGCGCGACGCCACGCACCCAACGTTGGCGAAAACCCGACAGTGCGACTTCGTCGACGCCAAAGCGCAGCAGCGTGAACGCGATGAACAGCAGCCGTGCGAGACGCCTCATCGCGATGACCCCGACGCGGCGTGCGCAGAGCCTGGCTCGCCGGCGGCCGGCCGTTCACGGGGCGCGTCAGCGTCCGGCGGTGTCGCCGGCCGAACGTGGCGGCGGCCATTGCGGAGGCGCCAACCGAGCGAGCGCTCAGCGCGCGCAGCGATGCGGCAGCGAGCCGATCCCTGCAGACCGCGTACGGCGCAAGGTGTCATGCCCTCGAGCTGGTGCCGCGCGCATCGGCGCCGGCGGACGGACGCACCCAGGGCGTACGCGCGAGGCCCCTCAAGCCGGCGGCAAGCGACGAGCCGATACGAGCGAGCTGGCGCGCCACCACCGGCCCGAACACCCGCTCGAGATCGGCCTCGACGTCCCAGCGCAAGTTGTCGACCAGCCACTGGATGTCGCTGGCCAGTGCGGCGTGCCCGGACACGCTCAAAGGCGGCGGCTCACCGACCAACGTGCGTGCCAGCAGGGCGGCTGGATTGGCGGCATCGAGCCGCACCGCGAGATCGGGCGCCGTCGCGTCGTCGAGCCCGCACCACTCGCACAAGCCGGCCGGCGTGATGCGCAGCTTCAGCGGTGGCGGCGCCGGCAGCAGCGCAGGCCACTGCTGCAGCTCGAGTTCGACCAGCCGCCCCTGGTGCTGCGCCAGCCGTGCCGTGGCCGCCGGCTCGGCGGCCAGCACGTGATTGATCACCAGCACCAGGCGCTCGACGACCGCAGGGACCAGCAGCGTTTGCAGGTTTTGCAGCATGGCCCGCCGATTGTAGGGGGCGGTCTGCATCGCTCGGCCCCGATAAGATCGCACCGTGCCTCGAATCCTGTTGACCGGCGCCACCGGCTACATCGGCTCGCACACGTGGCTGGCACTGCAGGAAGCCGGCTTCGACGTGGTCGGCGTCGACAACTTCGCCAACAGCTCGCCGCGCGTGCTGGAGCGCCTGACCGAACTGTCGGGACGCCCACCGGTGTTCGAGCAAGTCGACGTCTGCGACGAGCAGGCCCTCGATGCGGTGTTCGGGCGCCACGCCATCGATGCGGTGGTGCACTTCGCGGCTCACAAGGCGGTCGGCGAGTCGGTGCAACGGCCGCTTGAGTACTTCCGCAACAACGTCGGCGGCTTGATCTCGGTCGGCCGCGTGATGCAGGCTCGCGGCGTCGCGGCACTGGTGTACAGCTCGTCGGCCACCGTGTACGGCAATCCGCAGCGGCTGCCGATCACCGAAGAAGCCCCGCTGTCGGCGACCAACCCCTACGGCGCCACCAAGCTGATGGGCGAACAGCTGCTGCGCGAGCTTGAGCGCTGCGACGCGCGCTGGCGCATCGCCTACTTGCGCTATTTCAACCCGGTGGGTGCCCACCCGAGCGGCCGCATCGGTGAGCACCCGGGCGGCGTGCCGAACAACCTGATGCCCTACGTGTCGCAGGTGGCCGTCGGCGCGCTGCAGTACCTGCGCGTGTTCGGCGACGACTACGACACACCCGACGGCACCGGCGTGCGCGACTACATCCACGTGATCGACCTCGCGGAGGGCCACGTGGCGGCGCTGCGGCACCTGCTGCGCGGCGGCGCATCTCACACCGTGAACCTGGGCACCGGCCGCGGCAGCAGCGTGCTCGAGGTGGTACGCGCCTTCGAGGCGGCCAGCGGCCGCAAGGTGCCGTACCGCATCGAGGCGCGTCGACCCGGCGATGTCGCCGCTTGCTACGCCGATCCGTCACTGGCGCAGCGGCTGCTCGGCTGGCGAGCGCGGTTGACGCTGAGTGACATGTGCGCCCATGCGTGGGCGTGGCAGCGCGACAATCCGAGCGGCTTCTCGAACTAACGTCCCGACCAAAGAAAATGAGCATTCAGCTACAACCGGTGATCATGGCCGGCGGCAGTGGCACGCGGCTGTGGCCGCTGTCGCGCAGCGGCTTTCCTAAGCAGTTCCTCGCACTCGACGGGCGCAGCAGCCTGTTTCAGCAGGCGGTGGAGCGCCTGGCCGCACTCGACGGCCACGGCATCAGCGCCGCTGCGCCGCTGGTGGTGGGCAACGACGAGCACCGCTTCCTGCTGCTCGAGCAGTTGCGCGAGCTCAGCCTCAGCGCGCAAGCACTGTTGCTCGAGCCGGTGGGGCGCAATACGGCACCCGCGCTCACCCTGGCCGCGCTGGCCGCGCTCGACGGTGGCGGCGATCCGGTGCTCGCGGTGACGCCCGCCGACCAGACAGTCACCGACGCCGCGGCCTTCGTCAGCGCGATGCGCAATGCGACCACGTTGGCCGCGGCCGGTGCGATAGTCACGCTGGGCATCGTGCCGACCCGCCCCGAAACCGGCTACGGCTACATCCGGGCAGCGACGGCCGACGGCGCCTCGCGCGTGCAGGGATTCGTCGAGAAGCCCGATCTGGCCACCGCCGAGCGGTACCTGCGCGAAGGCGCCTACCTGTGGAACGGCGGCATCTTCGTGCTCAAGGCTTCGCTGTGGATGACCGCGCTCGAGCGCTTCCGCCCCGACATCGCGAAGGCGGTGCGCACGGCCTGGCAGGGCTGTACGCGCGACGCCGATTTCATACGCCCCGACCGCGCGGCGTTCGAGGCCGTGCCGGCGGAGTCGATCGATTACGCGGTGATGGAGAAGGTGCCGAAATCCGATCTGCCGATGCAGGTGGTGCCGATGGCCGCGGGCTGGAATGACCTCGGCGCCTGGGATGCGGTGTGGCAGGTGTTGCCCAAGGACGATGCCGGCAACGCATCGCTTGGCGACGTGGTGATCGAGGGCTGCCGCGACACGCTCGTGCACGCGGGCAGTCGCCTGGTGGCCGCAGTCGGGCTGCGCGACGTGGTGATCGTCGAGACACCCGATGCGGTGATGGTCAGCACCCAGGAGTGCAGCCAGGACGTCAAGCGGATCGTCGCACGCCTGGAGGCCGACGGCCGCGGCGAGAAGAATTTGCACCGCAAGGTCCATCGACCGTGGGGTTGGTACGACAGCATCGACGCCGGGCCACGCTTCCAGGTCAAGCGGATCATGGTCAAGCCCGGTGCGAGCCTGAGCCTGCAGATGCATCACCACCGGGCCGAGCACTGGATCGTCGTGCAAGGCACGGCCGAAGTGACATGCGGTGACAAGAAGCTGATGCTGAGCGAGAACCAGAGCACTTACATTCCTCTGGGAGAAGTGCACAGACTTGCGAATCCCGGCAAGGTGCCGCTCGAAATCATCGAGGTGCAATCCGGCTCTTACCTCGGCGAAGACGACATCGTTCGCCTCGAGGACCACTACGGACGCATCGAGCCGCAGCGGCACTGATCGAAAGCCTCCCGAATTGGAAGGAGCGGACGGTCAACACCTATTCCGGTGACGATCACGCAGTGCCGATTCCCGTACCATCGGGTGAGTTCGGCGCGCAGGGCTAACGGGGTTGGCGGCAGGCGCTGAGCAATCAGCCGCTCGGCGGCCAACGGATGCACGGATTGCACTTCAACGCGCATCGTCAATTTCGGCGAGATCGTTCGATGCGCGTTCATCGTCGTGCTGATGCCTTGATGCCCTCGTTGCACCGGTAGCGCGCCGTGGACAATCTGTGGCAGGCCACACTGTCAGGCATTCGATGGACGCTCGGCGCACGGGTGGCGCTGCAACTCGTCTCATGGCCGATCACGTTGATCAGCATGCGCCTGCTCGAACCGCGGGACTATGGCCTGCTGGCGTTGTCGACCATCGTGCTGGGTGTCATCACGCTGGTCAGCGACCTCGGATTCGGCGTCACGATGGTCCAGGCCAAGCAGGCCGACGAGGCGGCGATGCGGTCCGCCAGCGGGCTGATGATCCTGTTCAGCGTGCTGCTGGCGGGAGTCCTGGTGTGGAGTGCGCCGCTGATTGCAAGCTGGTTCTCGGAGCCCGAGCTGGCGCCGGTGCTGCGCGTGATGTCACTCCACACCATCGTCACTGCCCTGGCGCTGGCGCCGGAAATCAACCTGGAACGGCAATTGCGCTTCAAGGAGTTGTCGATCTCGCTGCTAGCGTCGGGCGTGTGCGGGGTGACGGTCACGCTCATCGGCGCGCTGCTCGGCTGGAGCGTGTGGGCGCTGGTGGCAGGAATGCTCACCGGCACCTTCGTGCGTTCGGGTCTGCAGATCTTCTATCACCGGGGCCTCGTTCTGCCGGCACCGAGCCTACAGGCGCTGCGACTGCACATCCGCGCGGGCGGCTACATCATGGGCAGCCGCGCCCTGTGGTACTGGTACACCCAATCGGATCAGATCATCCTCGGTCGACTGATGAATGCAACGGCACTGGGCAGCTACAACGTCGCCTCACAGATCGCCATGCTGCCCGTCGCCAAAGCGATGGACACCATCAATCGGGTGGCATTCCCGACCTTGTCGCGGTTGAACGAGCGCGATTCGATCGGCATTGCCAACATCCACGTGCGGCTGCTGGGGTTGACCGCGCTGTACGGCATCGGCGTCTGCTGGGGCCTCGCGGCCGTTGCAGACGGACTGATTCCGCTGCTGCTCGGCAATCAATGGCAGGCGGCGGCCAGCGCGCTGTCGTTCCTTGCGTTGGTCGCTCCGCTGCGCATGCTCGCGGCCGTCCAGAACACCGCGGCCACTGCCGCGGGCTCTCCCCAAGCGGTGACCAAGGAGCTCCTGCTGGCGAGCTTGACGGTTCCGCTTGCCGTCTGGGTGGGCGCGCTGACCGGTGACATCGTCAACGCGGCCATCGCCTGGGTGTGTACCTATCCGTTGATCTATCTGGCATCGACGTGGTTCACCGCGCGCGCAGTCGGCATTCCCTACCTGCGCTGCATCCGTCCATTGGCCGCACCCATGCTCGCCGGCGCTTTGATGATGGCCAGTGTGACGCTGGTCGAGTACGCGCTGCAGGAGATCGCCGGGCGAGTCACGGTGCTCGCAGCGTCCGTAGTGGCGGGCGCATTGACGTACTTCTTGGGCATGCAATTGCTGGCCCCCGTGCTGGTGCAAGACGCGCGACGCAGTCTGGTCGACATCGCGCGCCCCGGCGCGGCGACCCACTGAACCCGGTTTTCGAGATCCCGATCAGGTCGCAGCAGCGATCGTGACCGCGGCCTGGTTGCCCCGGCCCACGCCGCTGTATTCGAGGCCAAACGAGCTCACGAAGGCCGGATCGAACAGGTTGCGACCGTCGAAGATGACGCCATGCCGCAGGTTGCTCTTGAGGGCACCGAAGTCGGGGCTGCGAAACTCCTTCCACTCGGTGACGATCAGCAGCGCATCGGCGCCGAGGGTGGCGGCCATCGAGTCCGCCGCGAAGTCCACCCCCCGCCAGCCGGCGGTGCGACGGCGCGCTTCGTCCAGCGCCACCGGGTCGTAGGCGCAGACGGTGGCGCCGCGGTCGGTCAACCCCTTGATCACCACCAGGCTCGGTGCCTCGCGCATGTCGTCGGTGCCTGGCTTGAACGCCAACCCCCACAGCGCAAAGCGCTTGCCGGTCAGGTCGGCGCCAAAGCGCGCGGCGATCTTATCGACCAGCGTGTTCTTCTGGCGTTCGTTCACCGCCTCGACCGCACTCAGCACCTGCAGGTCGAAGCCGACTTTGTGGCCTGAGCGCATCAGGGCCTTCACGTCCTTCGGGAAGCACGAGCCGCCGTAGCCGCAACCCGGGTAGAGGAACTGGGTTCCGATGCGCGGATCGCTGCCGATGCCCTGGCGGACCAGCTCGATGTCGGCACCCAGCCGATCGGCAAGATTGGCCAGCTCGTTCATGAAGCTGATGCGCGTGGCCAGCATTGCGTTGGCCGCATACTTGGTCAATTCCGCGCTGCGACGATCCATCACCAGCAAGCGGTCGCGATTGCGCAGGAACGGGCTGTAGAGGGCGCGCATCAGATGAACGGCGCGCTCGTCCTCGCTGCCGATCACCACGCGGTCGGGCTTCATGAAGTCCTCGATCGCCGCGCCTTCCTTCAAGAACTCGGGGTTCGACACGACGGAGAACGCGACCGCAACGCCGCGCGCGCGCAGCGCATCGTCGATCGTCGCCGCGACCGCGTCACCGGTGCCCACCGGCACGGTGCTCTTGTCGACGATCACCTTGTAGTCGGTCATGCGCGAGCCGATTTCGGCAGCGGCCCGCAACACGTATTGCAGGTCGGCCGAACCGTCGTCGCCCGGAGGCGTACCCACCGCGATGAATTGCAGCGTGCCGTGTTGGACAGCCTGATCGATGTCGGTCGTGAACTGCAGGCGTCCCGCGGTCCTGTTGCGCTCGATCAGCGCTTCGAGCCCCGGCTCGTGGATCGGCACACCGCCGCCACTGAGGACCGCGATCTTGGCCGCGTCGACATCGAACGAGACGACGTGATTGCCCATCTCGGCCAGGCAGGCCCCGGTGACCAGTCCCACGTAGCCGGAACCGAAGATCGTGACCTTCATGTTCGCCTGCCCCTCCTCTCGGGCACTGGCCAAAGCCTGGCCGCGCGCCGATTCTCGTCGATACGCCGGGCCGACAGTTCACGGGCCACCAAACTGCGGTGGTAGGCTGCACGCGGTCTGCCAGCCATCGCTGGCCCCCGACAGGCTCAGAACCGCATGGCTGATTCGATCCTGGTCACCGGCGCTGCCGGATTCATCGGCGCGCACGTCGCGGCTCGCCTGCGCGCCCTGGGGCACTCGGTGGTCGGGTGCGACAACTTCAACGACTACTACGCCCCGCGATTGAAACATGCGCGCGTGACGGCGTTGCTGACTCCGCTGGAGGTCTCCTGCCCGCAGGTCGAGCTCGCCGATGCGGCGGCGGTGCGCGAGCTGTTCGATCGCGTTCGGCCCACGACTGTGGTGCACCTCGCCGCGCAGGCGGGTGTGCGCTATTCGATCAGCCATCCCGAGCAGTACATCCAGGCCAACCTGGTCGGCTTCGCCAACATCCTGGAGGCGGTGCGCCACGGTCAGGTCGCGCACCTCGTCTACGCCAGCTCCAGCAGCGTGTACGGCAATCGCAGCGATGCGCCGTTCCGGGAATCGCAGCCCACGGACGCGCCGGTATCCCTGTACGCGGCCACCAAGAAATCGAACGAAGTGATGGCCCATGCGTACAGCCAGCTGTACGGGCTGCGCGCCACCGGCCTACGCTTCTTCACGGTATACGGTCCCTGGGGCAGGCCCGACATGGCCTACTTCAGCTTTGCCGAGAAGATCGAAGCCGGAGAACCGTTGCCGGTGTTCGCCGACGGCAAGCTGCAGCGGGACTTCACGTACATCGACGACATCGTCGAGGGCGTGGTGCGGCTAGCCACGGCGTCTGCGGTCGCACCCGGCGCGTCTCACGAGTTGTTCAACATCGGCAACCACCAGCCGGTGACCGTGCTCGATTTCATCGCCATCCTGGCCAGGCACATGGGTCGCCAGCCTCAGATGCGCTTCCTGCCAATGCAGCCCGGTGATGTGTCGATGACCTGCGCCGATGCCAGCAGGCTGCAGGCCCGCGTCGGCTTTCAGCCCGTCACGTCGCTCGACGACGGCCTCGCGCGCTTCGTTGCCTGGTTCAGGCAGTGGAAGGCCCAGAGCCCGGCCTAGCCACGACTGCCGACGTTGTTCACGTACCAGGACAGCGCTTCGCGCAGCCCTTGACGTACATCGTGCGTCGGCTGGTAAGCGAGCAACCTTTGCGCCTTGCCGATGTCGGCCAGCGAATGGCGGACGTCGCCGGCTCGAAAGGGGGCCCGCTCGGGCGGCAGCACGACGATCTCGGGCCTTTCGCGACGCAGTGCATCGGCGATCAGGGCGTGCAGCTCGGACAGGGTCGTGCGCTCACCGACCGCGATGTTGTAGACCTGCCCGATCGCCTCGGGATCGGACGTCAGCGCCGCACGCAGGTTGGCTTGCACCGCGTTGGCCACGAAGCAGAAGTCGCGCGACGTCGTGCCGTCGCCGTTGATCACGCAAGGTTGTCCGCCGAGCATCGAGGCGACCCAGCGTGGGATCACCGCCGCGTAGGCACCGTCCGGGTCCTGCCGGGGGCCGAACACGTTGAAGTAGCGCAGGCCCACCGTGGCCAACTCGTAGCAGCGGCCGAACACGTCGGCATAGAGTTCATTGAGGTACTTGGTCACCGCGTAGGGTGAGAGCGGGCGCCCGATGACGTGTTCGACCTTCGGCAGCGTCGGCGAGTCGCCGTAGGTCGAGCTCGACGCCGCGTAGACGAACCGCTGCACGCCGGCGTCCTTGGCGGCCACCAGCATGTTGATGAAGCCGGTGGCGTTGGCGCGGTGCGTGGCCAGCGGGTCCTTGATCGAACGCGGCACCGAACCCAGGGCGGCCTGGTGCAGCACGAGTTCGACCCCTTCGCACGCGCGACGGCACACGTCGGGGTCGGCGATGTCGCCCTCGATGAAGCGATGGCGCGACCAAGCCGCATCGCCGACGGCAGCGCGCACCTGGTCGAGATTGCGAGCGTGTCCGGTGGCGAAGTTGTCGATGCTGACAACGGTCTGCCCGGCGCCCAACAGTGCCTCCAGCAGGTTCGACCCGATGAACCCGGCACTGCCCGTGACGAGCCACACTCGCGAGCGCGACCTCAGCTCGTCGGCGAACGGTCCGTTCAGCATCTGTTGGCGTTCAGAGCCGCCAGACCTGCACGCCGCGCGCACGCAACGCCTGCGCATCGGCCGTGCACTTCACATCGACGTAAACGCCGCCGCTGGCCAGCTTGTGGAGCATTTGATCGATCGAGTGCTCGCCGAACTCCTTGTGAGCCACCGCAGCAACGATGGCGTTGGCCCGCGGCAGATGCTCCCACGGCACCAGCTTGACGCCGTACTCGTGCTCGGCCTCGTGGGCCTCGGCCACCGGGTCGTGCACGTGCACCGTGGCGCCGTAGCTCTCGAGCTCGCGCACGACGTCGATCACCTTGGAATTGCGCAGATCGGGGCAGTTCTCCTTGAACGTCAGCCCGAGCACGATGACATGCGCGCCCTTGACCGAGAAGCCGGCCTGGATCATCTGCTTGACCGTCTGCTCGGCGATGTACTTGCCCATGCCGTCGTTGATGCGA
>DASTZF010000425.1:0-6806 GCA_035764445.1 Burkholderiaceae bacterium
ACCGACGGCGTGGTGGCATTCCCGTACACGGCCGGCACCACGCGCATCACGGCGCCGGCGCGCAGACTGACCACGTTCAAGCCCGGCGGGCACTGGACGCGCAGCCTGCTGCCGAGCGCCGACGGGCGCAGGCTCTACGTCGGCGTGGGATCGCTGAGCAACATCGGCGAGCTGGGACTCGACGTCGAGCAGGGCCGCGCGTGCATCGTCGAGCTCGACCTCGCGAGCGGCAGCAGCCGCATCTTCGCCAGCGGGTTGCGCAATGCGGTGGGCCTGGCGTGGGAGCCGGCCAGCGGCGTGCTGTGGACGGTGGTCAACGAGCGCGACGGCCTCGGCGACGAGACGCCACCGGACTACCTGACCTCGGTGCGCGACGGCGGCTTCTACGGCTGGCCGTATTGCTACTGGGGCCAGACGGTCGACGACCGCGTGCCGCAGGATCCGGCGCTGGCCGCGCGCGCGATCACCCCTGACTACGCGCTCGGTGGACACACGGCGTCGCTCGGCCTCGCCTGGCTGCCCGCCGGCACGCTGCCGGGCTTCGGTGACGGCATGGCGATCGGCCAGCACGGCTCGTGGAACCGCAGCACGCTGAGCGGCTACCGCGTGGTGTTCGTGCCGTTCGCCGACGGGCGCCCGAGCGGGCCGCCGCGCGACATCCTGACCGGCTTTCTGGCGCCCGACGAACGCGAGTCGTACGGCCGCCCGGTGGGCGTGGCGATCGGTCCCGACCGCCGCTCGCTGCTGGTGGCCGACGACGTGGGCGACGTGATCTGGAGGATCGCCGCAGCGGCCTGACGGTGGCGATCCGTGTCGTGCTCTAGCGCTGCCGAACGGGAGGCCTGCGCCCCGGACTGCTCGCGAACAGCACAACTGCGGCAGTGGGAGCGCGAATTGCCTGTCCGTCGCGATGGCTGTTGGCTCGCCACACGACCAAGGTGCACGGACACGCCGGTTGTCGGGGCTGGAAGCTCATCAACATCCCGGCCACAACGTCCGCGCCATCGCACGGCTCGAGCGCTCCAAGCTCGGACAGCGCAGCACCACCGAACGCGTGGCCTGCAGGGTTGCCGAGTACTGCGGGACCGCCGGGTTCCTGTGGAGTCAGGTTGCGATCTTCGCGGCATGGATCATCTGGAACAGTTGGCCCGGCGTGCGACACGTCGACCCGTTCCCCTACATTTTCCTGACGCTGGTGCTGTCGATCGAGGCGATCTTTCTGTCGATCTTCATTCTGATCAGCCAGAACGAGGAGACGCGCCGGACCGAGCGCCGCAACGCACTCGATCTGCAGATCAATCTGCTGGCGGAACAAGAGAGCACCGAGGCGCTGCGCATGCTGCGGCGAATCGGCGAGAAGTTGGGCGTTCGCTTCGACGACGATCCCGACATCGATGCGCTGCAACGGGCCACGCATCCCGAGGCCCTGGCCAAGCAGATCGACGAGATCACCCAACAGCGAGGCTCTTGACGACGCCGGCGTCGGAGCCAGTTCACGGCACCGCGATGGAGTTCCATCTCGCCACGAGCCTCGTCAAGCAGACCGTGTCCGCATGGCTCGACGACTATGCCCCGAGCATGGGTGCGGCGCTCGCCTACTACACGATCTTTTCGATCGCCCCGCTGCTGCTGATCGCCATTTCGGTGGCTGGGATCGCCTTCGGGAACGACGCGGCACGCGGGGAGGTCGTCGAGCAGCTGCAGGGGCTGATGGGTGCGCCCGCGGCAAGAGCCATAGAAGGCATGGTGGAGAGCGCCAACAAGCCCGACACGGGCCTGGTGTCGACCGTGATCGGCGCGTGCCTGATGCTGGTGGGCGCGACCACGGTCTTCGGCGAACTGCAGAACGCCCTCGACAGGATCTGGCGTGCCCCGCAGCAGGATCACGGCGGCTGGCTGAACCTGCTGCGTGCGCGGCTCCTTTCGTTCGGGCTGATCCTGGCGGTCGGCTTCCTGATTCTGGTTTCCTTGCTGTTCAGCGCGGCGATGGCGGCGTTGGGCACCTGGCTCGGACCTGCCTTCGGTGGCTGGGAGCTCCTCGCTTGCGCCGTCAACATGATGCTGAGCTTCGCGCTCGTCTCGTCGCTGTTTGCGGTGATCTACAAGGTGATGCCACGGGTGCGCGTGGCGTGGCGCGATGTGTGGGTGGGCGCGTTGGTGACGGCCGCGCTGTTCACGCTCGGCAAGTGGCTGATCGGCTTGTACATCGGCAAAAGCGGCGTGACCTCGGTGTTCGGCGCCGCGGGATCGTTCGCCGTGCTCCTGCTGTGGGTCTACTACTCGGCGCAGATTTTTCTGCTCGGTGCGGAGTTCACCTGGATCTACGCCCACGAGGTGGGCTCGCTGAAGGGTCAGCCCAGAACTCCCGCCGCGGGCTGAGTGACTGCGTCTCGTGGGGCGGGCAGCGTCGGCCGCGCCGGGCGTCCAGGCAACCGCCCGCCGCGATGCGACGTCGGCGCCGCGGTCGTTCAGCGGCTGGACGACGACTTCTTGCGCGGCACCTTGCCCCCGGCGCGGCGCGCTTCCGACAGTCCGATCGCGATCGCCTGCTTGCGGCTCTTGACCGTCTTGCCGCTGCGGCCGCTCTTCAGCGTGCCGCGGTGCATCTCATGCATCGCCTTCTCGACTTTCGCCGAGGCTTTCTGTCCGTACTTGGCCATGAACGATCCCTTCACTTGGCCGGTGACGCCCGCTCGGAGGGGTCGGTCGCCAGGTGCCGATTCCACATCGCCTCGTCCTTGCGCTCGTGCAGCGCCGTGCCGAGCGCGGCCAGATCGACGTCCTTGGCCTTCTGGACCTTGGGGAAGACTTCTCCTTCTTCCTCCTTGACGTGGTGTCGGATGTACTCGCCGAGCACCTGCACCTTGGCGTCGTAGAGGTCCTCGCCCGGTTCGGCGGCCACGATCTGCGCGATCAGGCCCTTCGCAGTGGCGTGCTCGACCTCGGCTTCATCGATCAGATCGCCTTGCGCGAGCGCGGCGCGCGCAGCCGGGTAGAAGATCTCCTCTTCGATCGTCGCGTGCACGGTCAGCAGTGCGCAGATCTGCGCCGCGAGCAAGCCCTTCTCGCCGTCGTCGGCGTCTGCCTTGCACAGCTTGGCGTATTCGCGAAACAGGGCATCGACCTCCCTGTGATCGGCCTCCAGCAAGGCAATCGCATCCACGGTCCCGGTAACTGCAGGCATGTCGAACTCCTTCGAGACTTGACCTCGCTCAGCAAGGGTCGTGCCCAGACCTGTGCGGTGGTGCCAGGCACCGCGCCGACAGCCCACCCGATGCAGAGGTCATTGACCCGATGGCCACGGCACGACGCGTCCGACCGCGGGTGCGGCACTCAAGTGGGGGTGGCAATCCTCCACATGGCAGTGCCTCGGCGCGCTAGCCTTCAACCCATGTCGAAGTCTCGAACCGCGCTCGTCGTCGGCTTCTTGTCCGGCCTCTCGTGCCTGCTCGGGCACGCCCGCGCATCGGACGAGCTGCTCCCCGTGTGGAAGCGCAGCGACGGCGAAGCGCACGTCAAGCTGTCGACCCCGAAGACCATGCCGCACGGCCGCGTCGCGGTCGTGTATCAGCTGGTCGCCGTGAACACCGCGCTGACCACACCGGAGATGGTGGTCGCGGATTTTGGTGTGGTCTGCGCGCCGAGGACCGGTGAACCCGTCAGACTGGTCCACTCGCACACGACGATGTTCAAGCTGGTCGGAGGTCGCTACGTCCAGGAGAGCGACGAGCCGGTGTCGCCGCCGCGGGACGTTTCACTGGACTCGCAACACGACTTCGCGGCCAAGCCGGCCACCGTGGCGTGCGCACGCGCGCTCGCGATGGTCAAGGCGCCGCAGTGATGATGGCGAGGCGTCGCCGGCTCGCCGGCAGCGGGCGCTGCAGGCCGCTCGCCAGCTAGCGGGCCCGCATCAGCGCGCCGCAGCGGTGCGGCCGCGCGCATCAAAGCTTCTGGTTGTGGTCGCCGCCTGGCTGCGAGATGCCGGCGAGCGCCTGGCCGGCCTTGCGCGCGTTGCCGGTGGTGGTGACGATGTCACCCAGCGAGACGATGCCGACCAGCCGTTTCTCGCGATCGAGCACCGGGAGCCGACGCAGCTGGATGTCGCCCATGTTCTTCTGCACCGCATCGACGTCCTCATCCTCGAAGCAGTACTTGACCTCCGCGCTCATCACGTCGCTCACGGGCGTCTGCGGATCCTTGCCCTGAGCGACCGCCCGCACCGCGATGTCGCGGTCGGTGAGCATGCCGACCAGCCGGCCGTTGTCGCCGACCGGTATCACGCCGGCATCGAGCTCGGCCATCTTGGCGGCCACCTGTTGCAGGGTCTCGCTGGGATTGGCGACGAAGACGTCGCGCGTCATGGCTTCACTGACTTTCATGGGCAAACTCCTTTGGCGAGGGTGTCGGCCGCATCGACCGAGTTGACGCTCGGTCGTGCTCTTCCAGATGTCGATGGCGCCGGTTCGGCCCGGGCCACCACCTGTCCGTCGCTCGAGCCATGTTTCACCTCTCGCCCACGGCGGTGGCAAGCCTCGTTCCGCTGGTGACGTGCCCCGCTGGTGCTGCAGCTTGTGGTGACCTGGCAGCCGCGCGCGCCGTGAGCGTCGCGCTGCGCAAGGGCCGGCGCTGGCATCGCCGAACGCGCGACGTTAGGTGGCGACTAGCGTTGCCGCAGTGCGCGGCGGCGATCAACGATGGGCTCGCGCTGCGCTCACCGCTTCGGCCTGTCGAACCACCAGACCAGCGACAGAAATGCTGCAACGCCAGCCATTGCGGGAAGCAACACGGGTAGCCATTCGGCTAGGGCGTCCATCGCGCGCGCATGGGGCAAGAATGGTGCCGGCCATCGCCGGCTCGCGGTGGATGGTGGAGAATCCGCTCGTCCGATGCCCACCCAAAGGTCGCACATGAGGCTTGCCCGCACCCGCACCATGCAGAGGCCTCGAGGGGATACACGTCAGGGCTGAGAAGCGGACCGACCGTGCCGCCCGTGCTCCCCGGTGACGTGGGTCGTCGCCGCTTCCATCTGCGCTTGCTGGCCGGTGCGCTGGCGGTGCACCTGCCGTCTCGCGGCGAGGACAACGAGCGCCCCGTCACCGGCCAATGGGTGCACGCCTATGCGGCCTTCGGCCGGCCGGCGCTGGGCCCTGAGTTCACGCACTTCCCGTACGTGAATCCCGACGCGCCGAAGCGCGGCACGCTGTACCTGTCGAACCCCGACCGCCGTTCGAGCTTCGACAAATTCAACTACTTCACGCTCAAGGGCGAAGCGCCCGCCGGGCTGTTGCACTTCATGCACGAGACGCTAGCCTGGCGCGGCTCCGACGAGCGCATGACGATGTATGGCCTGCTGGCGCAGGCGATGCTGGTGGCGCCCGACCGGTCGTCGATCACGTTTCGCCTGCACCCCCAGGCGCGCTTTTCGAACGGCGATCCGGTGCTGGCCGAAGACGTGAAGTTCAGCTTCGACATGGTGGTCGGGCCCAAGGCCGACCCGGCCTGGCAGTCGGTGCTCGCGGTGGCGTCGGCGGCGGTCGTGCTCGACGAGCGCACGGTGCGCTTCGACATGAAGGAGCACAGCAACGACGCGCTGTTCCAGATCGGCACCCTGATGCAGGTGTTCTCGCGCAAATGGGCACCCGGCAAGGCGTTCGACGAGATCGTCAGCGAATATCCGATCACCAGCGGTCCCTATTCGATCGCACGCGCCGAGGGCAGCCGTCGGCTCGAATTCCAACGCCGCCCCGACTACTGGGCGCGCGAGCTGCCGGTGCGGCGCGGCTTCTTCAACTTCGATCGCGTCGTCTATCGCTACTACCAGGACGAGGACGTGTCGACCGAGGCCTTCAAGGCCGGCGAGTTCGACATCCTGCGCACCTACAGCGCGCGCGTGTTCGCGCGCCAACACCGCGGTCCGAAGTGGGACGACGGCCGCATCGTCAAGGTCACCTACCAGACCGAAACGGTGGAGGCGCTGCAGTCGTACCAGCTGAACCTGCGGCGCCCGGTGTTCCAGGACATCCGCGTGCGCGAAGCGATCGGCCTGGCCTGGGACTTCGAGCAGAGCAACCGCTACAAGACGTTCAAGCAGGCCGACAGCCTGTTCAACAACTCCGAGCTCGCCGCCGACGGCTCGCCGTCGGCCGGCGAACTCATGCTGTTGGAGCCGTTTCGCTCAGAGCTGCCGAAGGGGGTGTTCGGCCCGCCCTATCGCGCGCCGCGCAGCCGCGACGCGTCGGAGCTGCGCCGCAACCTGCTGCGGGCGCGCTCGCTGCTGGAGGCGGCCGGCTGGACGCTGGCGGGCGACGGACGGCTGCGCAACGCCAAGGGCGAGCCGCTGGAGTTCGAGTACCTGGGCCCGGGGGAGAGCGTGGTGCGCGAGATCGAGTGGGCGCGCAATCTCGAGAAGCTCGGCATCAAGCTGAACATCCGCAAGGTCGACTACGCGCTGTTCTCGCGCCGCCTGCAGGAGTACGACTTCGACACCACCACCATCGTCGAGGGCCACTACACGCTGCCCAACGTCTCCGACTACGTGCGCGGCTACGGCAGCAAGTCGGCCGACGAGAAGGGCAACAACAACTACCGCGGCGTCAAGAGCAGATGCGTCGACCACCTGCTCGACGCCATGGGCCGTGCCGAGACCTTCGCGCAGCTGCGCGACGCCTGCCGTGCGCTCGACCGCGTGGTGATGTGGAGCCACTGGCAGGTGCCGCAGCTGTACGCCGCCGAGATCCCGATGTCGTACTGGAACAAGTTCGAGATGCCGGCCAAGCCGCCGCGCTTCTTCACGGTGTCGGTGACGC
>DASTZF010000426.1:0-18770 GCA_035764445.1 Burkholderiaceae bacterium
CGCACGTGGCCGCCGGTGCCGAGAAACAGCGGCACCACATCGACCCGCCGGCAACCGTGCTGCACGAGCCGCGCTGCGGCTGCCGTGAGGTCGGGCTGCATCAGCTCGAGAAAGGCCAGCGTGACCTGCGCATCGGGTTGCAGCTCGCGCACGCGCGCGAGCACCGCCTCGAACGGCGCTGCCCAGACGGCATCGCGCGCACCATGCGCGAACAGCAGCACCCCGCGCCCGGTGGCGGCGCTCATCGGAAGCGCACCAGCCAAGTGAACGCCGCCAGCGACAGCGCCAGGTAGATCAGCCCCGGCGTCGCCGCCGCGACCCACGGCGCCCAGTTGCGCAGCATGCCGAGGTGGCCCGACACGTTGTTCAGCAGCACGAAACTGATACCCAGCATGATGCCGCCGAACACCTTGAGGCTGACGCCGCCTGCGCGCGCGTGCAGGTAGGCGAACGGCAGCGCCAGCGCCATCATCACCAGGCAGGCGAACGGGTAAAGCGCCTTCTTCCAGAAAAGGATCTCGTAGCGCTGCGAGGCCTGCTCCTGGTCGCCCAGGTGGGTGCTGTAGCGCCACAGCTCGACCGTCGACATGGTGCTCACCGGCAGCACCGCGGCGGCCACCACCGACGCCGACAGCGTGCTCGGCCAGCTCAGCGTCGGCAACTGCTGCACGGTGACGGCTGCGCCGGTAGCGGCCTCGTCGGGTGTCGGCCAGTCGGTGCGCTCGACGAATTGCAGCTGCCACACCGAGCCGGAGTCGACGCTGCCGGTGCGCGCCTCGATGCGGCGGCGCAGGCGGCCGTCGTTGTCGAGCTCGAAGATGCGAACGCCCTCGAGCTCGCCGTTGGCCGCCGTACGCGACACGTTGATCGAGATCGCACGCTCGCCTTCCTTGTCGGTGCGACGCTCCTTCAGCCACGCGCCGGCGCGCCCCAGCGTCAGACCGCCGCGAAACGATGCCTTCAGCAGCACCGCCTCGCGCTCCGACAGCGGCGACAGGTAGTCGCCGACAGCGAAGGTCACCGCACCGAAGAACAGCCCGAGCAGCGCCAGCAGTCCGAGCGCCCGCACGGGGCCGAGGCCGCCGGTGCGCAGGATCGTGTACTCCGACGATTGCGCCAAGCGCGCCATCGAGTAGATGGTGCCGATCAGCACGCAGATGGGCGCCAGCTCGTAGAAGTGCCCCGGCTGCTCGAGCGCGGCCGACAATGCCGCGTGCAGCAGCGTGTAGTTGTTGCGGCCGATGTTCTCGAGCTCGTCGACGAAGTCGATGAAGTAGAACAGCGACAGGAACGCCACCGCGACGAACACCACCGACCACACGATGTCGCGGTACAACAGGTGGCGCACCGTTCTCATCGCGCCTGGCTCGAATGGTTGTCGGCCACCGAGGGTGCGCGGGACGCTCCGCGTCGTCCCCGCGGGGGCAGCGGTCGCTGACGCACCGGCCCGGCGCCACTCATGCCGTGCGCCGTGCCCACAGCGGCCGCCAAACGGTGCCGTGATCGCGCCACCAGATCAACGACAGTGCCAACAGCAGCGCCCCGCCGTGCACGAGGGCCAGCGCCGGCCCGAGCGCCAGCCTGCCGCCCGACACCCAGGCTTGCGACAGATTGATCAGGTTGTAGTAGACAACGAAGCCCATCAGCGCGAACAGCAGGTTCCAGTTGGTCGCGCGGCGCGGGTTGATCGCCGCGAAGCCGATCGCCAGCAGCACCAGGTTGACGGCGCCGAACAGCAGCCCCAGGCGCCAGATCAACTCGCCCTGGTTGCGCGCCGTCGGATCGCGCATCAGGTCGGTCGTGCGCACCGTCTTCGGCGAGCGGGTCGATGCGCTCTGCACCTGCTGCTCTCCGACCAGCACCTGATAGCGTGCGAAGTGGGCCAGTGTGCGTTCGCCCGACTCGCGGTCGACCTGGTTGCGCTGTCCGCTGTCGAGCACCAGGAAGCGGTCGGTGCCGATGTTCTCGACGTGCGCGCTGCGCGCCGAGGTCAGCGCCTCGTCGCGCTCGCCGTTGGCGAGCACGAACACGCCGCGTGCGTTTAACGCCTCGTCCGTTCTGCGCTCGATGAAGAACACGCGCCGGCCATCGCGCGAGGTCTGAAACACGCCGGGCGTCACGCGTGAGAGGTCCGAGCGCTGCTCGTAGCGTTCGCGCAATTCGGCGCTGCTGCGATTGCCCCAGGGCCACACCAGCAGCACCAGGATCGCCACCACCAGCAGCACCGGCCAGCTCACACGCAGCACCGGGGCGATGAAGCGCGTCAACGCGACGCCGCTGGAGAACCAGATCGCCATCTCGCTGTCGCGGTACATGCGACCGAGGCCCACCACGATGGCGATGAACAGGCTCAACGCGAGGATTGTCGGCAGGTGGCTGAGCGCGGTGTAGCCCATCAGCAGCACCACGTCGGCGGGGGCCACCACGCCGCTGGCCGCCTGCCCGAGCACGCGGATCAGCATCATCGTGATCACGATCGTCAGGATCACGACCAGGGTCGCACCGAAGCCGCGTGCGAGCTCTTTGCGCAGCGTCGAATCGAATAACATCTCCGGACCTCAGAACTGGCCTGATTATGGACTTCAGACTTCAGCTGACGACGGTGGCTGGCGTGGCGTCGGTGAGCGCCGATGCATTGCTGGTCGCGGTGGTTGGCAGCAAAGTGCCGAGCGATCTTCCACCGGCGCTGGCGCGCGCGCTGCAGGCCGCGGTCAAGCAGGGCGACTTGACATTGGACGGTGGACGCAGCCTGTACGTCGGTGCGCTGCCCGGTGTGAAAGCACCGCGCGTGGCGGTTGCGGTCGCCGGCGATGCATCGCCGCGCGCGGTCAAGGCGGCGCTCGCGCAGGGTCTGTCGCAACTCAGGGGCCTCGGTGGCAAGCAGGTCGCCGTGTGGCTGGCCGGCGCGGGCGCGCTCACCGAGGCCCATGCGGAGGTGCTGGCCACGGCCGGCGGCGACGCGGTGTACCTGTACCGCCATACCAAGCCAAGCGCCGGGCCGCCGAGCAGACTCGGGCACATCACGCTGCTGTGCACGCGCGCGGACGAGGCCGCGGTCGCCTATGGCCTGAAGCGCGGCGCGGCCATTGTCGCCGGCGTCACGTTGGCGCGCGAGATCGCCAACCGCCCCGGCAACCACTGCACGCCCACGCAGCTGGCCGAGCATGCCGAGGAGCTGGCGCGCACGATGAAGCTGAAGGCCGAGGTGCTCGGACGCAAGGAGATCGAGAAGCTGGGCATGGGCGCCTTCCTCGCGGTGGCGCAAGGGTCGGAGGAGCCGCCGCGCTTCATCGTGCTGCGCTACGCGGGCGCGGCGGCCGACGAGGCGCCGGTGGTCCTGGTGGGCAAGGGCATCACGTTCGACACCGGCGGCATCTCGATCAAGCCGTCGGGCGAGATGGACGAGATGAAGTTCGACATGGGCGGGGCGGCGAGCGTGCTCGGCACGTTCCGTGCGGTGGCGCAGATGAAGGCGCGCGTCAACCTGGTGGGCCTGATCCCGACCTGCGAGAACATGCCCAGTGGTCGCGCGATCAAGCCGGGCGACGTGGTCAAGAGCCTGTCGGGTAAGACGGTCGAGATTCTCAACACCGACGCCGAGGGGCGCCTGATCCTGTGCGATGCGCTGGCCTATGCCGAGCGCTTCAAGCCGCGCGTGGTGATCGACATCGCGACGCTGACAGGCGCCTGCGTCGTCGCGCTGGGCCACCACCGCAGCGGCCTCTTCACGCCGCACGATGCGCTGGCCGAGGCGCTGGCGCGCGCCGGCGACGCTGCACTCGACCCGTGCTGGCGCATGCCGGTCGACGCCGAGTACGACGAGGCGCTGAAGAGCAACTTCGCCGACATCGCCAATGTGGGTCCACGCGCCGGCGGTGCGATCACCGCGGCGATGTTCCTGAAGCGCTTCACCGACAAGCTGCGCTGGGCCCACCTCGATATCGCCGGCACCGCGTGGAAGTCGGGCGCACAGAAGGGCGCCACCGGCCGCCCGGTGGGGCTGCTGACGCACTACGTGCTGGCGCAGGCACAGGGCGGCAGCGCCTGATGGCGCGTGGCGCGCAACGCGGAGGACGGCATTGGTGCGGCTCGAGTTCCACACCGACATCGCCGATCCGCTGGGCTACAGCTGTCGGCTGCTGCGCAAGGCTTATCGGCGCGCCGCGAGAGTGGTGGTGTGCGGCGAGCCGGATCGCCTGAGCCGACTCGACACGTTGTTGTGGACCTTCGAGCAGTTGGAGTTCGTGCCACATGCCCGGTTGCGGGCCGGTGAGCGCCCCGACGCGGCCCTGCTGAAGCACACGCCGATCTGGCTGACCGACGTCGGCGCGGCTTGGCCGCAAGCCGACGTGGTGATCAACCTGGGTGACCAGCCGGTCGACGAGCCGCAGCGCTTCGAGCGCATCATCGAGATCGTCGGCGACGCAGCGGCCGATCGACAGGCCGGTCGCGCTCGCTGGCGCCACTACACGACGCTCGGGCTGACGCCCGCGTTGGCCAACGCAGCGGCCACCGCGGCGACCGACGAATCGGGTGCATCGTCGTGAGCAGCCCGCCACCGAAGCCGCCGCAGCGTGTGCCGACGCTGACCGAGGTGATCGCCGACCTGCCTGCCCAGGGTACGCCGTCACCAGCGCCCGAGCCGTCGCCGGCGCGCGATGCGGCGGTCGCCCCGGATGCCTTGCTCGCCGAGGTGTGGCTGCAGGAGTCACGCATCGCCGCGCGCGTGATAGAGCGCTTGCAGCCGCGCATCGACGTGCTGTTCGAGCACCGCCTGCGCGAGGCACTCGCCCCGATGGTGGCGCGCGTGACCACGGCGGTCGCCGAGGAGGCGCGCAAGGAGCTCGCGCACAAACTGCGCGAGGCCGTCGAGCAGGCGGTCAACGAGGAGTTGGGCCGTCATCGCGACACGTGACCGATGCGTTAAGAGACGTTGCACCTCGCCACACGCGTCGCTGAACGAGCGTTTTCCCCCTCGCTGCACCTCGGCAACGACCCGAGGATTCCCGATGTAGGGCAGGTCGGGATTGGGGTATTGTGTCGCCCGTTGAGAAAAACCCTGGGTACACGCTCTCAACTTACCCACTTGGAGGTCAAAGACATGCTAGTCAAATTGAACGTGATCGCAGCAGCGTCGGTAGCGCTGCTCGCCGGCGCCGCATCGGCGCAGGACATGGTGGTCAAGATCGGTCACGTCGGCCCGATGTCCGGGGCGCAGGCGCACTACGGCAAGGACAACGAGAACGGCGCCCGCATGGCGATCGAGGACCTCAACGCGAAGGGCGTGACGATCGGCGGCAAGAAGGTCAAGCTCGAGCTGGTCGCCGAAGACGACGCAGCCGATCCGAAGCAGGGCACCGCCGCCGCGCAGAAGCTGTGCGACGCCAAGGTCGCCGGCGTCGTTGGCCACCTGAACTCGGGCACCACGATCCCCGCATCGGGCGTCTACAACCAGTGCGGCATCCCGCACATCACGCCGTCGGCCACGAACCCCAAGCTCACCACGCAGGGCTTCAAGACCACGTTCCGCCTGCTGGCCAACGACAACGCGCTCGGCGCCGGCTTGGCGCTGCATGCGGCGAACAACCTGAAGCTCAAGAAGGTCGCGATCATCGACGACCGCACCGCCTATGGCCAGGGCGTGGCCGAGGTGTTCACCGCCACCGCCAAGAGCAAAGGCATGGAAATCGTGGACCAGCAGTACACCACCGACAAGGCCACCGACTTCATGGCGATCCTGACCGCCATCAAGTCGAAGAATCCAGATGCCATCTTCTTCGGCGGCATGGATACGCAAGGCGGTCCGATGGTGCGCCAGATGGAGCAACTCGGTATGGCCAACGTCAAGTTCTTCGGCGGCGACGGCATCTGCACCGACAAGATCATCGAGCTGTCGGGCGGCGCCAAGACGCTGGGTAACGTGGTATGCGCCGAGGGCGGTGCGTCGCTGGCCAAGATGCCGGGCGGCACCGCGTGGAAGGCGCGCTACGACGCCAAGTACCCGAAGCAGTTCCAGGTCTACTCGCCGTACACCTACGACGCCACGCACGTGCTGGTGCAGGCGATGGTCGAGGCTGGTTCGATCGACCCCAAGGTCTACCTGCCCAAGCTGGCGGCCATCAACTACAAGGGCGTCACGGCCAACATCGCGTTCGAGGCCGACGGCGAGCTGAAGAACCCGGCGATGTCGCTGTACGTCTACAAGGACGGCAAGAAGGTGCCGCTGAACTGACGCGTCACTTCACTTGCACGCGAGGGCGCCCGAGGGCGCCCTTTCTTTTGTGGCTGAACGAGGGTCCGTCGAGCAGCTTCGATGCCGACGCCTCCGTCCGAACGCTTCGCACAGCTTTACGAAGTCTTGACGTTGGCGGGTGAGCGGCTTCCTGGCAGACCACGTTGTGGAGGGGCGACCGCTGTGGTCGGCAATCCAGGAGAGTTTCATGAGCAAGAGCAGACTGTTGGCAGCCGCCGCGCTGGTTGCGACCGGCGCGTTGGGCGTCGGCGTCGCGCAAGCCCAGGAGACCCACGTGAGCTGGTCCATCACCATTGGCTCGCCGGTCCCGGTGCTGCCGCTGCCGGCGATCGTCGGGCCGGCGCCGGTTGTGGTGCAGCCAGCACAGGTGGTGGTGCAACCGGCGCCGTACTACCACGATCGGCGCTACCACCAGCCGATGCGCTGGGATGCCGATGGCGATGGCATCCCCAACCGCTACGACCGGCTCTACAACCCGGCGTGGGATCGCGACGGTGACGGCATCCCGAACTACCGCGACCACTACGACAACCGGCGCCACGATCGTGACGGCGACATCCCGAATCGCTACGACCGGCACTGAGTCGCCACCGCCGGCCGTCGCCCTGAGTGCCGGCGCGGCGCACCGATGAACGAGCGCCCCGTGCGGGCGCTCTTTTTCTTGGCGGCTGGGTGCGGTCAATCGATGTGGGGGGATGCCGTCCAAGCCGCCGCGCAGTCTGCGTGAGACCGAGCGTGGACATCAGTGGCAACGAGACACTCGAGCCCGTGACCCGGGTAGCCGACCAGGCGAGGGCTGCGACTGCGCGGGCGCGCAAGCAGCGAGCGGACAGTGTCAAGCGCTCCCTGCGTCGCGTCGCATGGGCGTTGGCAGCCGTTCTGCTCCTGTCGGCCCTCGCAGGCGCCTTGCTCGCGCTGGCGCAGGCCGCGCTCGACGCGGGGCTCGCCGGTTCGGCGTGGGACGTGGTCGACCTCGGGCGCTAGCGGGGAGTCGCGCGCCCAGCTGCCCGGGTGCATCGTGGCGGAGGGAGCGGGATTCGAACCCGGGGTGGGCTGTTAACCCACACAGGCAGTCACATTACGAGCGCTCGCGCGCTGATAACCGCCCACCGCAACCTGCGCTGCGCTCCGGTTGTCCAGGTGCCCTGTGCAGAGTGGCGGAGGGAGCGGGATTCGAACCCGCGGTGGGCTGTTAACCCACACACGCTTTCCAGGCGTGCGACTTAAACCACTCATCCATCCCTCCAGAGCCGGAGGGCACGGGCGGGGATTCTAGCGAGTCACCCCTTGGCGGGCGCTTTCATCAGCGTCATCGCGGTGCCGATCAGCGTCGCCACTTCGTTCATGTTGCCCGGCACGATCATCGTGTTGTTGGTCTTGGCCAGCGCGTGGTAGGCGTCGACCGCCCGCTCGGCTACCTTCAGCTGTACCGCCTGCTCGCCGCCGGGTGACTGGATCGCGGCGGCGATCTGGCGGATCGCGCCGGCGGTGGCGTCGGCCACCGCGGTGATCGCGGCGGCTTCGCCCTGCGCCTTGTTGATCTCGGCCTGCTTCTCGCCCTCGCTCTTGGCGATGAAGGCGGCGCGCGCGCCTTCGGCGAGGTTGATCTGCTCCTGTCGCTTGCCCTCGGAGGCGGCGATCAGCGCGCGCTTCTCGCGCTCGGCGGTGATCTGCGCCTGCATCGCGCGCAGGATCTCGGCCGGCGGCGTCAGGTCCTTGATCTCGTAGCGCAGCACCTTGACGCCCCAGTTGAGCGCCGCCTCGTCGAGCGCGTTGACGACCGCGGCGTTGATGGCGTCGCGCTCCTCGAACGTCTTGTCGAGCTCCATCTTGCCGATCACGCTGCGCAGCGTGGTCTGCGCCAGTTGGGTGATGGCCACCACGTAGTTGCTCGAGCCGTAGCTGGCGCGCATCGCGTCGGTGATCTGGAAATAGAGAATGCCGTCGACGGTCAGCTGCGTGTTGTCCTTGGTGATGCAGACCTGGCTCGGCACGTCGAGTGGGATCTCCTTCAGCGAGTGCTTGTACGAGACTCGGTCGACGAACGGCACCAGGATATTCAGGCCCGGCGCCAGCGTCGCGTGGAACTTGCCCAGCCGCTCGACGACCCAAGCATGCTGCTGCGGCACCACCTTCAGCGAACGGACGACGAAGATCGCCGCCACGACGAACACGATGATCGCGATTTCCATGGTTCTCCTCGGCGAATGAGCCGGCGCGGTGGCCAGCTTGGGGCAGCCTTTCAGGTTCTTTTCAGTCGGCCGGTCGCAAAACCAGCTCGTTGCCTTGCACCGCCACGATCACGTGTGCGCCTGGCCGCGGTGTGCCGCTGCCGCCGTGGCGCGCCGACCAGGTGGCACCGCGGTACGGCACGCGCGCCGTACCGTCGGCGTTCCAGGCACTGACCTGCACTCGCGTGCCGATGTCGAGGTTGAGGTCGCGGTTCGCTTCGGCCGGCGGCGCCGCTGGCTGGCGAGTGCGACGCAGGTGCCACGCGGCGACCGCACCGCCGCCGACGATGGCCGCCGCCACCAACTGCGCGCTGAGGCTGCCTCCGGCGTGCGCGGTCAATGCACCTGCGATGGCGCCGAGCGCGAGCATCAGCAGATAGAAGGTGCCCGTGGCCAGCTCCACTGCCACCAGCAGGCCGGCGATGACCCACCACACGGTCGATGGCGCCCAGCTCATAAGTCCATCCTCCGTTGCAACGTGCACTCGGCGCGCAGTGTAGCCACAGCACTGCGCTGAGAAATCGGTCCTACACTCTCGCGCTGCTCGAGTCCCGCACTGCCTTGGCCGGAGGCCTCTAACGATGCTGCGTTTCCACTTCCCCATCGTCATCATCGATGAGGATTTCCGCTCCGAGAACGCCTCGGGGCTCGGCATCCGCGCGCTCGCCTCGGCGATCGAGAAAGAGGGCATGGAGGTGCTTGGGGTCACCAGCTACGGTGACCTCAGCCAGTTCGCGCAGCAGCAGAGCCGCGCCAGCGCGTTCATCCTGTCGATCGACGACGAGGAGTTCACGCCCGGTCCCGAGCTCGACCCGGCGGTGGTGAACCTGCGCAATTTCATCGGCGAGATCCGGCGGCGCAACGCCGACATCCCGATCTACCTGTACGGCGAGACACGCACGTCGCAGCACCTGCCCAACGACATCCTGCGCGAGCTGCACGGCTACGTGCACATGTTCGAGGACACGCCGGAGTTCGTGGCGCGCCACATCATCCGCGAGGCGCGCAGCTACCTCGATGGCGTGGCGCCGCCGTTCTTCAAGGCGCTGGTCGACTACGCGCAGGACGGCTCGTACTCGTGGCACTGCCCGGGCCACTCGGGCGGGGTGGCGTTCCTGAAGAGCCCGGTGGGCCAGATGTTCCACCAGTTCTTCGGCGAGAACATGCTGCGCGCCGACGTCTGCAACTCGGTCGACGAGCTCGGCCAACTGCTCGACCACACCGGCCCGGTGGCAGCCAGCGAGACGAACGCGGCGCGCATCTTCAACGCCGACCATTGCTTCTTCGTCACCAACGGCACCAGCACCAGCAACAAGATGGTGTGGCACCACACGGTGGCGCCGGGCGACGTGGTGGTTGTCGACCGCAACTGCCACAAATCGATCCTCCACTCGATCATCATGACCGGCGCGATTCCGGTGTTCCTGACGCCGACGCGCAACCACCTGGGCATCATCGGTCCGATCCCGCGCGCCGAGTTCGAGCCCGAGGCGATCCGCCGGCGCATGGCGCGCAACCCGCTGCTGGCCGACAACGGCGCCAGCAAGAAGCAGCCGCGCATCCTGACGATCACGCAGAGCACCTACGACGGTGTGCTCTACAACGTCGACCAGATCAAGGCAATGCAGGACGGCTTCACCGACACGCTGCACTTCGACGAGGCGTGGCTGCCGCACGCCACCTTCCACGATTTCTACAAGGGCATGCACGCGATCGGCAAGGATCGGACGCGCACCAAGACATCGATGGTGTTCTCGACGCAGTCGACCCACAAGCTGCTGGCCGGGCTGTCGCAGGCGTCGCAGATCCTGGTCGCCGACTCAGAGACGCGGCGGCTCGATCAGCACCTCTTCAACGAGGCGTACCTGATGCACACGTCGACGTCGCCGCAGTACGCGATCATCGCGAGTTGCGACGTCGCTGCAGCGATGATGGAGCCGCCCGGCGGGACCGCGCTCGTGGAAGAGAGCATCCTCGAGTCGATGGAGTTCCGGCGCGCGATGCGCAAGATCGACAAGGATTGGGGCCGCGACTGGTGGTTCCAGGTCTGGGGCCCGCCGCGGCTGGCGCACGAGGGCATCGGCAAGCGCGACGACTGGATGCTCACCGCCAACGAGAAGTGGCACGGCTTCGGTGAGTTGGCGCCGGGCTTCAACATGCTCGACCCGATCAAGAGCACCGTGGTGACCCCAGGGCTCGACGTCACGGGTCGCTTTGCGAAGACAGGCATCCCGGCGGCGATCGTCACCAAGTACCTGGCCGAACACGGCGTGGTGGTCGAGAAGACCGGGCTGTACTCGTTCTTCATCATGTTCACGATCGGCATCACCAAAGGCCGTTGGAACACGTTGCTCACCGCACTGCAGCAGTTCAAGGACGACTACGACAAGAACGCTCCGATGTGGCGCGTGCTGCCCGAGTTCTGCCAGCACTTTCCGAAGTACGAGCGCATGGGCCTGCGCGAGCTGAGTCAGGCGATCCACGAAACCTACTCCAAGGGCGACATCGCGCGGCTGACCACCGAGATGTACTTGTCGGATCTGCAGCCGGCGATGAAGCCGTCGGAGGCGTTCGCCCGCATCGCGCACCGCGACACCGAACGCGTGCCGATCGAGGAGCTCGAGAACCGCATCACCACTGCGATGCTCACGCCTTATCCGCCGGGGATCCCGCTGCTGATCCCGGGCGAGCGCTTCAACCGCCGCATCGTCGAGTACCTGCGCTTCGTGCAGGAGTTCAACGCCCGCTTTCCCGGTTTCGACACCGACGTGCACGGACTGGTCGAGAACGACACCGAGGGCTTCCGCCGCACCTATTACGTCGACTGCGTGAGGGGGTGAGTGTGGACGTGTGGCGGCCACTGCGGGCCGACACATGCTGACGAACCGGCCGGGCTTGCAAGCCCGGGCGTAGCGTGCGGTGGCAGTACGGGCCTACAGGCCCGGGGCCCCTGGGGGTCCTAAGACCCCGACGCCGCCCCAATCCCCACGTGGCTGAACCCGCCGTCGACGTAGACGATCTCGGCGCTGATTCCCGCCGCCAGATCCGACAGCAGAAACGCCGCAGCGTTGCCGACGTCGTCGATCGTGATGTTGCGGCGGATCGGGGCGTTGGCCGCGAACTCGGCTTGGAGCTTGCCGAAATCCTTGATGCCCGAAGCGGCGAGCGTCTTGATCGGACCGGCCGAGATGCCGTTGACCCGTACCCCCTTGGTGCCGAGACTGTGCGCCAGGAAGCGCACGCTCGATTCCAGGGCCGCCTTGGCCAGACCCATCGTGTTGTAGTTGGGCACGTAGCGCACCGCGCCCAGGTACGTGAGCGTGAGCAGCGACGAGCCGGGCCGCAGCTGCGATGCCGCCGCCTTGGCCATCGCCGGGAAGCTGTAAGCCGAGATGTCGTGTGCGATGCGGAAGCTCTCGCGCGTCAGGCCGTCGAGAAAATCGCCCGCGATCGCCTCGCGCGGCGCGAAGGCAATGGCATGGACGAAGCCGTCGAAGCCGCCGACCCAGGCCTCGGCGAGTTGGCCGAAGAGCCGTTCGATCTGGGCGTCGTCGCCGACATCGCAGTCGAAGGTCAGCTTGGAGTCGAACTCGGCGGCGTACTCGGCAATCCGATCCTTGAAGCGCTCGCCCTGATAGCTGAACGCCAGCTCGGCCCCCTCCCGGTGGCAGGCGCGGGCGATGCCGTAGGCGATCGAGCGGTTGTTGAGGACGCCGGTGATCAGCAGGCGCTTGCCGGACAGGAATCCCATGGAGCTCTTCGAGGCAGGAGGCGGCCGGTGCGGCGGGGGGCGGATTCTCGCATGCACACAGCGCAGCACCTGCGCTAACCCTTGCGGGTATGGGTCTTGCAGAGTAGAATCCTCGCTTCGCTGGGGCAAAGAAATGGGCGGATTCATCCAGCCCATTTTTTTTGCCGTTGCGTTATCGGGTGCCCCGAACAACGCGCCTGCAGGGAACGGACAGCTCAGGACAGTCAGAACAGCCATGTCGTGGCAGCAAGCGGTCGAGCGCGGCGTGCACGCGCTGGGATACGAGATGGTCGACGTCGAACGATCGGCGGGCGGCCTGCTGCGCGTCTTCATCGACCGCGTCGCCGGGCGCACCTATGAGACAGGCGCCGGCGATGCGGTGACCGTGGACGACTGCGAGCGCGTGACGCGCCATTTGCAATACGCGCTCGATGTCGACGCCGTCGACTACGCGCGACTCGAGGTGTCGTCGCCGGGCCTGGACCGGCCGCTACGCAAGCCCGCCGACTGGGCGCGCTTTGCCGGCAGCGAGGTCGACCTCACGCTGCGGGCGCCGTTCCAGGGCCGCAAGCACTGGCGCGGCCAGTTGCAGGCCCGCGACGCCGGCTGGCGTCTGGTGCTGCCGCGCGACGCCGGCGCCCCGACCGAGGCACTGGATTTCGATCTGCACGAGGTGCGCGAGGCGCGCCTGGTGCCGCAGCTGGATTTCAAGGGCCGCCGCGCGCGGCCGGCCACCGCCTGAGGGTGCGGGCCACGGAGAGAGAGAAGAAAGGCGATGCAAGGCATGAACCGGGAAATGCTGATGCTGGTCGACGCCATCTCGCGTGAGAAGAGCGTCGAGCGCGACGTCGTGTTCGGCGCCGTCGAAGCCGCGTTGGCCCAAGCGACGAAGAAACTGCACGGCGGGGAGGTCGACATTCGCGTGGCGGTCGACCGCGATACCGGCGACTACGAGACCTTCCGCCGCTGGCACGTCGTGCCCGACGAGGCCGGCCTGCAGATCCCCGACGCCGAGATCCTGCTGTTCGAGGCCAAGGAGCAGATTCCCGACATCGAGGTCGACGACCACATCGAGGAGCCGATCGACTCGGTGCCGATCGGCCGCATCGGCGCGCAGGCCGCCAAGCAGGTGATCCTGCAGAAGATCCGCGACGCCGAGCGCGAGCAGCTGCTGAATGACTTCCTGTCGCGGGGCGACAAGATCTTCGTCGGCACCGTCAAGCGCGCCGACAAGGGTGACCTGATCGTCGAGTCGGGCCGCGTCGAGGGCCGCCTGAAGCGCAGCGAGATGATCGCCAAGGAGAATCTGCGCAGCGGCGACCGTGTGCGTGCGGTGATCCTCGGCGTCGACCCCACCGCGCGTGGCGCGCAGATCGTCCTGTCACGCTCGTCGCCAATGTTCATGAAGGAGCTGTTCGCACAGGAGGTGCCCGAGATCGAGCAGGGCCTGCTCGAGATCAAGAGCTGCGCGCGCGATGCCGGCTCGCGCGCCAAGATCGCCGTGCAGTCGCACGACAAGCGCGTCGACCCGATCGGCACCTGCGTCGGCGTGCGCGGCTCGCGCGTCAACGCCGTCACCAACGAGCTGGCCGGCGAGCGGGTCGACATCGTCTTGTGGTCGGAGGATCCGGCCCAATTTGTGATCGGTGCGCTGGCGCCGGCCAACGTGCAGTCGATCGTCGTCGACGAAGAGAAGCACGCGATGGACGTGGTGGTCGACGAGGAGAATCTCGCCATCGCCATCGGCCGCGGCGGCCAGAACGTGCGCCTGGCCTCCGAGCTGACCGGCTGGCGCATCAACATCATGACCGCTGAGGAATCCGCCTCCAAGCAGGCGCAGGAGTCCGACTCGGTGCGCAAGCTGTTCGTCGAGAAACTCGACGTCGACGAGGAGGTCGCCGAGATCCTGATCGCGGAGGGCTTCACCAGCCTCGAGGAGGTGGCGTACGTGCCGCTGCAGGAGATGCTGGAGATCGAGTCGTTCGACGAGGACACCGTCAACGAGCTGCGCACCCGCGCCAAGGATGCCTTGCTGACGATGGAGATCGCTCGCGAGGAAAGGGTTGAGGAGGTGTCGCAGGACCTGCGCGACCTCGAAGGCCTGACGCCCGAGCTGATTCGCAAGCTGGCCGAAGGCGGCGTCAACACGCGCGACGACCTGGCCGACCTGGCGGTGGATGAGCTGCAGGAGCTGACCGGTGTCGGCGACGAGCAAGCCAAAACGTTGATCATGAAGGCGCGCGAGCACTGGTTCAGCACCTGAGAGCCCGACCCCCCAGAACCCCAGACGCCCCAAAGCCCAAGGAACCCCGATCAAATGGCCGTGACCACCGTTGCCCAGTTTGCCGCCGAGCTGAACCGCCCCAGTGCGGCGCTGCTCGAGCAGCTGCAATCCGCCGGCGTGGCCAAGCGGTCGCCCGACGACAAGCTCACCGACGCCGATAAGGAGCGGCTGCTGGAGTTTCTGCGCAGCGCGCACGGCAGCAGCGCCGGCGAGCGCAAGAAGATCACGCTGACGCGCAAGTCCACCAGCGAGATCAAGCAGGCCGACGCTTCCGGCAAGGCACGCACGATCCAGGTCGAGGTGCGCAAGAAGCGCGTGTTCGTCAAACGCGAGGAAGCGCCCGCCGCGGCGGCTGCGGACGAAGCCGCCGTACCGGTGATCGACGAGGCCGAGGTGCAACGCCGCGAGGCAGAGGCCGCGCGGCAGGCCGAACTGCTGCGGCGTCAGAACGAAGACGCGGACCGCCGCGCGCGCGAGGAGCAGGAGCGCCGCGACCGCGAGGCTGCCGCGCAGGCTGCGGCGCAGGCGGCCGCAGCGGCCGCCGCCCAGGCCGCGACAGCACCAGCTCAAGAGGCCGCCCCCGCGGCCGAAGCGGCTCCGGCGGCACCCGCCGCGCCCGCCAAGCCCGCGCTGAGGGTGGTCAAGTCCGGCAGCGCCGAGGCCGCCGAGCGGGCGCGCCAGAGCGAGCTCGACAACCGCCGCAAGTCGGCCGAAGCCGAGGCCGCGGCGATCCGCGCGATGATGGCCGCGCCGAAGAAGGTGCTGACGGCCAAGAAGCCCGAGGAAGCTGCCAAGCCGGGCGAGGCCGGCAAGGAAGGCATCAAGGGCACGATCCACAAGCCCAAGGCCGCGCCCGGCACCACCGCGGCGCCCGGCACGACTACGGCCAAGCCAGGCGACAAGAAGTCGGTCAAGTCCGAGAAGCTGTCGTCGAGCTGGGCCGACGACGCCGCCAAGAAGCGTGCGCTCAAGACCCGCGGCGACTCCGGCGGCGCGCGCGGCGGCTGGCGCTCGCCGCGTGGCGCACGCAAGGGCGACCGCAGCGACGACGCGCCGGCGTTCACCGCGCCGGCCGAGTTCGTGTCGCAGGAGGTGCACATCCCCGAGACGATCAGCGTGGCCGACCTGGCGCACAAGATGAGCGTGAAGGCCAGCGAAGTGATCAAGCAGCTGATGAAGCTGGGCCAGATGGTCACCATCAACCAGCAGCTCGACCAGGAGACCGCGATGATCGTGGTCGAAGAGATGGGTCACAAGGCGCTGGCCGCCAAGCTCGACGACCCCGAAGCGTTCACCGCAGAGGAAACCGCCGGCCAATCCGGCGACGAGACGCCGCGCGCGCCGGTGGTCACCGTGATGGGACACGTCGACCACGGCAAGACCTCGCTGCTCGACTACATCCGCTCCACCCGCGTCGCAGCGGGCGAGGCCGGTGGCATCACGCAGCACATCGGCGCGTACCACGTGCAGACGCCGCGCGGCACGATCACCTTCCTTGACACGCCGGGCCACGCCGCGTTCACCGCGATGCGTGCGCGCGGGGCCCAGGCCACCGACATCGTGATCCTGGTGGTGGCGGCCGACGACGGGGTGATGCCGCAGACCAAGGAGGCCATCCACCACGCCAAGGCGGCCGAAGTACCGATCGTGGTGGCGATCAACAAGATCGACAAGCCCGAAGCCAACCCCGATCGCGTGAAGACCGAGCTGGTCGCCGAGAGCGTGGTACCCGAGGAGTTCGGCGGCGACTCGCCGTTCGTTCCGGTGTCGGCCAAGACGGGCCAGGGCATCGACGACCTGCTCGAGCAGGTGCTGCTGCAGGCCGAGGTGCTGGAGCTGACGGCGCCGACCGATGCGATGGCCAAGGGCCTGGTGATCGAAGCGCAGCTCGACAAGGGCCGCGGGCCGGTGGCCACGGTGCTGGTGCAGTCGGGCACGCTCAAGCGCGGTGACGTGGTGCTGGCCGGCGCCAGCTATGGCCGCGTGCGCGCGATGCTCGACGAGGACGGTAAGCCGGCCAACGAAGCCGGGCCATCGATCCCGGTCGAGATCCAGGGCCTGACGGAGGTGCCGCAGGCGGGCGACGAGTTCATGGTGCTGGCCGACGAGCGCCGTGCGCGGGAAATCGCGACCTTCCGGCAGGGCAAGTACCGCGAGGTCACGCTCAACAAGCGCCAGGCCGCGAAGCTCGAGAACATGTTCGAGAGCATGGGCGAGGGCGCAGCGCAGACCTTGTCGTTGATTCTGAAGGCCGATGTGCAGGGCTCGCAGGAGGCGTTGTCGCAGTCGCTGGTCAAGTTGTCCACCGACGAGGTCAAGGTGCAGGTGGTGCACGCAGCGGTGGGTGGCATCAGCGAGAGCGACGTCAACCTGGCGATTGCCTCGAAGGCCGTGATCATCGGCTTCAACACGCGCGCCGACGCCGGCGCGCGCAAGCTGGCCGAGAACAACGGCATCGACATCCGCTACTACAACATCATTTACGACGCCGTCGACGAGGTGAAAGCGGCGATGGCCGGCATGCTGGCGCCGGAGCAGAAGGAAGAGATCATCGGCAACGCCGAGATCCGCCAGGTGTTCCGCATCAGCAAGATCGGCGCGATCGCCGGCTGCATGGTCACCAGCGGCACCGTGCGCCGCGGCGCGCGGGTGCGCGTGCTGCGTGATCACGTGGTGGTGTTCACCGGCGAGCTCGACAGCCTCAAGCGCTTCAAGGACGACGTGCGCGAGGTGAAGGAAGGCTTCGAGTGCGGCCTGAACATCAAGAACTACAACGACATCGCCGAGGGCGACCAGCTGGAGTTCTTCGAGATCAAGGAAGTCGCCCGAACGCTATGAACCCCCACGCTCCCTCCGGTCGCTGCCCCCCGAGGGGGCGCATGCAGCGGACCGGCGGAGCCGGATCCGCGCATGACCTTGGGGCAGCCCCGCTGGAGCGGGGCTGATTTTTTTGAGCGGACCCATGCGCCACAAGAAGTCGATCCCCAACCGCAGCTTTCGCATCGCCGACCAGATCCAGCGCGACCTGGCCGAGCTGATCCGTTCGCTGAAGGATCCGCGCGTCGGCATGGTGACGATCAACAGCGTCGAGGTGTCGCCCGACTACGCACACGCACAGGTTTACTTTTCGCTGCTGGTGGGCAGCCCGCAGGAGTGCGAAGCCGGCCTCAACGAGGCCGCTGGCTTCCTGCGCAACGGCCTGTTCAAGCGGCTGGCGATCCACACGGTGCCGACGTTGCACTTCCACTTCGACAAGACCACCGAGCGCGCCGCCGAGATGAGCGCGCTGATCCGCCAGGCCAATGCGCAACGGGCCAAGGACGGCGAATCTTGAACAGCAAGCCAAGCCTCCGCGCCGTGCACGGCGTGCTGTTGCTCGACAAGCCGGTGGGCCTGACCAGCAATCAGGCGCTGCAACGCGCCAAGCGCCTGCTGCGCGCCGAGAAGGCAGGCCACACCGGCACGCTCGACCCGCTGGCCGACGGCCTGCTGCCGATCTGCTTCGGTGCCGCGACCAAGTTCGCCCAGGTGTGCCTCGATGCCGACAAGCGATATCGCGCCACGCTCGCGCTCGGCGAGCGCACGGCATCGGGCGATCGCGAGACGCCGGTGATCGAGCGCCGCCCGGTCGACACCGATCGCGCTGCAGTCGACGCCGCGTGCCACCGCTTCACCGGCACGATCGAGCAGTTGCCGCCGATGCACTCGGCGCTGAAAAAGGACGGCAAGGCGCTGTACGACTACGCTCGTGCCGGCGTCGAGGTCGAGCGCCTGCCGCGCCGCGTGACCATCGCGCGCATCGATGTGGTCGAGTTCAGAGACTCGCGCCTGATCATCGACGTCGAGTGCAGCAAAGGCACCTACATCCGCACGCTGGCCGATGACATCGGCCGCGCGCTCGGTTGCGGCGCGCACCTGGCGGCACTGCGCCGCACGGGCGCCGGGCGGCTCGACGTGCGTGACGCTGTGACGCCAGACACGCTCGACGCGTTGAGCGAGATCGAACGTGATGCGCTGCTGAGACCCACCGACTGTCTGCTCGGCGACTGGCCGGCTGTGCGGCTCGAGGCCGACGAGGCCGGCCGCTTCCTGTCGGGCCTGCGGCGCCGCATCGACGGCGCCGACGCGGCTGCGGTGCGCGTCTACGGCACGCAGCCGCACGCGTTTCTCGGCAGCGCTCACATCAGCGGCGGCGAACTGATCGCCGACCGGCTCCTGAGCCCCCTCGAAGTGCGCGCGACGGTCGCGGCC
>DASTZF010000427.1:0-4620 GCA_035764445.1 Burkholderiaceae bacterium
CGCCCCCCCCCCCCCCACCTCGGTGGCGTGCATCGTCGGCGCGGCGGTGCAGGTCGAGACCGATGCCGGCCTGCGCCCGCTGGTGGTGACGACCGATCGCACCAGCAACGGGCCGCTGCTGATGTACCCGCGGCCGCGCACGATCGGCGGCAGCGCGGCGACCGAGAACTGGGTGCTCGACAACTTCGCGGCCGACCCGGCGACCGGGCAGTCGATGGTGCACACCGCCGAAGCGGTGGCGCGCGAAGGCGCGATGTCCCGGCAGTCGCTCGACGAGGTGACGCTGCTGCGCTACCAACAGTACCGCCAAGCGCTGGCCGACGATCGCCAGCGCACCTACCTGCAGCCGGTGGTAATCGAGCAGGGGCGGTCACGACTCACGGTCGATCGCGACGAAGGTGTGCATGAAACAACGGCCGACGGTCTGCGCGCACTGAAGCCGGTGAGCCCCGATGGCGTGGTGACCTACGGCAGCCAGACGCATCCCGCCGACGGCGCGGCGGGCACCGTGGTGCTCGCGCGCGACGGCGCGCGCGCACTGGCCGATGGCGACGGCGTCGTGCGTCTGTTGTCGGCTGGCTTCGCGCGTGCCGAGAAGGCGCGCATGCCTAAGGCTGCGACCACCGCGGCGTTGCAGGCGCTCGATGCCGCAGGGCTGGCGATCGGCGACGTGCACGTCGTGACGACCCACAACCCGTTTGCCGTCAATGACCTTTGGTTCGCGCAACGGACGGGATTCCCTCTCGAGCGCATGAATCCGTATGGCTGCAGCCTGGTCTACGGTCACCCGCAAGGGCCGACCGGCCTGCGCGCGATCGCGGAGCTGGTGCAGGCGTTGCAGGCGCGCGGCGGCGGTGTCGGCCTGTTCACGGGTTGCGCAGCGGGCGACACCGGCGCCGCGCTGGTGATACGGCTCGAATAGAGCGCACACCCAGCAGACTGACGCGATGCGCGCGGGACGCGCTAGCCGTACTGGCGCATCATCGCCAACGCTGCCGCGGCTTCGGCGGTGGCGCGCTCGTGCGTGATGCCTGCCTGCTCGTAGCGGACATCGTAGCCGCGCGGATTGCTGTCGTTGGTCGTCCCGGCAGCGCTGCGCTGCAGATGCCACCAGCGGATCAGCTCGTCAGGGTTGCGGCATCTGGCGCCGCGCGCGGCGCCACCGCGCTCCGGCGTCGCAACGACGGTGGCGCTATCCCGCCGGCAGTCGTTGCCACCATGCGCTGCGGGCCCCGAGCGTTCGGCAGGTGATCGCATGAGGTTTGCAGGGCAGGATGTGGACGCGAGTCTGGCAAGGCGTCGCCAAGGCAAGCGTCGTGCCGGTCTGCGCGCTGGCGCGCGAGCGCCGTCGTGCCTCGATCACGACGGTAGACAGCGAGGCGTCCCGTGCACCGGCAGAATGTGCCGATTGCCGTTCCTGTCGGCAAACGGTGCGGCGCTCGACGCCCGCGGCTTGAGCGCTAGCTCAGTGCGAGCAGCCGCTTCGCGTTCTCCTTCAGGATCAGCGGCTTCACCTTGTCCTTGAAGCCGGCTTCTTCGAAGTCGGCCATCCAGCGCTCGGGGGTGATCAGCGGGAAGTCGCTGCCGAACAGGATGCGGTCCTTCAGCAGCGTGTTGGCGTATTGCACCAGCTGCGGCGGAAAGTACTTCGGGCTCCAGCCGGACAGATCGATCCACACGTTGGGCTTGTGCAGCGCCAGGCTCAAGGCCTCGTCCTGCCACGGCCAGCTCGGGTGCGCGACGATGATCTGCATGTCGGGGAAGGCCATCGCCACGTCCTCGAGCAACATCGGGTTCGAGTTCTGCAGCCTCAAGCCACCGCCGCAGCGCATGCCCGAGCCGATGCCCGAGTGCCCGCTGTGGAAGACCGTGGGCAACTTGTATTCAGCGATCACCTCGTAGATCGGCCACGCCATGCGGTCCGTCGGTACGAAGCCTTGCACGGTGGGGTGGAACTTGAAGCCCTTGACGCCGTGCTCCTCGATCAGCTTGCGCGCCTCGCGCGCGCCCATCTTGCCCTTGTGCGGGTCGATCGAGCCGAACGCGATCATGATGTCGGCGTTCTTCTTCGCCGCTTCGGCGATCTCCTCGTTCGGCACGCGGCGCCGGCCGAGCTGCGACTCGGAGTCGACCGTGAACATCACGAAGCCGATCTTCTTCTCGCGGTAGTAGGCGACCGTCTCGTCGATGGTCGGTCGCCGGTTCGAGCCGAAGTACTTGTCGGCGGCGCGGTCGTACTCCTCGCCGTAGTTGTCGAACGGATTCCAGCACGACACCTCGGCATGCGTGTGGGTGTCGATGGCGACCAGCGCAGCGGTGTCCATGGCGCTCTCTTAGTTCAACACAGTAAGTATATGGCTGGCGCCAAGGCCTCCGTCTGAATCCATTTCTATGGGTGTGGTGCGCATGTATCCGGGTTTGCCCTAGCCATTAAGTTAAACTGCTGAACTATCTTTCGAGCCTCGCGAGGGATCGAGCCGATGTCTTCGTTCAGCGCTGCCAGCGGCCTGCTGGCCCAGTTTGACCTGCTGCGGGTCTCGCACGCCGGCGCGGTCACTCACGTTCAGCTGCATCGTCCGACCAAGCGCAATGCGCTGAGCGATCCGATGATCCGGCAGCTGCACACCTGCTTCGTCAACCTGCCGGAGGCCACACGCGCGGTCGTGCTGAGCGGCGAGGGTGAACACTTCTGCGCCGGGCTCGATCTGTCGGAGCTGATGGAGCGCGACGTCGCCGCCGGTGTGTTGCATTCGCGCATGTGGCACGCCGCGTTCGACCAGATCCAGTTCGGCCGCGTGCCGGTGGTCGCGGTGCTGCACGGCGCGGTGGTCGGCGGTGGGCTCGAGCTCGCAGCGGCCTGCCACCTGCGCGTCGCCGAGGCATCGGCCTACTACGGCCTGCCCGAAGGGCAGCGCGGCATCTTCGTTGGCGGTGGCGGCTCGGTGCGGCTGCCGCGGCTGATGGGCGTGGCGCGCATGACCGACCTGATGATGACCGGTCGCGTCTACGACGCGCAGGAAGGCCTGGCCACCGGCTTGACGCAGTACGTGGTGCCCATCGGCGCCGGTCTCGCCAAGGGGATCGAGCTGGCCGAACGCATCGCCGCCAACGCGCCGATGTCGAACTACGCGGTGATGCACGCGCTCCCGCGCATCGCCGATCAGTCGCAGAGCGAGGGCTTGTTCACCGAGTCGCTGATGGCCGCGGTGGCAGAGGGCACGCCGGAGGCGAAGAAGCGTCTGCGCGCGTTCCTCGACAAGCGCGCGGGCAAGGTGGTCAAGTCCTGACGCGGCCATGAGCGCAGTGCGAGCACGCGAAGCGTCGGTCGGCGGCTGCCTGCAAGCCACCATCGAGCGGCGCGCCGACGGCAGCACGGTGCTGAGCTCGACCGAAGCTCTGGGCTGGTATCCGGCGCGGCTGACCGACCACCTCGAACAGTGGGCCGGCGAGGTGCCCGAGCACACATTCGTCGCGCGGCGCGACCCGAGCGGGCAGTGGCAACGCATCGGCTACGCACAGATGCTTGAGCGTGCGCAGGCGGTGGGGCAGTCGCTGCTCGACATGGGTCTGTCGGTCGAGCGGCCGCTGGCGATCCTGTCGGACAACAGTCTCGAGCATCTGACGCTCGCGATGGGCGCGCTGTGGGCCGGCGTGCCGTTCGCGCCGGTGTCGCCGGCGTATTCGCTGCTGTCGAATGATCACGCCAAGCTCAAGCACATCCTCGGCACCGTGACGCCGGGGCTGGTGTTCGCCATCGACCCGTCGTACGCCAAGGCGATCGCAGCCACGGTGCCGCTCGACACGCCGGTGGTGCTGGCGCGCGGCGAACTGACCGAGCGCGCGGTGCGCCGCTACGACGAGCTGCTGCGCACGACGCCCGGCGCTGCGGTGGCGGCAGCGCATGCGCGCGTCGGCCCCGACACGATCGCCAAGTTCCTATTCACATCGGGCTCGACCAAGGCGCCGAAGGGCGTGATCAACACGCACCGCATGTGGTGCGCCAACCAGCAGATGCTGCGCCAGTGCATGCGCTTCCTCACCGAGGAGCCGCCGGTGCTGGTCGACTGGCTGCCGTGGAACCACACCTTCGGCGGCAACCACAACATCGGCATCACGCTCGCCAACGGCGGCACGCTGTACATCGACGACGGCAAGCCGACACCCGGCGGCATGGCCGAGACGCTGCGCAACCTGCGCGAGATCTCGCCCACCGTGTACTTCAACGTGCCCAAGGGCTTCGAGGAGATCGCACGCGCGATGGACCACGACACGCAGCTGCGTCGCACGCTGTTCGCGCGCTGCAAGGCGTTCATGTTCGCCGGCGCCGCGCTGAGCCAGGCGGTGTGGGATCAGCTCGACGCGCACGGGGCGGCCACCATCGGCGAGCGGCTGCGCATCATCACTGGGCTCGGCATGACCGAGACCGCGCCGTCGTGCACGTTCGCGGTCGGGCCCGACACGCGCTCGGGCCAGATCGGCCTACCGGTGCCTGGCGTCGAGGTCAAGCTGGTGCGCGAAGGCGACAAGACCGAGATCCGCTTCCGCGGCCCGAACGTGATGCCGGGCTACTGGCGTGCGGCCGAGCAGACGCGTGAGGCGTTCGACGATGAAGGCTTCTAC
>DASTZF010000428.1:0-11896 GCA_035764445.1 Burkholderiaceae bacterium
CCGCAGCTGTTCTGGCAGGTGCACCGCGGCACCGTGGTGCGCGCGCGCGCGATCGCCAGCGCGCAGCGCTACGAATCGGGCAAGGTCACGCTGACGCTGCGCGAGCGGCCCGAGCGACTGACGGCGAGCCGACTGTACGCCCATTTGTTCAAGGGCCTCTGAATCGCTCGCGCGCGTGCGCGATGCCCGGCTGCAGTGGCAGGCCGGCCCCTACAATCGGGCCGAACTGAAGTCCGATTGCGCTCAACGTGTCGACCACCCATGGAGCCCCCGCCACCGGACCCGCGGTGCCCGAGCGCACGCCGCTGGAGTCAGAGCTGGCCGCCTTGCTGGTGCAGGTGCTGAACCTCGACGTCAATGCCGAAGAGATCGATCCGCAGGCCTCGTTGTTCAATGAGGGCCTGGGGCTCGATTCGATCGACGTGCTGGAGCTTGCGCTCGAGGTGTCGCAGCGCTATGGCTTCCAGCTGCGCGCCGACGACGAGAACAACCACGCCATCTTCCAGTCGCTGGGCACGCTGGCGACACACGTGGCGCAACACCGCACGCGATAGGGCGATGCCGAGCTGGCGCTGGGTGGCAGCCGCGATGGCACTGGCGGCGTACGCGCTGCTCTCGCATGCGCTGATGGTGGTGGCGGGCGACAAGCCGTGGGCGGTGGCCGCCCTGCTCGGGCCGTTGGTGTGCGCGCTGGCTGCGCTCGCTTGGCAGCATCGCCACGGGCCCGCGCTGCTGTTGTGCACCGCGGCGCTGGCGTGGCTGGCCTGGGTCGGTGCGTCGGGGCAGCCGCAGAGCATCAACCGCCTGTACCTGTTGCAGCACGCAGGCATCCACTTCGCGCTCGGGTGTGCGTTCGCCATCACGTTGCGGCCAGGCGTGACACCGCTGATCACCGCGCTGGCCGCCCGTGTGCACGGCACGATGACGCCGACCAAGGCGGCGTACACGCGCCGCGTGACCCTGGTGTGGGCGGCCTACTTCGCGCTGATGGTGGTGCTGTCGCTGGCGCTGTTCGCATGGGCGCCGTGGTGGACGTGGTCGTTGTTCGCCAACCTGGTGACGCCGCTGGCGGCGATCGGTCTGTTCGCCGGCGAGCACTGGCTGCGCTATCGGCTGCACCCCGAGTTTGAGCGCTCGTCGATGCTGCAGGCGTGGCGCGCCTACCGCGGCACGCCGCTGGTCCAGGCGCGGCGGCCGTGATCGCGCGGTTCACATGATGGACCTGGCCGCGCCCGCGCGGACGCTCGCCTGGCGGCATGGCGAGGCGATCGCGGCTGCGCAATGCATCGCCGAAGCGGCTGCACTGGCCGAGCGCCTGCCCGCCAGCGGCCAGCCGGTCAACCTGTGCAGCGATCGCTACCTGTTCACGCTCGGCTTCATCGCCGCGCTGCTGCGCGGCCAGACCAGCCTGATGCCACCGAACGCGATGCCGCACACGTTGCGCCAGCTCGGTGAAGGCGGGCCCGCGCCGTATGCCCTGATCGACGATCCGAACCAGGACACCGGTGGCCTGCCATCGATCGTCGTCACCCGACCCGCGGGTGTCGCTGCCGGCAACGCGGCGCTGGCGGTGGATCGCTCGCAGTGGGCGGCGTGCCTGCTGACCTCGGGCTCGACGGGCGCTCCGCAACCGCAGCACAAGCGCTGGGACGCGCTGCAGCGGAGCATCGATGCCGAGGCGCGCAGCCTGTGCGCGCTGCTGCAGTGGCCGACGATCGGCGGCCTCAACATCGTGGCCACCGTGCCGCCGCAGCACAGCTACGGCTTCGAGTCGTCGGTGCTGCTGGCACTGCTGGGCGGCGCGGCGTTCGATGCCGGCCGGCCCTTCTACCCAGCCGACATCGCCGACACGCTGGCGCGGCTGCCGCGTCCGCGCGCGCTGGTGACCACGCCCGTGCACTTGAAAGCGCTGTTGTTGTCGGGTGCATCGCTGCCGCCGGTCGACCTCGTGCTGTCGGCCACCGCGCCGCTGTCGCCACAGCTGGCGCTGCAGACCGAGGCGCAACTGCAGGGCCGCCTGGTCGAGATCTACGGCTGCACCGAAGCCGGCCAGGTCGCCGCGCGGCGCACCACGGCCACCGACGTCTGGACCACGCTCGACGGGCTGCGCATCGAGCGTGAAGCGGCAGACGACGGCGATCGGTTCTCGGTCAGCGGCGGCCACGTGCTGGCGCCGACGCCACTGGCCGATCAGCTCGAACTGATCGATGCGACGCACTTCCGGCTGCTCGGCCGCGCCAACGACCTGATCCACGTGGCCGGCAAGCGCAGCTCGCTGGCGCATCTGAACTTTCACCTGAACCGCATCGATGGCGTCGACGACGGCGTGTTCTGGCTGCCCGACGACGTGGCCGACGGCGTGGTGCGGCTGGTCGCCTTCGTCGTCGCGCCGACGTTGAGCGCGCGCCAGATCATCGCTGCGCTGCGGCCGCGCGTCGAGAGCGCGTTCCTGCCGCGCCGCGTGATCCACGTGACGTCGCTGCCGCGGCAGGCGACCGGCAAGATCACTGCGCAGGCGCTGCGCGAGTTCGCGCTGCAGACGTTGGCGCAGCTCGACACCCGCGAGGGCAAGTCCGGTTGATGCACGACCCGCACCCGGCGCCGATCGAGTCGACGCACCGCCTCGACGCCACGCTGCCCGCCTTCGACGGCCACTTCCCCGGCGCGCCGGTGCTGCCCGGTGCATACCTGCTGGCGCTCGTGCTGCACGCGCTCGAGCAGCAGCCGGCGCTGCGCGCGCGCGCGGGCGCGGTGCTGCAGGTGAAGCATGTCAAGTTCCTCGCGCCGGTGGCGCCCGGCCGGACGCTGCGCATCCGGTTGCAGACGCAGGCGCAGGCCATCGACTTTGCGGTTCACTGCGGCGACACGCTGGTCGCGCGCGGCCAAGTCGCTGCAGAGGCCGCAGCCGCGTGAGCACGGCACAGCCGCCGGCCGACGCGTGGGCGCGCGAGAGCGAACGCGGTAGCCGGCTGGCGCTGCGCGTGATGGCGTTCGTCGCGGTGGCGTTCGGCCGCCGCGTCGCGCGCTGGGTGCTGCACCCGATCACGCTGTACTTCGTCGTCTTCGCGCGCAACAGCCGGCGCCACAGCGAGCGCTACCTCGAGCGCGCTCTCGGCCGGCCGGTGCGCTGGCGAGATCGCTACCGCCATGTCTTCAGCTTCGCTGCCACCGTGCTCGACCGCGTCTACTTCGCGCGTGGCCGCCTGCACGAGTTCGACCTGCGGATCGAAGGCGCGCCGCTGATGGACGAACTGGTCGCCGGCGGCCGCGGCGCGCTGCTGCTGGGCGCTCACCTGGGCAGCTTCGAGGCGCTGCACGCGGTGGGTGCCGGTCGCCCGGGCCTGCGCGTGGCGATGGCGATGTTTCCCGACAACGCGCGCATGATTCACGAGACGCTGCGCTCGATCGCGCCGCAATTCCACCTCGACATCATCACCATCGGGCGCCCGCAGTCGACGCTGGCGATGCGCGACTGGCTCGACGGTGGTGGCTTGGTCGGCATGCTCGGCGACCGCGTGCTCGGGGCCGTCGGCGCGCGCTCGAACCTCGTCGAGCTGCCGTTCCTGGGCCGCAGTGCGCGCTTCAGCGACGCGCCGCTGCGCCTGGCGATGCTGCTGCGCCGGCGCGTCGTGTTCATGGGCGCGTTGTATCGCGGTGGACGACGCTACGACGTGCGCTTCGAACCGCTGGCCGACTTCAGCCCGCCGGCCGGCGACCCCGCACAGCGCGACAATCGGCTGCGCGACGCGCTGCAGGCCTATGTGCAACGGCTCGAAGCGCTGTGCCGCGAGGCACCGTACAACTGGTTCAACTTCTTCGACTTCTGGAACGAGGATGCACGCCCCTGACCGCCGGCAGGCCTGCCTGTTCATGCTCGCGTGCGTGGTGGGCTCACCGGCGCTGGCGGCGTTCGGCTTCGACGAGCTGATGGCCACGCTGGCGCAGCGCAAGTCCGGCGAAGTGCGCTTCGCCGAGGAACGCACGGTGTCGGGGCTCGACCAGCCGCTGCGCTACACCGGCACGATGCGATTCAGTGCGCCGGACCGGCTCGAGCGCCAGACGCTGACGCCGCGCCGCGAATCGTTCGTCGTCGATGGCAACGAAGTCACGTTGCAGCGCGGCGAGCGCGTGCGCCGGCTGTCGCTCGACAACGTGCCCGAGCTGGCGGCGATGGTGGCGGCGCTGCGCGGCACCTTGAGCGGCGACGGGTCGGTGCTGCGACGCTACTTCAATCCGGCCGTCGCCGGCGGCGCAGCGCGCTGGACGCTGACGCTGGTGCCGCTGGACTTTCAACTGCTCGGCGTGGTGCGGCTGTTGCGCATCGACGGTATGCACGCCGACGTGCGGGTCGTCGAGCTGCAGTTGGCCGACGGCGATCGCTCGGTCACCACGATCGAGCCGGTGACGTCGTCCAAGCCGCGCGCAGCGACGTCGTGACGCGCTCGATCGTGTCACGCCGCGGTTGGATAGCGGTGGTGGTGTGGCTCGCCGCGCTGGCAGCGGGTGCAGGGGTGATCGCGCACGCGCGCTTCAGCACCGATCTGTCGGCATTTCTGCCGGCGGCGCCCGACGCACGTCAGCGCGCGTTGATCGAGCAACTGCGCAGCGGCGTGGCCGCACGCACGCTGCTGATCGGCATCCGCGGCGGCGATGCGGCGCAGCGCGCCGCGGCGTCGCGAGCGCTGGCGCAGCGGTTGCGCGCCGACCCTGCCTTCGAGCAGGTGCTCAACGGCGACTTCGCAGCGATTGCCGAGGTCGGTCGCTGGGTGCTCGAACACCGCTACCTGCTGAGCCCTGCGGTCGACGCACGACGCTTCAGCGCCGACGGCTTGCGCGAGGCGATCGACGACACGCTGTCGCTGCTCGGCACGCCGGCCGGCGCTCTGGTCAAGCCGCTGCTCGATCGCGATCCCACCGGGGAGGTGCAACGCATCGCCGAGAGCGCGTTGTCCGGCGGCGGCCCACGCACCCAAGACGGCATCTGGGTCTCGCGCGATGGTCAGCAGGCGCTCCTGATGACGCACAGCCGCGCCGATGGCGGTGACCTCGACGCGCAGGCGCGCGCGTTGGCGCTGGTGCGCGACTCGTTTGCGGCCGTCGCGGCGCCCGGCCTGGACCTGCGGATGAGCGGCGCGCCGAAGTTCGCCGTCGACAGCCGTGCCCAGATCCAGGCCGAGACGCGCGCGCTGGCCATCACGGGCACCGTGCTGATGGGCGGGCTGATGCTGCTCGCCTTCGCATCGCTGCGCGCGCTGGCCGCAGCGATGGTGCCGGTGGCCACCGGCATCGTCGCCGGCGTCGCCGCGGTGTCGCTGGTGTTCGGCAACGTGCACGGCGCGACGCTGGGCTTCGGCACCACGCTGATCGGCGAGGCGGTCGACTACGCGATCTACTACCTGATCCAAGCGCGCGGCGCTGTCGGGTCGGCCACCGACACCCGCGAGGGGGCGGGGTGGCGGCGCTGGGTGCGCGAGAGCTGGCCGACGGTGCGCCTCGGCGTGCTGACGTCGGTGTGCGGCTTTCTCGCGCTCGCTTTCTCGGGCTTCCCGGGCTTGGCCCAGCTGGGCGTGTTCTCGATTGCCGGCCTGATCGCCGCTGCCCTGACCACGCGCTGCGTGCTGCCGGTGTGGATGCCCGACGGTGCCAGCGGCATCGGGGCGCGCCGCCAGCTCGGGCGTGGCGCTGCAGCGCTGGTGCGCACGTTGCCGCGGGCACGCCACCTGTTCACGGCGCTCGGCGTCGCGGCGTTGGTGTTGCTCGTCGTCCACCGCGATACCTTGTGGCAGACCGAGTTGTCGTCGCTGAGCCCGGTATCGATGCAGGCGCTGGCCCTGGACACGCAGCTGCGCGACGAGCTGCTGGCCGGCGACGAGCGCACGATGGTCGCGGTCAGTGGCAGCGACCTCGAGGCCGTGCTGCAGGCTGTCGAGGCCGTGGGCGCGCGGCTCGATGCCCTCGTGCAGAGCGGGCAGCTGCATGGCTATGACGCGATCACGCGCTGGCTGCCGAGCCGGGCCACGCAGCAGCGCAGGCGCGCGGCGTTGCCCGACGCCGCGACGCTGCAGGCCAGTCTCGCCGAGGCGACCCGCGGTGGGTCGCTGTCGGCCGGGCGGCTGGCCCCGTTCGTGCACGACGTGCAGAGCGCGCGCGCGATGCCGCCGATCACGCGCGAGTCGCTGGCCGGCACGCCGGTGGCGACGCTGGCGGCGGCGTTGCTCGTGCGCGGCGCCGACGGCACCTTCACCGCGCTGCTGCCGGTGGTGCGCTCGCCGGGGCGCGCCGGCGACGGCGCGCCCGAGGCGATTGCGCAGGCGTTGCAGGGCATCGACGCCGCGCAGTCGTTCAACGTCGCCGACGAACTGCGACGCCTGTATGGCCACTACATTCGCGAGGCGCAGGGCCAGGCGCTGTTCGGCGCGGCGGGCGTCGTGCTGCTGATGGCGCTGTGGCTGCGCTCGCCATCGCGGCTGCTGGCGGTGTGCAAGCCGCTGGCGCTGGCGGTGCTGCTGACGATGGCGGGCTTTGCGGCACTGGGTGTTCCGCTGGGCATCCTGCATCTGGTGGGGCTGCTGCTGGTGGTGGCCGTGGGCTCGAACTACTCGCTGTTCCTCGACTGGCTGCGTCACCAACACAAGAGCGACGACGACACGCTGGCGTCGCTGCTGCTGGCGAACCTGACCATCGTGCTGTCGTTCGGGCTGATCGCGGCGTCCGCGATTCCTGCGCTGTCGGCGATCGGCCGCGTGGTGGCGCCCGGCGCGCTGCTCGCACTGCTGCTGTCGGCAGCCTACGCCGCGCCGACGGCGCGCACCGCCGCGCACCCGTCCTGAGTCGCCGATGCGGCGGAGGCGTGTGGGAAAATCGCGGACCGCTTGCAGCCGTGCCCATGCCGCCGCATCACGCCCCGATTCAGCGCTGGAGCGCACCGCCGGCGCTCACCGCCAGCATCGGCCTGCACGCGGTAGCCGCCGGCGCCGCCGTGCTGGTGCCCGAGGCGTTGTGGTGGGCGGTGGGCGGCATCGCGCTCAATCACATCGGACTGACCGCTGCGGGACTGTGGCCGCGGAGCCGGCTGCTCGGGCCCAACTGGACGCGGCTGCCCGATGCGGCCGTCGCACGCGGGCAGTTCGCGCTCACGCTGGACGACGGCCCCGACCCGGAGGTGACGCCGCGCGTGCTCGACGTGCTGGGTCGACATCACGCGCGTGCCACCTTCTTCTGCATCGCCCAGCAAGCACGGGTGCACCCCGCGCTGCTGCGCGAGATCGTGGCGCGCGGCCACGACGTGCAGAACCACAGCCACACGCACCGCCATCACTTCGCGCTGCTCGGGCCGCGCGCGTTGGCGCGCGAGGTGCAACGCGCGCAACAGGTGATCGCCGACCTGTGCGGTCTGCGGCCGCACTGCTTCCGTGCCCCGGCGGGGCTGCGCAATCCGTTCCTCGACCCGGTGCTGCACGACCACGGCCTGCATCTCGTCAGCTGGACGCGCCGCGGGTTCGACACGGTGACGCACGACGCGCGGCGGGTGCTGCATCGGCTGACGCACGGCATGGCTGCGGGCGACATCGTGCTGCTGCACGACGGGCACGCGCAGCGCACGCCGCAGGGCGAGCCCGTGGTGCTGGAGGTGCTGCCGCAACTGCTCGCCCAGGCCGCGGCACTGGGCCTGCGCACCACCACGCTGCGCGAAGCGATCCCGCCGCGCGGCGCGCCCCGCCACTGAAGCGATGAACCCGCACGAGCTCGGCATCACGGCCCCAACGCTCGGCTCGTCGCGCGGCGGCCTGCAGCCGGAGCCGGCCTGGCGCCATTTGCACCGCGCGGCCAGCGCGCACTACCGGCGTTGCAGCCCGTTCGCGTGGCACTTTGCGCGCGGCAAGCTCAAGCACGATCCGGTGTTCCGCGCGCTGCTAGCCGGAGGCAGCATCGCGCCCGGTTCGCGCGTGCTCGACATCGGTTGCGGCCAGGCCCTGCTGGCCAGCCTGCTGGCCGAATGCGACGCGCTGGCGGCATCCAACCAGTGGCCCGCCTCGTGGGGCGCGCCGCCGAGTGGCGCCAGCTACACCGGCATCGAGCTGATGCCGGCCGACGTGGCGCGTGCCGAGCGTGCGCTACAGACCTTGCCGTCGCCGCCGCGACTGATCTGTGCCGACATGCGGAACATCGCGTTCGACCCCTGCGATGTGATCGTGGTGCTCGACGTGCTCCACTACGTCGACATGAATGCGCAGGACAAGATGCTGGCGCGCATCGCCGCGGCGCTGCGGTCCGGTGGCCGCCTGCTGCTGCGCGTGGGCGACCCGGCGCAACGGGCGCGCTTTTGGCTCAGTCGCTGGGTCGACCGCGCGGTGACGCTGGCGCGCGGCCATCCAGCGCCGCCAACTTGGTCCCGCACACTGCCGCAGTGGCGCGACACGTTGCAGGAGTTCGGCTTCAGCGTGCACGAGAAACCGATGAGCCAAGGCACGCCGTTCGCCAACGTGCTGCTGGTGTGCGACCTGCCGCGCGCGACCTGACGATGAAGCCGTTGCCGATCTCCGCGTTCTCGCTGGTCAGCGCACTCGGGCGCGGCCATGCCGCGCACGCGCATGCGCTGCTCGAAGGCGTCAGCGGGCTGCGTCCGCAGGCCTTCGAGACCGCGTCGCTCGACGCCTGGATCGGGGTGGCCGACGGCGTCGATGAGGAGCGGCTGCCGGCTGCGCTGGCGCACTTCGATTGCCGCAACAACCGGTTGGCGGCGCTGGCGCTGCGCGACGAGGGCTTCGACGAGAACGTGCGACGCGCGGCGCAGAGGTACGGCGCGCGGCGTGTCGGCGTGCTGGTGGGCACCAGCACCTCCGGCATCCTGCAGACCGAGATCGCTTACCGCCAGCGCGCTGGCGACGGTGCGCTGCCAGCGTGGCTGCACTATCCCGAGACGCACGACACGGCGTCGCTCGCGTTCTTCATGCGCGCCGCGCTCGGTCTCGAAGGCCCGGCCTGGGTGATCTCCACCGCCTGCTCGTCGGGTGCCAAGGCGTACGCGGCGGCGGCGCGGCTGATCGCGCTCGGCGTGATCGACGCCGCCGTGGTCGGCGGCTGCGACACGCTGTGCATGACCACGCTATACGGCTTTCGTGCGCTCGAGCTGCTGAGCGCCGACGTCTGCCGCCCGTGGGATACGCGGCGCAACGGGTTGTCGCTCGGCGAGGCGGCGTCGTTCGCGCTGCTGCAGCGCGACGACCACGCACCCGCGGCGTGGCTGCTCGGCTGCGGCGAGAGCAGCGACGGCCACCACATGAGCAGCCCGCATCCCGAGGGCGCCGGCGCGGTAGCGGCGATGCGCGCCGCATTGGTCGACGCGGCCTTGCAACCCGATCAAGTGGACTACCTGAACCTGCACGGCACCGGCACGCGCAACAACGACGCCGCCGAGGACCTGGCGGTGTGCAGCGTGTTCGGTCGCACGTTGCCGGTCAGCTCGACCAAGGGCCACACCGGCCACGCGCTCGGCGCGGCGGGTGCGATCGAGGCCACGCTGACGCTGCTGGCGCTGCAGCACGGCGTGCTGCCGCACGGCCTGCACTGCGAACAGCCCGATCCGGCACTGCAGGCCAACTACCTTCGGCGCACGCAGCAGCGCACGTTGTCGGTGGCGGCGAGCAACTCGTTCGGCTTCGGCGGCAGCAATGCCTGCCTGATCTTGGGAGCCGCGCAATGAACGCGCGCTGGGCCGCTCCCGAGCGCGTTCGCTCCCCTCGGGGGGACGCAAGCGCAGCGAGCAAGGGGGCCTGGTGAGCGAGGCAGCGGTGTTGCAGGTGGCGGTGGCCGGCGTCGGCGTGCTCGGGCCCGGCTTGACCAGCTGGCAACGGGCGGCCACCGTGCTGCGCACGCCGAGCGACTGGAGTGCGGCCGCCACCGTGGTGCCGCCGCCGAACCGGCTGCCGAGCACAGAGCGCCGCCGCGCCGGTGTCGGAGTCAAGGCCTCGATCGTCGTGGCCGACGAGGCGTGCGCGATGGCCGGTGTCGCGATCGACGGCGTGGCCACCGTCTTCACGTCGGCCAGCGGCGATCCCGAGACATGCCACGCGATGTGCGAGGCGCTGGCGAAACCCGAACGGCTGGTGTCGCCGACTCGCTTCACGAACTCGGTGCACAACGCACCGGCCGGCTATTGGCACATCGCCGCGCAGTCGCGCAGCGCATCGACCAGCCTGGCCGCGTACGATGCCAGCCTGTGCGCGGGCTTGCTCGAAGCGGCCACGCAGTGCTGCGCCAGCGGTGCCGCCGTGCTGCTGGTGGCGTGCGACATGCCGTACCCCGAACCGCTGCATGCGCTGCGGCCATTGCCCGACGTGTTCGCCTGCGCGCTGCTGCTGGTGCCCGCTGGCAGCGCCGGCGCGTGGCCGCTCACGCTGTCGCTCGGCCCGCACGCTGAGGTCACGCGCTGCGCCAGCGCCGACCTCGACGCATTGCGCCGGTCGATCCCGACCGCACGCGTGCTGCCGTTGCTCGAAGCGATGGCCCGCGACGAGCCACGCGAGCTCCGACTCGACGGCGACGGCCTCGATCTGGCGTTGCAGGTGGCGGCGCGGCGATGACCGCAAGCCCGGCCACGCTCGAGCGCGCGGGCATCGCGGCGCGCATCCCGCACGCCGGTGCGATGTGCCTGCTCGAGCGCATGCTCTCGTGGCGTGACGATGAGGTCGTCTGCGAGGCGATCAACCAAGCCGATGAACGACACCCGCTGCGCCTGGCCGGCACGCTGCCGGCGGCGTGCGCCCTGGAATACGCGTCGCAGGCGATGGCGCTGCATGGTGCACTGTGTGCGCGCGTCGGCGGCCCGCAGCCCGGCTTCCTGGCCAGCGCACGGTCGCTGCGCCTGCACGCGAGCCGGCTCGACGATGCCCCGGGGCCGCTGCGCGTGCACGCGCAACGGCTGTCGGGTGGCGCGGGGCAGGCGATGTACGCCTTCACGCTGCGCGACGGGCACGCTCGCCTGCTCGTCGACGGCCGCGCCACCGTGGTGTTCGATGCACCGCTGCGCGCGGCGGAGTCCCCGCAATGAGCCGCCGACGGGTCGCCCCAAGGCGTCTTGCTCCCCCGTGGCGGAACGCGAGCGCAGCGAGCCAGGGGGCGCGATGACATTGCACGGCAAGCGCGCCTTGGTCACCGGTGCCAGTGGCGCGCTCGGCGGTGCGATCGCGCGGCGGTTGGCAGCACAGGGCGCGCACGTGTGGTTGCATGCGCATTCACGTGCCGACGCCGTGCAAGCGCTGGCCGGCGCGATCAACGAGGCCGGCGGCCAGGCGCAGCCGATCGTGTTCGACCTCGGCAGCGACGACGCCACGCGCGCCGCCTGCGAGCGCATGCTCGGCGACGGCCCCGTGCAGATCGTCGTCAACAACGCCGGCGTGCACGATGACGCGGTGTTCCCGGCGCTGCGCGGCGAACAATGGCACCGCGTGATCGACCTGTCGCTGCACGGCTTCTTTCGCGTCACGCAGCCGCTGTTGCTGCCGATGCTGCGCACGCGCTGGGGCCGCATCGTCAACATCTCGTCGGTGGCCGCGCTGATCGGCAACCGCGGCCAGGTCAACTACGCGGCCGCGAAGGGTGCGCTGCACGGCGCGACGCGCGCGCTGTCGCTCGAGGTGGCGAGCCGAGGCGTCACCGTCAATGCGGTGGCGCCCGGCATCATCGCCAGCCCGATGGCCGATGCCGCGTTCGACGCCAAGCAGATCGCGCAGTGGGTGCCGGTGGGCCGCGCCGGCACCGCCGACGAGGTGGCCGCGCTGGTGGGCTTTCTGGCCAGCGACGAAGCGGGCTACATCACCGGTCAGATCATCTCGATCAACGGAGGCATGGCTTAGGTGAGCGTGCAGGCCACCGAGGCGCTGTTGTTCTTCACGCT
>DASTZF010000429.1:0-52426 GCA_035764445.1 Burkholderiaceae bacterium
CAGGATCGGGTCGTAGGCCGCATACACGGTCCCCAACCCGCCTTCGCCGAGTTGCTGCTTCAGCGCGTAGCGGCCGATGTGGCCGATCGTCAGGCCCTGGCCGCCGGCGGCAGCGTCGCCGCCCTCGGCGGCCGGCGATTCCGATGCGGTGGGGTCGAGATCCACCGCCCGCTCGGCGGGCTTGCCCGTCCCCTGCTCGGCGGTGTCTTGGCTGCGATGTGAATCGTCTTGCACAGCACCGCAGCTTAGGCGGGGAGCCTTCGCAAGGGGCGACAAAAAGCGTGGTTCGCTTCCTGCGGGTAACGCCTTGTCACCCTGGCGCGCAGCGCCGATGGCAAAACATCACAGGCACTGGTGCAGCCGCTGCACCGCCTCTTCGAGCTCGGCCATCGAGCTCGCATACGACAACCGGACGTAACGGTCCGGTGCACAGCGGCCGAAGTCGCGTCCCGGCGTGAGCGCCACCTGGGCGCGGCGCATCAGATCGAAGCAGAAGTCCCAACTGCTCGCGCTGTGGCGCGAGCAATCGGCATAGGCATAGAAGGCTCCGTCGGGCGCCACCGGCGCCGGCATCTGCAGCCGCTGCAATGCGTCGACCACGAAGTCGCGGCGGCGCCTGAACTCGGCGCGGCGGCGCTCAAACTCGGCGATCGATTCGTCGTCGAAGCATGCCAGCGCGGCATGCTGAGCCACCGCGGACGGACAGATGTAGAGGTTCTGTGCCAGGCGCTCGACGGGCGCCACCAGCGGCTCCGGCAGCACCAGCCAGCCCAGCCGCCAGCCGGTCATGCCAAAGTACTTGGAGAAGCTGTTGACCGAGACGACGCAGTCGTCATGCGTCGCCACCGACAGCACGGTGTGTCCGAAGCGGTCTTCGTAGCTGAGGCCGAGGTAGATCTCGTCGACCACGCACGCGGCATCGTGTGCCCGCGTCAGCTCGACGATGCGCGCCAGTTCGTCGGGATCGATCGAGGTGCCGGTCGGATTCGACGGTGTGGCCAGCAGCACGCCGCGGGTCTGCGCTCCCCACGCCGCAGCCACCGCCGCCGCGTCGAGCTGAAAGCGCGTGCGCTCGTCGGTCGGCAGCAGCACCGCGCGGGCGTCGGCCGCGGCGACGAAATGCCGGTTGCACGGATAGCACGGGTCGGGCATCAGCACGTCGTCGCCAGCCTCGAACAACACTGCGCAAGCGAGCTGCAGCGCGGCCGACGCTCCCGCGGTCACGACGATGCGGCGCGCCGGCACGTCGATGCCGAAGTGGCTCCGATACCACTGCGCGATCCGCTCGCGCAACGCGGGCAGCCCGGTGGCCTGTGTGTACTGCGTGCGGCCGTCGCGGATCGCACGCGCCGCCGCTTCGCGCACCCGAGGCGCCGCGCCGAAGTCGGGCTCGCCGATGTTCAGGTAGATCATCGGCCGCCCGCCGCGCGCCGGATCGCACAACGCGCTGCTCGCGATCTCGTGTGCCGCCTTGGCGCACTCCATCACGTAGAACGGCTCGATGTGGTTGAGCCGTGAGGCGATCTTCATCGGTGCCCGCGGTCGCTCATGTTCGTGCGCTGCGCGCGGCCGCCACTTCCTGGGGTCGCAGCTCGAGCGCTGCCTTGTCGAGTACGCCGTTGACGTACTTGTGGCCGTCGGTGCCGCCGAAGGTCTTGGCCAGCTCGACCGCCTCGTTGATGGCCACCTTGTACGGCACGTCGGCGCAATGCGCGAGCTCGTAGGCGCCGATCAGCAGCACGCCGTGCTCAACCGGCGACATCTCGCTCGTCTTGCGATCGGCGTGTTTGGCCAGCACCGCATCGAGCGTCGCGGCCTCGCGCGCACAACCGTGCAGCAGGGCGTCGAAGTGCTGGCTGTCGCTGCGCTCGAAACCTTCCTGCTCGCGCATGTGCGCGTCGATCGCCGCCAGCTCGGTGCGGCCGACCAGCCACTCGTAGAGTCCCTGCAGCGCCAACTCGCGCGCGCGGCGGCGTGCCGACTTGCCGCCCGTGGTGCGTGCCTTCGCCGCGCTCACAACTCGCTCAGCAGATTGGCCATTTCGACCGCCACGCGGGCGGCATCACGGCCCTTGTCCTCGACGCGTTCCCAGCCCTGCGCTTCGGTATCGACGGTCAGGATCGCGTTGGCGACTGGGATCTGGTGATCGAGCGCGACCCGCGTGACGCCCGCGCCGCTTTCGTTGGCCACCAGCTCGAAGTGATAGGTCTCGCCGCGGATCACGCAGCCGATGGCGATCAGCGCGTCGAAGTCGTCGCTGTCGGCCATCGCCTTGAGTGCGACGGCGATCTCGAGCGCGCCGGGCACGGTGACGTGCGTGATGTGTCGCTCGGCCACGCCGAGCGCGGCCAGCTCGTAGCTGCAGGCCTGAGCGATCTTGTCGGTCAGCGCGGCATTGAAACGCGCCTGCACGATGCCGATCACCAGGCCTTCGCCTTCGAGCTTGTCGGAGCGCCCCTTGTCGGCCGATTGCATCGCTCCGTCCCCTCAGTCGCTGTGCGTGACGAAGCCGGTCACCTCGAGCCCGTGCCCGGCCATGCTCGGCATGCGGCGCGGACTGCCGAGCACGCGCAGGCGCGCCACGCCGAGGTCGCGCAGGATCTGCGCGCCGATGCCGTGCGTGCGCAAGTCCAGCGCCGCTTGCTTGGACGTTGGCGCGGTCGCCGTCTGTGGCTGGCATTGCGCGAGCAGCGTCGTGGTGTCGCCGCTGCAGTTGAGCAGCACCGCCACGCCGCGCGGGCTGCGCTGCAGGGCCTGCAAGGCGCGCGCCAGCGGCCACGAGTGGCCGCCGGCGGAGACGTCGAGCAGATCGAACGCGGTGAACGGCTCGTGCACGCGCACCAGCACCTCGTCACCGCTTTGCCAGCGGCCGTGCGTCAGCGCCAGGTGCAGGCCACGCCCGCGGTCGCGGTAGGTGAAGCAGCGGAACGTGCCGTACGGCGTGACCAACTCGCGCTCGCCGCAGCGCTCGATCAGGCTCTCGTTGTGGCTGCGGAACGCGATCAGGTCAGCAATGGTGCCGATCTTCAGGCCGTGTGTCTGTGCAAAGACCTCGAGATCGGGCAGCCGCGCCATGCTGCCGTCGTCGTTCATGATCTCGCAGATCACCGCCGCCGGCGTCAGGCCTGCCATGCCGGCAAGGTCGCAGCCGGCCTCGGTATGGCCGGCGCGCATCAGTACGCCGCCCTCCTGCGCCTGCAACGGGAACACGTGCCCCGGCTGCACGAGGTCGGCGGCACGCGCGTCGCGTGCCACCGCGGTGCGGACGGTGTGCGCGCGATCGGCCGCCGAGATGCCGGTGGTGACGCCGCTGGCGGCTTCGATCGAGACCGTGAAGGCGGTGCCGTGCACGGTGCCGTTGCGTGCCGCCATCGGTGGCAGGTGCAGTCGCTCGCAGCGTTCTCGGGTGAGCGTCAGGCAGATCAGGCCACGCCCGTGCTTGGCCATGAAGTTGATGCCGTCGGCGCTGACGTGGTCGGCGGCGAGGACCAGATCGCCTTCGTTTTCGCGGTCCTCTTCGTCGATCAGGATGACCATGCGGCCGGCCGCGAGGTCGGCAACGAGGTCGGGAACCGGCGAAATCGGCATGCGCCGATTGTAGGTGGCGGCTTCCGATCGCCCGCGGGCCAAGGACGCCCGCGCCGCCGCGTCAACGGCTCCTGCGGATCCAGGACAGCCAGCCGCCGCTGGGCCGCGTGCTGGTGGGCTCCTTGCGTGCGGCTGGGTGCATCCGCAGCACCATCAACCCGGACAGCAGGTACAGGCCGTTGAGCAGCCGCACGGCGCGATCGATGTTCATGCCGGGCCAGCGCGAGATCGAACGCAGCGAAGCGGTTTCGCGCCGCAGACGCTGGATCGCCGGGCCGACGGCGCCGGCTACCGGCAGCGATCCGAGGTGGAAATCGGGCGAGACGCGGTAGGCGGCATTGCCGCCGATCTCCTGCATCAGCGTGCCGCGCGGGCCGTGCAGGCCCAGCGCCCACAACAGCGGCAGCAGCGGGCGGTAGTGGCGCTCCTCGGCGACGCGCTCGGTCATGAAGTGCCCCGGCGCGCGCACGCCCGGCGGCTCGACGCTGTGCACGGTGAGTTCGCGCACGCCCTTGCGGATCTCCTCCGTGAGGTCGCGGGGTGAGTGGTACAGCCGCTCGCGCGGGAACACCGTGATCGGCCACACCAGCTCGTGGTGCAGCACGTAGATCAGTGCCGGCTCGCGGTGCCGCATGCACGCCGCGATGACCTCCATCGCGTCGGTGCCGCTGGCCGAGTAATCGAGCCGCGAGAGTTCGCTGACCAGCGTGGTCGGCAGTACCGTCGGGCCGTTGAGCTTGGCGTAGCCGCTGTTGCCCGTTTCGAGGCGAATCCGCTCGAATTCGCTGATCCGCCAGAGGGTGGAATCGTCAAAGTCCTGCATGCGATGCCGGCCCTAGCGAGCCAATCCTCCTCGACCGCGACTGCTGGAATACAAATGTTAAGCGAGCACAGTACCGCGCGGTGTATCCGATTGCATTACAAGCTGTGCGGATGTGAGAGACGGTCGGTCGCAGTGGCCGCCACAGCGCCCGCCGGGTCATGCCTGCGGCGTCGCGCTGACCAGCCGCTCGACATAACGCGCGATCAGGTCGACCTCGAGATTGACCGACGATCCGTCGCGCAACTCGCTCAAGGTGGTCTGGGCCATCGTGTGCGGGATCAGGTTGATCGACACGACACAGCCGTCGGCGCGGTCGGTGACGCTGTTGACGGTGAGGCTGACGCCATTGACGACCAGCGATCCCTTGACAGCGACGAAGCGCGCCAGCTCGGCCGGGCAGTGCAATAGCAACTCGGTCGATTCACCCACCGTTTGCATCCGCAGCACGGTCCCGATGCCGTCGACGTGGCCGCTGACCAGGTGGCCACCCAGCCGATCGCCCGCGCGCAGCGCCAGTTCCAGGTTCACGCGGCCAGGGTGCTGCAGGCCGGCGGTTCGTCCCAGGCTTTCGGCCGACACGTCGACCTCGAAGCGGTCTTGTGGTGCATCCAGGCGGCTGACCGTCATGCAGGCGCCGTTGAGCGCGATGCTGTCTCCCGTGGCCACGCCGTCGAGATATCGCGACGGCGTGTCGACCGCCAGCCGCACGCCGAACGAGCCGCCGCTGCCGAGCGGCGTGACTTGCACGATGCGGCCCACGGCGCTGACGATGCCGGTGAACATGCTCGATTGTCGCCGCCGCCTCGCGTCAGTCGAGCCAGGGCAGCGCGCCGGGGCGCCGCGCCACGATGCGCAGGTCGTCGCCGAGCGCCTGCATGGTCTCGAAACGCAGCGACCAGGCTTGCGACAGGTCGCTGAGTGGAGGCACGTCGACGATGCCACGCCCCGGTCCGATCAACCTGGGCGCCAGATAGATCAGGAATTCGTCGATCAGGTCGGCTCGCAGCAGTGCACCGCTGAGCCCGGCTCCGGCTTCGACGTGCAACTCGTTGACTCCGCGCGCCGCCAGGTCCTTGAACGCGGCAGCCAGATCGACAGCGCCGTCAGCGCCGGGAAGCTCGATCAGCTCGACCTTGCGCTCGCGAAGCGCCCGCGCCGCACGCGCTTCCGCCCGCGCACAATAGACCAGCGCCTCGCCTGGCGGGTCGAACACCCGCGAACTGGCTGGCGTGCGCAAGCGCGAGTCGATCACCACGCGCAGCGGCTGCACGTCGGTCGCGACGAGGCGTACGTCGAGCCGCGGGTTGTCGGCGACCGCGGTGCCGGCGCCGGTCACGATCGCGCCGGCCCGGCGGCGCCACGCGTGGGCGTCGGTGCGCGCCGCTTCGCCGGTGATCCACTGACTGTGGCCATTGTCGAGTGCGGTGCGGCCGTCGAGCGACGCCGCCAGCTTGCAGCGCACCCACGGCATGCCGCGTCGCATGCGTGCAAAGAAACCGATGTTCAGTTCGCGCGCCTGGCGAGCCGCCTCACCGTCGGCGACGTCGACGGCGACGCCGGCTTCGCGCAAACGCTGCAGGCCAGCGCCAGCAACCAGCGGGTTCGGATCGATGGTGGCCGCGACGACGCGGCGCACGCCAGCTTCGATCAGCGCATCGACGCACGGTGGTGTGCGCCCGTGGTGCGAGCACGGTTCGAGCGACACCCAAGCCGTACCACCGGAAACCGCGGCACCGCTGGCTTGCGCAGCGCGCAGCGCCATCACTTCGGCGTGGGCATGGCCGGCGCTTTGGGTGGCACCTGCACCAATCTGGCGTCCGCTGGCATCGGCCAGCACGCAGCCGACCCTGGGGTTGGGGTCGGAGCGGCCGATCGCCGTGCGGGCCAACTCCAACGCGCGGTGCAACTGCTGCAGGTCGTGGTCGTCGAGCGGCATCTCGACGCCGAGTCTACGTCGGCCGTCAAATCGGCGGCGGCTGGTGCTGCAGCGTGTTGCTGTTGACGAAGTCGCCGTTCGCTGGGTCGGCGGGGACGTCGGTCGGGCAATGCTTGCGCGCGGAGATGACGACGAAGTTCTGGTCGGTCAGGTTGCCGCTCAAGTTGCTGTAGTCGCGTGGATGGTCCTGATTGGGTACGGTCTGGTTGTCGCTGGTGGCCGTGGTGTAGCGACACACAAGATGAGCTTGTGGGTCGAAGTCATTGTCGGAGATGTTCCAGTCGACGCCGCCAAGTGCCTCGATGGTGCTGCTACCCGACCAACGCTGGCTCAGGTTCGAGAAGATCACGCAGTAGTAAGTTGCGAACTGCTTGCTGCCAGCCACTGCAATCGTCCCTGTCATGTCGTCGAAGCACAGCGGGGTCTGCGGGTGACCAGTGCTGGTGAGGTCCACGTGCATGCGCAGGTTCAACGCTGGCCCTGCGGGGTTCTCCACATCGGCGGCCGTGAGGTCCGGGCCATCGATCGAGCGCTCGAAGCGCACGAAGCCGCTGAGCAGCTGGCCGGTGGTGGTGTTGGCGCACGATTGGATCTCGTTGATGGTGATGTTGTCGCTCGATGTGCTGTAGTCGAAGGTGCACACACCGTTGATCACGCCCGTAACGTTGTTGAAGACGAGCGCCATCCACGGTCGGCCGGGTGGAACAAAGGCACTCATGCCGTTGCCGAGGTCGCGCGCCTGCGGGGGAATCGTCGGGTGGCGCTTCATCGGGCGGCGCACCGGGGCCACGGGCGCCGTTCCCGGCCGCACGGCCAAGGTGCCGGACAGCGCTGGCGCGGCGGCCGCAATCGAGCTGGCCAGCACCACGCGCTGGTTCAAGTCGTTGGCGTTGGCAGCCCCGCGATCGGCCCAGCTGACGGTGACCCTGATCACCTTGACCTGTGAGTCGGCTGGCACGACGACCTCGCTGCGGACCTGGTAGACCGCGTTCAGCCCATTCGCAGTGCGCACGTCGTTGGCGATCCCCGCCCAGGTGTACTCGACGGGCCCGGTGTCGATGGCGGTGAACGAACGCAACTCGTCGAGCCTCTCTTGCGCGATGCGGGTAGCCTCCGAGCGCTGTCGCGCGACATCTGCGTTGAAACGCAGCGTCGATTGCACGCCCACCACGGCCAGCATACCGAACGCCATGACCGCCAACGCCACCATCGCCTCGACCAGCGAGACGCCGCGGGAATGCTTGTGGATGATGCGCATGGTCAGCTCCCAGCGGCGAAGTCGCGCCAGCTGCCGGGTATGCGCACCAGCGATCCCTGTGTCAGGTTGATCGTGCGCAGCACGGCAGGATTGAAGACGATGGTCGGTGTGCCGTCCACCGACAGATCGCCCTCTGCCACCACGGCGCCCTGGACCAGTGTGGATCCGACAGCGGTGGTCCAGGTGTTGGCACCGCCTCCACCGTGCAGATACAGCACGCCGAACAGTTGCAGATTAGCCGACGCCGTGAGATCGCCCTGAACGACCAGCATCACCGGCTGGGCCTCGGTGCCCAGCACCTGCGCCGACGAGATCGTCGCCGGACCTTGCACCCAGATCACGCGGCCCGGGTTCTTGGCCACGGCGATGCCGATGTCGACGCCGCAGTCTGCGGAGCACGTCACCGGCACGGCCGCGGGCTGCGCGCGGTAGGTGTTGCGGTCCATGCCGAACACCGACACGAACATGCGGTCGCCGTTGCCGAGATCGGCCAGTGACGTGTCGTTGGCAAGGGCCGAAGCCGAGCCCGGCGTGCCCGGGACGCTGCTCAGGCGCACGCTGCCGTCGTTGACGAGCGGGCCTCCGGCGTCGATCGTGATGCCGCGGCTGGGCACGTCGGCGTTGACGATCGTGACGGCACGGTTGTTCAGGTTGAGGGTATTGCGTACCGTCAACGCCGCCGCCGGCGGCGTTGCGAGCGCAGAGTTCAAGCCGAGCAACACCGACACTTCGGCCACAGCATCGGCACTGTTGGCGCTGGCCGCGAAGCACTGCGTGCCGATGTTGCTGCAGCCCGTGGCCGTGGCCCTGACCACGCCCGCCTGCGCGATGCCTGTCGTGTCGAAGCGGACTTGAAAGGTCGGCGCCAGTCCCCCGACGGGTGGCGCCAGCGCGGGAGGCCCAGCGGTCGGGCAACTGCACGTGGTGCCTGCACCCAGCAGCATGCAGGTCGGCCGCAGATCCGCCAACGCCGGGGGGATCGTGAAAACGCCGCCGTCGTTCTGCAGGTAGCGTTGCCGGAAGGTGCTGTTCCCGCCGTCGTTGCTCGACACGCACTGCGCGTCGACGCGGCCGCCGCTCAGCAGACCGATTGCAAACTCCAGGCCGGACTCGGCCGCTTCGAAGGCCTGCGCGGCCCGCTGGTTGTTGATCGAAGTTCGCTGCTCGAAGATCAGGCTACGGCCGGCGTAGGCGGTGACCAGCGCCAGAATGAAGAACAGCACGATGACGACGATCAGGGCGGCCGCTCCTCGCTGAGCGTCGCGTCGTGCAATGGGCGATCGATTCATCGCGCTCTCCGCTTCAGGCCGGGCAGGCCCCGTTGACGACGTCGTTGCGCACACGCACGTTGCTGCGCGCGCTGCGCTGCAACGACGGGTCGTGCACCGCGGTGCCGAGGATCTCGACCTTGATGTCGCGCACGCTTTGCGTCGGCGGGCACGCCGGCGCGCCAGGCGGGCACGGGTTGAAGCACGACAGCGGGAGGTCCTGGCTGCTGAGCGTCACGCGGAAGTCGGTCACCCTCAGCGTCGACGCGTCGGTCAATGCTTGCCATGCGCCACCGGTCAGCATCTCGATCGCACCCGAGTTGCCGAGGCGGAAACCCGCTGATTCGTTCGCCGGCGCGCCGCGCGAATAGCTGAAGGTCACTGTCGACGCGACCACGCCGCTGGCGGCCGGCTGCAGCGCGGTATATGGGTTGATCGTGACGCCGGCTGCCGCCGGATGCCAGACGCCATCCTGCGCACTGGCCCAGTAGCCCGAGCGCCGGATGTCGCGCGCGATCACGTCCGCCGCCGCGCGCAGATCCTGCTGGATCTGCGTCTCGAGCATCAGCCGGCGGTTGTCGCCGAGCTGGTTGGACACGGCGACCGTGGCACCGGCAACGACGAACAGGCCGACCGCCACCCCGACCATCAACTCGACCATCGACAGACCGGCTTGCCGGCGTTGCTTGACACGGGCGGCGTTCAGCATGTGCGCACTCCAAGAATCGAGCCGTCGGGCGAGCAGACGCTGGGCACGCCGGTGGCGCTGATCGACGTGCGCAACTGGCCACGGGTCGCGCTCTGCACGTCGATCACCACGTCGGCCGGTGTCACCAGGCCTTTCGGTGGCGCGAAGACCAGCGAGCCACCACCCGGGCTGGACGCAGCCACGCTGACGCCGACCGCGCGCTCGAACTGCATCGTCTTGATCTCCTGCGCATCGGCTACTCCCGTGCACGCTGTGCCGGGTGCGCGGGTGCAGTCGCAAAGGGCTCCGCCAACCGTATGGATCGTGTAGCAGGTGACGGCCTCATTGCTCCCGAAGCTCACCGCCACCGACGTCGACGTGCCGTTGCGCTGCGCCTGCTCCGAGCGCGCGAGTTGCAGGTCGCCGAGCAGCTCGGCCTGGACGCCCTGCACGCGATGGCGCGCCACCATCCCGCTCATCGACGGAATCACGAGCACGGCGATGATCACGCCAAGCACGATCAGAACCACCGTCATTTCGATAATCGTCAGGCCGCATGCGCGGCAACGGTTTTCGAGGCGATGGACGGCAGCTTGTTTCATCGCGGCCAGCAGCGGTTGGCGTTGGTGGTGTCGAGGTCGCCGGCCGCATTCAGCGAGGAATATGTGATCGTGCCGCCGGCCATCTCCACTCGCAGACCGCGGCACTTGGTGTCGTTGTATTGGGGTGAAGCGCTGCTGGCCGTGGCGGTCATTCGGTAGCTGGTGGCGGTGGCGGCGTCGACCGCCAACAGGTAGTGCCGCTCCGGCGAGGTCCCTGGCGGTGGCCCGGGCATCGACGCGATCGAGTCGGCGTAGGCTGGCTGCTGCCCGCGCACACGCTCCTGCAGCTGTTGCAGCTGGGTCAGGCCGGTGATCGCGTCGGCGCGCCGGCTCTTGCGGACACTTTCCTGGTACGACGGATAGGCGATCAGCGCCAGGACTCCGACGATCCCCACCACGATCATCAGCTCGTTCAGCGTGAAGCCGGCTTGCGGCCTCGTCGGATGCGGAACGTGACGCATGTCACGATTATCGGAGTGCCCGCCGGCGTTCCTGCGTAGGCGCCGACCGCTCATCGCTCAATGTCGACCGCTCATCGTGCGGGCCATGGGTGTCATCGCCGATCAGCAGGCGCGTTCGCCGGTGACGCGACCCTGAGGACTGCAGCTGCGCACGCGCCCCAGCAGGTTGACCACCTGGTGGATCGCCTGCCCGTCGCGTGCCTCGACGCGCAGCGTGGCGGTCGGCGTGACGGTGCCCCAGACCGGCTCGAAGGTCAGCGACTTCGACGCCGAGCGCACCTGCACCGGGCCCGGGTTCGCGAACGAGACCGCCCGCAGCAGCTCGGCGCCGCCGCTGCACGATGCCGTGTTCGGCTCGGCAGAGTTGCAGACGCAGTTCGCCGCCGGGCCGGTGTGGACGATGTAGCAGGTGGCCCCGTTGGCCTCCCGCAAGCTCAGTTGCACGGTCCGATTCAGCGCCACGGCCTGGCCGCGGGCGAATTGCACGTCGGTCTCGAGTTGCGCCGCCGCTCCCGCCAGCTCGGCCCTCTGCCGCAGCGACGCGAGGCTCGGCACCGCGCCGCCGATCGTCAGCGACACAATAACCAGGGCGCACATCGCTTCGATCAGCGAGACGCCGCGTTGCGCCGGAATCTGGGTGGAACGACTCGACATGGTGTCCTCCTGTGGGTGCGTGAATCGATGCACCCACTCTAGGAAGAACGCCGGCTGCGCGCGTCGCCCGCGCGAGGGTTTGCGGCGCACCCTGGAGGGTTCGCCGTGTCGGGGGCCCTCCTTGGAGGGACGGACCGCCACCGGTCCTGCTCGCGGTGCCGATCACCGCCGACGCGGGATCAAATGTCGCGGATCAAACGGCGGAACTCGTCGACGTCCTCGAAGCTGCGGTAGACCGACGCGAAGCGCACGTAGGCCACCTTGTCGATGCGCTTCAGCTCACGCATCACCAGCTCGCCGAGCCGACTGCTCGGCACTTCACGCGCGCCGCTGGCGAGCAGTCGCTCCTGGATGCGATCGAGCGCGCTGTCGACCTGTTCCATGCTCACCGGCCGCTTGCGCAGGGCCAGCAGCATCGAAGCCCGCAGCTTGTTGGCGTCGAAGTCGGCTCGCGTGCCGTCCTTCTTCACCACCGCCGGCAGTGCGATTTCGGGGCGCTCGTAGGTCGTGAACCGCTTGTCGCACTTGAGGCAACGACGGCGACGTCGGACGACGTCGCCTTCGTCCGACTCTCGCGTCTCGACAACCTGCGTGTCGTCGTGACTGCAGTAAGGGCACCGCATCGGCTGTGGGCGGTGTCGCTGCGCGGCGTGCCGGGGCCTACGCTAGCGATAGACCGGAAAGTCGCGCGTCAGGCGGGCGACTTGCTCACGCACGCGGCCGATCAGCGCCTCGTCCTGCGGTGCCTCCAGCACGTCGGCGATCAAGTGCGCGGTCTGCTCGGCCTCGGCCTCGCGAAAGCCGCGCGTCGTCATCGCCGGCGATCCCAGCCGCACGCCGCTGGTCACCATCGGCTTCTGCGGGTCGTTGGGGATCGCATTCTTGTTGCAGGTGATGTGCGCTCGCTGCAGCACGGCTTCGGCGTCCTTGCCGGTGATGCCCTTGGGGCGCAGGTCGACCAACATCACGTGGCTTTCGGTGCGGCCCGATACGATCCGCAGGCCCCGCTTGACCAGTGTGTTGGCCAGCACGGCTGCGTTGTTCAGCACCTGTTGCTGGTATTGCCTGAACGACGGGTCGAGCGCCTCTTTGAACGCCACCGCCTTAGCGGCGATCACGTGCATCAGCGGGCCGCCCTGGATGCCGGGAAAGACCGCGCTGTTGATCGCCTTGGCGATCGGCTCCTTCATCAGGATCAAGCCCCCGCGCGGACCGCGCAGCGTCTTGTGCGTGGTCGACGTCACCACGTCGGCATGCGGCACTGGGTTCGGGTACAGGCCCGCGGCAATCAGCCCTGCGTAGTGCGCCATGTCGACCATCAGGTAGGCGTCGACCTCGCGCGCCACCTGGCCGAAGCGCTCGAAGTCGATGCGCAGGGAGTAGGCGGACGCACCGGCGATGATCAGTTTGGGCCGCTCGCGCAGCGCCAGTGTCCGCATCGCGTCGTAGTCGATCTCCTCGCGCTCGTTCAAGCCGTAGCTAACGACCTTGAACCACTTGCCGCTCATGTTCAACGGCATGCCGTGCGTGAGGTGTCCGCCCTCGGCCAGGCTCATGCCCATGATGGTGTCACCCGGGCGCAGCAACGCGAACATCGCGGCCTGGTTGGCCTGCGAGCCGGAGTTCGGTTGTACGTTGGCGTCGTCCGCGCCGAACAGGCGCTTCACGCGCTGCAGCGCAAGCTCTTCGACCTGGTCGACGAACTCACAGCCACCGTAGTAGCGCTTGCCGGGATAGCCCTCGGCGTACTTGTTCGTCAGTTGGCTGCCCTGGGCGGCCATCACCGCCGGCGACGCATAGTTCTCCGACGCGATCAGCTCGATGTGCCGTTCCTGACGCTGATTCTCGGATTGGATGCTGGACCACAGCTCCGGGTCCACGCTGGCTACCGTATGGGTCGAGAAGTCGAACATGACTGGCGCTTCCTTCGTCACCGACGCCGCGGATGGTGGCGGAGCGGAGGCACCGATCCAATCCCACAGCTGCCCAGGCGAACGGCGAACCCCGTAGGCCACAGGGCACCACGGGCCGCGCTTCCCGGTGGTCGTCCACCTTGGACCCGAAGCGGGCCCTTATCGCCAGTCGCGCGCAGCCGAAAGTCTAGCGGAGCGCGGATGTCGTCAGCGCAGCGGCATGGCCCAGGCCACGCGATTCGTGTGGGCGGCGTCTGGCGAAGCGGCGACCGGTCGGTCGTCGGACGCGCCCGACGTCTTCAGCGAAGCTCCGCCAGGGGCCGTCGGCAGCGCCGCCGTCACGGAGACCCATTTGCCATCGGCAATGCGCCTCAGGTTGGACTGCTCGGCCAACACCTTCACGACATAGCCACCGTCATCGGTGAGATTTGCCGCGCCGACGTAGTACTTCAGGCCTGCCTCGAGGCTGCCGGCGCGGGTGATGCACTCCTTGAGCACCTGTACCCCGACGCGCAGGTTGGAGACCGGGTCGAAAGCGGCCCGCACGCCGCCATACGGCTCGTACTTTTCGTCATGCACTCGAGTCATGACCTGCATCAAGCCTTGCGCGCCCATCGAACTCTGCGCAAACGGGTTGAAGCTCGACTCGATCGCCATCACTGCGAGGATCAGCGTCGGGTCCAAGCCAGCTCGCCGCCCGCTGTCCCAGGCCTCCTGCACAAGGCGGCTCACGGGCTCGAGCGCCACGCGGTATCGCCGAGCCAGCCAGTTGGCAACCGAGGCTTGCTGCTTGGACAGGGTCGTCGGGTCGGCCGCGGTCACGCGAGCGACGGCGTCGGGCATCGGTGGCTCGGGAATGATCTCGCTGGCCAATCGCGCTTCCTGTCTCGCCAGCAGCCACCCTAGCGCACGCTGTTCCGCGCCCTCGCGCAGCTCGGGATGGGCTGCCGAGAAGAGGACGACGCCGCACACCACCGACAAGCCGAGCAGCGCCAGCGTGTTGTGGCTGACCTCCAGCATGCCGATACCGACGTCACGGGCAAACGTGCCCGCAGACCTGGAACAGGCGCTGTAGATTGCAGTGAAAGAACTAGGGGCGCTCATGCTTTGGTAGCGGCCGCGGGTTTCCCCCGGCAAGTGAAGCGGACGGATTCTAGGTACGCCTCAAATAACCAGTCAATTATTAAGCAATCACCTTTAATACATAAACAATGCAATACCAAGACCTCCGAGACTTCCTGGATGGGCTCGAAAACCGCGGTGAGTTGATCCGGATCGCGCAAGAGATCTCGCCGAAGCTGGAAATGACCGCCATTGCCGACGTGGCACTGCGGCGCGCAGGCCCTGCGCTTCAATTCGGGAAGGTCAGCGGATTCGGTACAAAGGTCCTGGTCAACCTGTTCGGAACGCCAAGACGAGTGGCCCTAGGAATGGGGGTCACCGAGACCGGGGAGCTGCGCCAACTCGGTGCATTGCTGGCTTCACTTCGCGAGCCCGAGCCCCCGCGTCGCTTGGCCGACGCCGGCCGGTTGATGGAGATGGCCAAGTCGCTGTGGAACATGAAGCCAGCCCTTCGTGCGGGTGGCCCGTGCCGCGACATCTGCGTCGAAGCGGACGAGGTCGATTTGTCCCATTGGCCGGTCCAGACATGCTGGCCGGGCGACGCCGGGCCGCTGATCACGTGGGGTCTGGTCATCACCCGCGGCCCCCAGGGTGCGCCACACCCACGAACGCGCCAGAACCTCGGCATCTATCGGCAGCAGGTCATCGGACGCAGAGAGACTGTCTTGCGTTGGCTGCCCCACCGGGGCGGTGCGCAGGACTTTCGCGATTTCGCGAGGCTCAATCCGGGCCGCCCGTTTCCGGTCGCTGTGGCCGTGGGAGCGGACCCCGCCACGATGCTGGGCGCTGTCACTCCGGTGCCGGATACGTTGTCGGAGTATCAGTTCGCTGGACTGCTGCGAGGTTCACCGACCGAGTTGGTCGACGCTGCTGTTGGTGAGACACCCAAACATCGGCTGCAGGTCCCGGCCAGGGCCGAGATCGTGCTCGAAGGGCACGTGCCCGCGGTCGACAGCAGTCATGTGGACCCTAGCGAATACGGCGTCCCGCGCAAAGGCATCGACGGCTACCTGCACGCGCTCGAGGGTCCATTCGGTGACCACACCGGCTACTACAACGAGCAGGAGTGGTTCCCGGTCTTTCGCATCGACCGCATCACGCACCGTCGCGACCCAATCTATCACTCGACCTACACCGGCAAACCGCCCGACGAACCCGCAGTGCTCGGCGTCGCATTGAATGAGGTGTTCGTGCCGATCCTGCAGCGGCAGTTTCCCGAGATCGCGGACTTCTACCTGCCGCCCGAGGGCTGCAGCTATCGCCTGGCGGTGATCTCGATCCGCAAGGGATACCCGGGCCACGCCAAGCGCGTGATGTTCGGCCTGTGGAGTTTCCTGCGCCAGTTCATGTACACCAAGTTCATCGTCGTCACCGACGACGATGTCGATATCCGCGACTGGAAGGAGGTGGTCTGGGCGGTCACCACACGCTGTGATCCGTTGCGCGACACGACCATGGTCGAGCACACGCCGATCGACTATCTCGACTTCGCGTCGCCGGCCGCAGGGCTGGGCAGCAAGATGGGAATCGATGCCACCGCGAAATGGCCGGCCGAGACCAGCCGCACCTGGGGCAGGCCGATCGCGCACGATCGAGAGACTCTGCGCCGCATGACCGAGCTGTACGACCGCTTGATCGCCGACAAATCGGGTGCACCGCCAGCTTGAACTTCACGCGTGGCGGGTGTATTGTTGGGGCGCCTGGTTGCAGGCAATCGCAAGTCGATGCGCAGTCTCTGCGCGATAGGGGCCCCGGACCGAAAACCTCTGGAGCCTCGCCCGGTGACCTGAGTCACCCACCCCTCCCGTCCTCGTGGCGCGGAGGGGTTTCGTTTTTGGGCGCGGGCAGGGGGGTCAGGCGCCGAGCACCAGACCGCCCAACTCGTGCAGCACCAGACGGACCCGCCGAAAACCCTCGCTCGACGGCAGCCAACGGAGCGCGACGTTCTCGTTTGGCTGCGCCAGGCCCATCGGTGCCGCCCACACGCGCATCGGCGTTTCCGCGCGCTGCGTCGCGGCCTGGAAGGCCCGCATCGCACGCGGCATGTGATAGCCGTGCGTGACGAGCACGAGCTCGGTGACGCCCGCGGTCTTCAGCATCGCAACGCTACGCGCAGCGTTCTCGCGCGTGTCGCGCGACTCGCCCTCACTCCAAGTCAACGGCCGACCGTAGTCGCGCTCGGCGATGCGCGCGGCTGCCTCGGCCTCGCTGGTGCCGACGCTTTGACCGTGGCCGACGCCGCCCGAGAACATCAGCGGCGCCCCGCTCTGCCGCGACAGCCAGATGCCGTAGTGCAGACGCTGCAATGAGAGGTCCTTCAGATTGGAGCCGCCGTACTCCGGCGCCATCGCCTCGCGACCGCCACCCAGCACGACGATCGCCACCTTGTTTGGGCTCGCGCCGGCGAGGCGCTTGATCTCGGCAATGCGATCGGCATTGAGTGCCGGTGGCGGCCTCAGCGCGGCCTGTTCGAGCCAGTAACCCACGGCCGTGGTGCAGCACAGCCACAGCCCGGTGGCTCCGAGCATGATCACGAGCCACGAAATGGAGCGCCGCCAGAACATCATGCGCGCGCCCACCAGCACCAGAAGCAGCCATGGCACCGGTGGCAAGGCCAATGCGGCCAACATCGGCTTCCACGATTGAATACCAAGCAGGACGAGCAGATCGTTCACGGGCATCACGTCGTTTGATGGGCGATTCTGCGCCGCACCCCTCGAGGCGCCTCGTGCAATATGACCGTTGCGAAACCCGCTGTTACCGCTGACCGCTCGGGTGTAGGCGCGAGGCAGCGTTCGCCACGCGCGAACAGGCTCGCCGGCACAATCGGTGTGGTGTCAGCTGTTGTGCTGCCGAGCGACCAATGGCTGACACGGAACTTCTTGGAGTCATGACGTGGCGATCGAGACCATCACGCTGGGCGGTGGCTGTTTCTGGTGCCTGGAGGCTGTCTACGAGCAGGTCGACGGCGTGCAGTCGGTCGAGTCCGGCTACAGCAACGGCCATGTACGGCAGCCGAGCTATCAACAGGTTTGCGAAGGCGGCACCGGACACGCCGAGGTCGTGCGCATCGAGTTCGACAATGCGACGATTTCGTTACGCGAGGTGCTCGAGATCTTCTTTGCGATTCATGACCCGACCACGCTGAACCGCCAAGGCAACGACGTCGGTCCACAGTACCGCTCCGGTATCTATTACCACGACGACGCGCAGCGCGCCGTGGCGCAGGCGGTGATCGACGACGTGAATGCGGAGCTGAAGGCGCGCGCGGTCACCGAGCTGAAACCGGTCGACAACTACTGGCGGGCCGAGGACTATCACCAGCACTACTTCGAGCGCAACCCGAACCAAGGCTACTGCGCCTTCGTCGTTGCACCCAAGGTGGCGAAGTTCCGCCAGACCTTCGCTGCCCGCTTCCGCCGAAGCTAGCGTAGCGGCGCTACGATCGTGGCCGGGGGCGATTGACGCGTGAGGGCAGCTTTGCAGCGCAGGCGAGCTTTTCTGTCGAGACTGGGACGTTTAGGCATCAGCTTCATCGGCATGGCCGCCGCGACAGCAGATGTGTGGGGTCAGCGCCCGGCGCAACCGATTGCGCGCCCGCCGGGGCCCCGCCCGGACCGGCCACTTGTGCCCGGTCGATTCAATCCGGACACAGGCGGCGTCGCCGCGGGTCCGTTGCCGGGCGCGTTCACCGTGGTGGCCGTCGACACGCAGGCCAGCACGCTTCAGTTGCGTGACGACAGTGGCCGCCGCGGCACCGTCCACGTCGACCAGGACCTGTTCGATCTCGAATCGTTGAAGCCAGGCGACCGAGTGGAGGTCGACTTCCTGGTCCCCGGACCGGGCGCCACCAAGCTCGAGGCGGGCGGCATCTGGAAGGTGCAGCGCTGACGTGGTCTCGCGTCCCTCGGTGGACCAGTTTGCCGAGCAGAGCGACCGGCAGATTTCAGGGGGCCAGGCGCTGACGCACCCAGCGTCCCGCCTCTAGCTGGTAGCGAAGGCGGTCGTGCAGCCGGCTCGGGCGACCCTGCCAGAACTCCCAACGGTCCGGAATCAAGCGGTATCCGCCCCAGTGTGGAGGGCGCGGCGGGTTGAGGCCGTGGCGCGCAGCCGCCTTGGCCGCGTTGGCCACCAGCACCGCGCGCGAGGCGATCGGCTGACTCTGTGGCGACGCCCAGGCACCGATGCGCGAATCGAGAGGACGCGACACGTAGTAGGCGTCGGACTCCTGCGCGGAGGCCTTTTCGACCCGCCCCTCGATGCGCACAACGCGCTCGAGCTCCACCCAGTGGAACTGCAGCGCCGCTTGCGCGTTGCCAGCCAGCTCGCGCCCCTTGCGACTGTCATAGTTGGTGTACCAGACCAGGCCCCGGGCATCGAGGCCTTTGATCAGCACGATTCGGGTCGATGGCCGACCATCGCCCCCCACAGTGGCCAACGTCATCGCGTTGGGCTCCGGGAGTTGCGCCTTGACGGCTTGATCGAGCCAGGCCTCGAACTGTCGCAGCGGATCGTCGGCGCTCGACGACTCATCGAGTTCACCGCGTTCGTAACTCTTACGCAGTTGGGCCAGTGCTGCCTTGTCCATCGAGCGAGTATGCACGGTGAGGTCGCGGTCGGGACTGCACCTTACGTGGAACGCCCTAAGTGAAGCTCCCACTGTTTCGATGAGGGTTGCGACACGATGCTTTGAGTCGTCTGCGGGCTGTGCCGGCCAGGGTGGGGAAGGGTCGGTGCGGTGGCGAGGCGACGCGCATGAAGAAGCCCCCAACCGTCATCGTGCTGGCTGCCGGCCGCGGCAGTCGCTTCAAGGCACCCGACCACAAGTTGCTGCAACCGTTCGGTTCGTCCACCGTGCTCGGGACCGCGCTGGAGCACGCCATCGAATCCGGGCTGCAATTGCGCGTCGTGACCACGGCAGCTGTCAGCGCCGAGGCGCGCCGCCACGTGGCCCAGCGTGACATCGTCGAACTGCCGGCCGTCACGGGCCACAGCGGCGAAACGCTGGGCATGGGTTTTTCGATCGCCAGCGGCGTGGCCGCCAGTGCCGACGCGAGCGGGTGGCTGATCCTGCCGGGCGACATGCCGTCGGTGAAGCCGAGCAGCCTGCTCGCCGTCGCCGCTGCGCTGCCGCAGCACGCGGTGGTCTATGCACAGCACATCGGGCGCCGTGGCCACCCGGTGGGTTTTTCGTTGGAGTTGTATTCGGAGCTGGTGCAGTTGTCTGGCGACGAGGGTGCGCGGCGGCTGGTCGCGCGCTATCCGTCGTTCGGCGTCGAGGTCGACGACCCTGGTGTGCTGATCGACATCGACACGCTCGACGATCTGGCGGCGCTGCACGCGCATTCCGCGCCCTCCGGGTCTGCACAACCGCGTGCCGGGCACTGAGGCCCGTTACGGCAGGCCGTCACTCGGCGGCCACTGACTCGGGCAGTCCGAACAGGGAATGCAGCGCTTCGCGGACCTGGTCGCTGACCATCGCCTGTGCGTTGTGATGCGAGCCATTCTCCGCCAGGATGAAGCGCTTCGGCTCGCGCGCATGGTCGTACAGCGCGCGTCCGAGCGCGGGCTGGATCATGCGGTCGTTCGCGCCATGCACCACCAGCACTGGCGAGCCGACCTGCGCGATGCGCTGCGCGGCGTCGAACCGTTGCGTGATCAGCGGCTGCAGCGGCAGCCAGCCGAAGCGCATCGTCGCGAAGACGTCGGGTACCGACGTGAACCCACCTTCGACCACCACGCCGACCTCGTCGTCGACCTCGGAGGCCAGGTGGACCGCGATCGCGCTGCCGAGCGAGTGGCCGTAGATCAGGCGCTGTTGCTTGGGGTGTTGCTGGCGCAGCCAGTCCCACGCCGCGCGGGCATCCTGGTAGGCGGTGGTCTCCGAGGGCAGCACGTCGGTGCTGCGACCGAAGCCGCGGTAGTCGATGCCGAGCACCGACACCCCGAGTGCGTGCAGCCGGCGCATCCTGAACGAGCCGCTCGTCACGCCCCAGCGCGCACCGTGCAGGTACAGCATGACCGGCGCATCGGGATCGTCCTGCGGCATCCACAACGCATGCAGCTTCACCGGTTCATCGGCGCCGGGCGGCGTGAACTCGATCCAGCGGTCTTCCATGCCGTCGGCCGCCGCCGCTGCGCCACGCCACTCGACCTTGCTCGGCTGGAAAATCCACTTGCGCTGCTGCTCGTCCAACGTGGCGCAGCCGGCCGTTACCAGCAACCACGCGGCCAGGCAGCAGCCGCCGATCCACCCCATCCGTTTCGCCCGCACCGCAGCCTCCGGAAGTTACCGACCGCGCAAAAACAGCGTGTCGAGCTCCTTCAACGTCACTTGACGCCAAGTCGGACGTCCGTGATTGCACTGATCTGCACGTTCGGTGGCCTCCATCTGGCGCAGCAAGGCGTTCATTTCGTCGATCGTCAGCCGCCGGTTGGCGCGCACCGCGGCGTGGCAGGCCATGGTGGCCAACAGGTCGTCACGCGCACGCTGCACGACGCGGCTCGAGTCGGTCTGCTCGAGATCAGCCAGCACGGCACGCGTCAGTTCGACCAGGTCGGCGTCCGGCAGCGCGGCTGGTCGGCTGCGAATGGCAAGGGTCTGGGCGGCCAACGGCGTCACCTCGAGGCCGAGGGCCGTGAGGGTCTGGGCATGGGTTTGCGCGGCCGCCATCTCGGTGGCCGAAGCGGTGAAGGTCGCCGGCACCAGCAGCGGCTGCGCCTGCAGCTCGGCCGCGCCGCGCGACTTCAGTTGCTCGTAGACGATGCGCTCGTGCGCCGCGTGCATGTCGACGATCACCAGCCCGTGCGCGTTCTCGGCCAGCACGTATGCGCCGCCCAGTTGCGCCAGTGCACGTCCCAGTGGCCACGCGCTCGCGTCGGCGGCGGCCGACGACGGCTCCGCTGCCGCCGCCGGCCAGGGTGGCAGGGGCTCGGACGCCTGCAGCACCGTCGCGGGGGGCAGATGCAACGCACCTTGGGCAGTGACCAACGGTGCGCTGCCAGTGGGCGCAGCGGCACCTCGCACTGGTACCGATGCAGCGCGGGCCTCGCCGCTGCGGGGCAGCGCCAACGTCGACTCGACCGCATGCAGCACCGCTTGGTGAAGCGCGCGTCCGTCGCGAAAACGGACCTCGACCTTGGTGGGATGTACGTTGATGTCGACCAGCGCCGGTGCAATGCGCAGGAACAGCGCATAGACGGGCTGACGCTGACCGTGCAGCACGTCTTCATATGCGGTTCGCACCGCGTGCGCCACCAGACGGTCGCGCACGTGGCGGCCGTTGACGAATAGGTATTGCAAGTCGGCGCGCGCGCGCGCTGCATCGGGCAGGCCGACTCGGCCGTGCAGAGCCAGCGGCCCCGCTTCGCTGGCCAGCACGCGGCTGGTCGCGACGAAGCCATCACCCAGCACGTCGCGCAACCGCTGCTCGGGTGTCGCGGCGCGCCATTGCTGCACCAGGCGTCCGTCGTGCCAGAGCGCGAATTCCACATCGGGCCGCGCCAGCGCGTGGCGGCGCAGCGCCTCGGTGCAATGGGCGAACTCGGTGGTTTCGCTCTTCAGGAACTTGCGACGCGCCGGCGTATTGAAGAACAGTTCGTTGACTTCGACCGTCGTGCCGCGTGCGCGTGCCGCCGGTGCCAGCTCACCCGAGCCGGCATGCAGGCGGAATGCGTTTTGTGCGGCCGGGGCACGGCTGCTGAGCGTCAGTTCGGACACCGACGCGATGGCCGCCAGCGCCTCACCGCGAAAACCCATCGTCGCCACCTGCTCGAGGTCGTCGAGGGTGGCGATCTTGCTGGTGGCGTGGCGCTTCAGCGCCAGCGCCAGCTCGTCGCGAGCAATTCCCATGCCGTCGTCCTCGACGACGATCGAGCGCACGCCGCCGCTGCGCAGCCTCACCACGACTTGACGGGCACCCGCATCGAGTGCGTTGTCGAGCAGTTCGCGCACCACCGAAGCAGGCCGCTCGACCACCTCGCCAGCGGCGATCTGGCTGATCAACTCATCCGGCAGCTCGCGGATCGGTGGCCGCGCAACGCTGTCCAACAAGGCCTGCATGGTCGGCGATTGTAGGAGGGGGTCGGCAAAGGTCACCTGGAATAATGGCCGCATGGAGATCGTCGGCTTCCTGATCGACTTTGTGCTGCACGTCGACGTGCACCTGCGGCAGTTCGTCGAGCAGTACGGGGCCTGGGTGTACGCGCTGCTGTTTCTCGTCGTCTTCGTCGAGACGGGTCTCGTGGTGATGCCGTTCCTGCCAGGGGACTCGCTGCTGTTCATCGTCGGCGCACTGTGCGGCCTGGGCCTGATGGACTACTCGCTCGCCGTGGTGCTGCTGATCGCTGCAGCGGTCGCTGGCAACCAGACCAATTACACGATCGGCTCGATCCTCGGCCCGCGCGTGTTCCAGTGGGAGCATTCGCGACTGTTTAACAAACACGCGTTCCGGCGCGCGCACGCGTTCTACGAGGAGTACGGGGGCATCACGCTGGTGGCGGCGCGCTTCCTGCCGTTCCTGCGCACGTTCGCTCCGTTCGTCGCCGGCGTCGCGCAGATGACGAGACCGAAGTTCACGCTGTACGACGTGACCGGCGGCACGCTGTGGGTGGTCTCGATCGTCACAGCGGGCTACCTGTTCGGCAATCTCGAGTGGGTGCAGGCGCACATGAGCAAGATCATCTGGGCGATGATCATCGTGCCGGGGCTGCTCGCGCTGCTGGGCGCCTGGCGCGCCAAGCGCAGCAAGGTGCCGCCGGCGCAAGCGCGCGTGTGAGCCGTTCGCGCCCGCAACGCCGACACTACAGCACGCGCTGCCGCACCTGTGGCGGATGCTTCGTGAAGTAGCGCCGCATGCCGGTGACGAGGGCCTCGACCAGCCTGTCCTGGTACTTGGAGCTGCGCAACAGCTTCTCCTCGTCGGGGTTGGAGATGAAGGCTGTTTCCACCAGGATTGATGGGATGTCGGGCGCCTTCAGCACCGCGAAGCCCGCCTGTTCGACCTTGCCCTTGTGCAAGTGGCCCACGCGCCCGATGTGCTGCAGCACCTCGTCGCCGACGCGCAGGCTGTCCTTGATCTGCGCGGCGGTACTCATGTCGAGCATCGCGCGCAGCACCTGGGTGTCCTTGAGCGCGCGCTGATTGACGCCGCCGACCAGGTCGGCCTCGTTCTCCTTGTCAGCCATCCAGCGCGCGGCTGCGCTGGTCGCACCGTTGGACGACAGTGCGAAGACCGACGCACCGCGTGCTTGCGGTGTCATGAAAGCGTCGGCGTGAATCGACACGAACAGGTCCGCCTGCACGCGGCGCGCCTTGCGCACGCGGTCGTGAAGAGGCACGAAGAAGTCGCCGTCGCGCGTCAGCATCGCGCGCATGCGCGGCAGGGCGTTCAGGCGGTCGCGCAGCCGCAGCGCGACCGCGAGCACGACGTCCTTCTCCCGCAACCCGCTCGGGCCGATGGCGCCGGGGTCCTCGCCGCCATGGCCAGGGTCGATCGCCACGATGATCAGCCGCTCGACCTCGCGCTGTGCGCGCAGACTCGGCGCCGCCTCGGGCGCGGGGGACGTCGGGGCGGAGGCACGCGCCACGGGCGCCGACGCCGGCCGGTCGATGCGCCCGATCAGCTCGCCGAGGGAGTCGCGCACCGCCTGCTCGGCACGCCGGTCGGCGCGATCTTTCTCGCGAATGATCTCCAGCAGTGGGTCGCGCTCCTGCAGCGGGTACAGATCGAACACCAGGCGGTGACCGTAGGCGGCCACCGGCGTCAGCGTGAACTGCTGCGGCTGCACCGACTGCTTGAGGTCGACCACAAGCCGCACCAGCCGCGGCTGGTTCTGCCCGACGCGCACGCCGGCGATGTACGGGTCGTCGGGCTGCACCTTACCCACCAACTCGCGCAGCGTCGGACTCAGTTCGAGCTGGTCGATGTCGACCACCAGTCGAGGCGGGTTGTCGGTCATGAAGTGCTTCGCTGCCAAAGCCTGATCCGACTCGATCGTCACGCGGGTGTAGTCCTCGGCCGGCCACACCCGCACCGCGACGATGCTCGCGCCCCACGCCAGCTGCCGCGCCGACAGCAGGAGCACCAGCGCGCCGCTTTGCTGCAGCCAGGCGCGCCGGGCGGGAGGTGGTGACGTCATGCCAACAGCTCAACGCCGCGGGGCGTCTCGGCGTGGACCGCGACGTCGCGCGTGCCGTCGTCGCGTGGCGTGATCGACAGCCGCAGGTCGGCTGCCGGCAGCAGTGTGCCGGCCTTGTCGGGCCATTCGACGAGCTTCAGTCCCGGTTGCTCGAACACCTCGCGCAAGCCGGCATCGACCCATTCGTGTGGATCGGCGAAGCGGTAGAAATCGAGGTGCGACGCGTGCAGGCCGGCCACGTCGTATGGTTCGAGCAGCGCGTAAGTCGGGCTCTTGATGCGGCCGGTCACGCCGAGGGCGCGCAGCAGATGGCGCGCAAACGTCGTCTTGCCCGCGCCGAGCGGACCTTGCAACGCGATGAACGCGTCGTGCAACGCCGCCTTGTGAGCGAGCGATTCGGCGAAGGCGGCGCAATCGGACTCGGTGGTCCAGGTGATCGCGCGGCTTTCTAGAATCGGGGGATGCGTCACGAGGTCGGTTCGGGCTTGCCTGCGATCGACGGGGCTGAGCTCCTTGATCGGTTGCGCGCCTGGGCGCTTGAGCTCGGATTCTCACAGATCGGCGTGGCAGACGTCGACCTGCGCGCTGCCGAACCGGGTTTGCGCGAATGGCTGGCCGCCGGCTTCCATGGCGGCATGCACTACATGGCGATGCATGGCATGCGACGTGCCAGGCCCGCCGAGTTAGTGCCCGGCACCGTGCGCGTGATCTCCGCTCGGATGGACTACCTGCCGCGTAACGCCACGTCGTCGTGGAGCGACATCGAAGCCCGGCGCCTGCAGCAGCCCGAACAGGCGGTGGTGTCCGTGTATGCGCGCGGCCGCGACTACCACAAGGTGTTGCGCCAGCGCTTGCAGCAGCTCGCGGAACGGCTGGCCGCCACGATCGGCCCCTTCGGGCATCGTGTCTTCACCGACTCGGCGCCGGTGCTCGAGGTCGAGCTCGCGCAGCGCAGCGGCATCGGCTGGCGTGGCAAGCACACGCTGACGCTGTCGCGCGAGGCGGGGTCGATGTTCTTTCTCGGCGAGATCTACGTCGACCTGCCGCTGCCGCTGACCGCGCCGACCGGCGCGCATTGCGGCACCTGCAGCGCCTGCATCGACGTCTGTCCGACGCGGGCGATCGTCGCGCCATATCGCCTCGATGCCCGACGCTGCATCTCGTACCTGACGATCGAGCACGACGGGCCGATCCCGCGCGAGCTGCGCCCGCTGATCGGCAACCGCATCTTTGGTTGCGACGACTGCCAACTCGTGTGCCCGTGGAACAAGTACGCACAGCGAGCGACGCTGCCCGATTTCGACACGCGCGCTCAGTGGCACGATTCGCAGCTGCTCGACCTGTGGCAGTGGGACGAAGCAACGTTCCTGCGTCACACCGAAGGCAGTGCGTTGCGCCGCATCGGGTTTGCGCGCTGGCGACGCAACCTGGCGGTGGCGATGGGCAACGCGCTGCGCGCTGCACCTCGAGCCGACATCGAACAGGCGCTGCGCGCCGCGTTGCCGACTGCCGACGACGCGCTGCGCGAGCACGTGATGTGGGCGCTCGAGCAGGCCTCAGCGCAGCGCTGACAGCGCACCCAGCGCCAACGGCAAACCTGGCATTGCCAGCATGGTCGACACCGTGATCAGGCCGGCGACGTAGGGTCCGTGGCCACCCATGCGCACCGCAAGTACATAAGACGCCGCCGACGTGGGCAACGCGGCGAACGCGACCACCACCGCCTGCTGCGCGGCCGGCAGCTGCAGCCACAACACCAGCGCGATCGCCCATGCCGGCAGCACCAGGTGGCGAATCGACAGCAATGCGGCCGCCAACCCGGGCCCTTCGCGCAGCGCACCGAAGCGCAAGCCGGCGCCAACCGCCATCAGCCCCAGCGGCAGTGCCGCGCTGCCGATGCGCTGCAGCGTGGTGGCCGCGAACTCGGGCAACCGCAGTGAAATGGCATTGCACAGCAAGCCGGCCACGGTGGCGATGATCAACGGGTTACGCGCCAGTTCCCGCCAATAGCCATGCCCGCCGTGGCGCGCCAGCGGCCACACCGCGGCCACATTGCACAACGGCACGCACACCGAGATCAGCACAGCGGTCCACGCCACGCCCTGGGCAGCGGCCAGCCGTTCCGACAGCGCCAGCGCGACGTACGAGTTGAAGCGGTACGCGATCTGCTGGCCCGATGCATGCAGGCTCGCATCGCGCTGCGGCCACGCGCGCAGTGCCGCGGCCAGCGCGATGCCGGCGCCGGCCACCGCGAGCCCGACACCGCCCAGGTTGAACAGGGCGACCAAGGGCGACGGGTTGCGCACGATCGAGCCGAACAGCAGCACCGGGAAGAGCAACACGTAGACCAGCCGCTCGACGCCGTCCCACAACGCGCGGTTCAGTGGCGTGTAGCGGCACAACACCCAGCCGAGCGCGATCAGGCTGAAGTCGGGCAGCAGCACGAGCGGATCGATCAAGCTGCGCAGTGTGCCAAACGCCTGCCCGGCATTCGCACGACCTGAAGCGAGCGGTGGTGTCGCGCGACGCGGCACAATGCGCGCGATCCGATCTCGCGCATTCACCGTTCAGGAGACCCCGACATGTTGCGATCGCTGCGCTGCGGCCTGGCCGTCCTGGCTGCGTTGGCCCCTTGGTGGGCGGCCGCGCAGTCGTATCCGACCAAGCCGGTGCGGCTGATCGTGCCCTTCGCGCCCGGTGGCACCACCGACATCGTGGCGCGCATCGTCGGCGAACGCATGACGGCCGCGCTCGGCCAGCAGGTGCTGGTGGAGAACAAGGCCGGCGCCGGTGGGGCGATTGGCGCACTCGAGGTGTCGAAGGCGGCGCCCGACGGCTACGTGCTCGGCATGGCGACGGTGTCGACCACCGCGGCCAACCCGGCGATCAATCCGAAGATCGGCTATAACCCGGTGACCGACTTCGTGCCGATCATCAACCTCGCGGCCACGCCCAACGTGATCGCGGTGCACCCGACGTTTCCGGCCAAGGACTACAAGGCGTTCATTGCCGAACTGAAGAAGAATCCCGGCAAGTACAGCTACGCCAGCTCAGGCACCGGCGGCATCGGCCATCTGCAGACCGAGCTGTTCAAGAACCTGTCGGGCACCTTCATCACGCACATCCCCTATCGCGGCGCCGGCCCGGCGCTCAACGACACCGTGGCCGGGCAGGTGCCGATGATCTTCGACAACATGCCTTCGGCGATGCCGTTCATCAAGGACGGCCGGCTGGTGCCGATCGTCGTCGCCGCGCCGCAGCGGCTGGCGGCGCTGCCCAACGTGCCGACCTTCAAGGAAGTGGGGCTGGAGCCGGTCAATCGCATGGCCTACTACGGCATCTACGCACCCAAGGGTACGCCCAAGGAGGTGGTCGACAAGGTCTCGTTGGCCGCCAAGAAGGCGTTGGAGGATGCCAACGTGCGCAAGCGCATCGAAGAGACCGGGTCGCTCGTGGTGGCCAATTCACCGGCAGAATTCGCCGATCAGATCAAGGCCGAGTTCGAGATCTACAAGAAGATCGTCGACGTGCAGAAGCTCAAGCTCGATTGAAGGAGGCTCGATGGCGCGCCGCGCGGTGGTGCTGGGCGGCACCGGCTTCATCGGCCGGGCCTTCGCCTGGCGCTGTGCGGCGCACGGACTGTCGATCAACCTGACGCTGCCCTCGCGCAATCCGTCTGGTCGACGATGCCTGCTGACGCTGCCCGGCGTCGACGTGCTGCGCGCCGACGTGCACGACGAGCCGTCGCTGGCGCGCCTGTTCGCGGGCGCCGACGCGGTGGTCAACCTGGTCGGGATCCTGCACGGCGATGCTGCGGACTTCGAGCGCGTGCACGTGGATCTGCCGCGCCGCGTCGCGCAAGTGGCGCGCAACGCCGGCGTGGCGCACCTCGTGCACGTCAGCGCGCTGAGTGCCGATGTCGGCGCGCCGTCGAACTACCTGCGCAGCAAGGCCGCCGGCGAAGCCGCGTTGCGCGATTCCGGCGTGCCACTCAGCGTGCTGCGGCCGTCGGTGGTGTTCGGCGCCGAGGACAGCTTCCTCAATTTGTTCGCGCAGATGCAGGTCTTCCTGCCGGTGATCCCGCTGGCCGGCGCAGGTGCGCGCTTTCAGCCGGTGTGGGTGCGCGATGTCGCCGAGGCGTTGTGGAGGTGTGTCGACCGCGGGGCGACGACCACCGGCGTCTACGAGGCCGCAGGCCCGCAGGTGTTCACGCTCGCTGAACTGGTGCGCCTGGCTGGCCGTCGCAGCGGCCGGGCACGCCCGGTCTGGGCGTTGCCTCATGCGTTGGCGTGCGCGCAGGCGTGGTTGCTCGAACACCTGCCCGGCCCGACGCTGATGTCGCGCGACAACCTGCGCTCGCTGCAAGTGGACACCGTCGCGACGGGCCGCGTGCCGGGGCTCGAGGCCCTTGGCATCCAGCCGGCGTCGATCGAGCAGGCGTGGGCCGAGGAGGGCGGTGGCCTGTCGCTGATGGATCAGCTGCTCCGTTGGCGAGCCGCGCACCGGGATGCTTGAAATTGCGACGACACGGGCGACTACCGGCAGCGATGGAGCCGTAGGCGGCGCCACCGCGGACGGTGACCAGTCCAGCGCGCTTGCGCAAAGCAGGTGCTCGATCGATCGCTTCGTCGATGCCCTGTGGGTCGAGGATGGCCTGGCTGCCAACACCACCGCGGCGTATCGCCGTGACCTGGAGCTCTACGCGCGCTGGCTCGCGCGCGAATCCGGCCGCAGCCTGCACGCGGCGAGCGAAGCTGATCTGCTGGGCTACATCGCGGCGCGCCATGCCGCCACCCGCTCGACCACGGCCAACCGCAGGCTGACGGTTTTCAAGCGTTTCCATCGCTGGGCCGTGCGAGAACATCTCGCGAGCAACGATCCAACGCTGCGCATCGCGTCGGCCAAACAGCCGCTGCGGGTACCCAAGACGATGTCCGAGGCGCAGGTCGAGGCGTTGCTCGACGCGCCCGACACCGATACCGCGCTGGGGCTGCGTGATCGCGCCATGCTGGAGCTGATGTACGCCAGCGGCCTGCGCGTCAGCGAGCTCGTGACGCTGAAGTCGGTGCATGTGAGCGCCGCCGAGCACGTGCTGCGGGTGACGGGCAAGGGTGCGAAGGAGCGGCTGGTGCCGTTCGGTGGCGAGGCCGCGCGCTGGCTCGAATGCTATCTGAAGCGCTCTCGCGCCACGATCCTCGGCCCGCGCAACAGCGACGCGTTGTTCGTCACCGCGCGCGGCGGCGGCATGACGCGCCAGATGTTCTGGAAGATCGTCAAGCAGCACGCGCTCATGTCCGGCATCGGCTCGCCGCTGTCGCCACACACGCTGCGCCATGCATTCGCCACGCACCTGCTGAACCACGGTGCCGACTTGCGCGCGGTGCAGATGCTGCTCGGTCATGCCGACATCTCGACGACGACGATCTACACGCACGTTGCACGCGAGCGACTGCGCTACCTGCACGCACAGCACCATCCCAGAGGGTGAGCCCGCGGCTGGCGAACGCCTGCGGGCGTGCGAGCCCGCAGGCCGGGTGCGGTGACCTGACTCGCGGACGGTCTCGGCCTCAGCCCAGCGCCCGCATCACTGCCGCCGTGCGCGTCTCGACGCCGAGCTTGGCGTAGACGTGCTGCAGGTGCTTGTGCACTGTGCGCACGCTCATCCCGACGATCGCCGCGACATCGCGGTCGGTCTTTCCCGCGGCGACCCACTGCAGCACCTCGCGCTCGCGTGCGGTCAACGGCGCGCGCGCCGACAGCACCGGCACCTGGGCCGCGCCATGCGTCGACGGCGCCAGGCGGGACATCCAATCGGTGCTGCGGAAGAAGCGCGCCAGCGGCGCTCGCACCTGGTCGAGCAGCGCGGCGTCGCGCTCGCTGAAGTCGCGCCCGCGCCGGTTGAGAACCCAGCTGACCAGCCAGCCGTCGCTCTGGTAGATAGGCATCGCGAGCACGCAGTCGATGCCGATGCGCCGATAGTAGTCGGCGTACAGCGGCGAACCCTGGAACGCCTGCGACGACATCGAGTCGCTGATGCGATGCACGTGAGCGTGCTTGTGCACACCGTGCACGAGCACCAGCGGATGCTCGCTGAAATGGCGGTCGAAGCATTCGCGCTCGGCTGGGCCGATCGACCCGGCGGAGTCCCCATGCACCGTGCGCCGACCGCTCACCAGGTGGCAGATCGACAGTGTCGTCAGCTCCGAGGCGACCAGGCGCTGCAATCCTTGGCAGCTGCTGTGCACGTAGCCGTCATCCTCGCCCAGCGCCGACGCCACGTCGTTGACGAAGCCAAGCGCAGCGCGCCAATCGGCCGCCTTGAGCGCGTCGGGTCGCGGGACGTGCATGGCCCTCCAAGCCTGGCTGAGGCGTGCGGCCAGTATAGGCAGGGCGAACCGTGCCGCTCAAGTGTGCGTGACGACGCCGCACACGTTCAATCCTGAACTTGGCGCCCTGACACGCCGCTTGGCGATGTCCGTGGGCCTGGCGACGCGGCGGCGGATCAGGTGCCGCGCGCGCGGCCCGGCGTGGCCGCTGTCGCCGCAGCCTGAAGCGCAGCGAGCTCGGCCGCGTCGAAGCCGGCGGCACGGCGCGCCGCCACGTTGAACGGGGGCTTCGGCCGTGGCGCCTGGTGCCGCTGCGCCAGCGCGGCGTACGCCTGCAGCGGATCGAGGCCGTCAAGATCGCACAGCCAGCGGTACCAGCGGTTGCCGATCGCGACATGACCGATCTCGTCGCGCAGAATCACGTCGAGGATCTGCGCCGCACGCAGGTCACCGGCGCGCACGAACTTCTCGCGCATCGCCGGCGTGACGTCGAGGCCGCGCGCCTCGAGCGTGCGCGGCACCAGCGCCATGCGCGCGAGCGGATCGCCGCGCGTGCGCTCGGCCATCGTCCACAGGCCGTCGTGGGCATCGAAGTCGCCGTAGGCATGGCCGAGCGTGGCCAGGTGATGCGCCAGCAGCTGGAAGTGCAACGCCTCTTCACCGGCCACGCGTGCCCAGTCGAGGTAGTAGGCGCACGGCAGTCCGGCGAACCGCCACACCGCGTCAAGCGCCAGCGTGATCGCGTTGTATTCGATGTGTGCCACCGCATGCAGCAGCGCTGCGCGCCCTGCGGCATCGAAGGCGTTGCGCTGCGGCAGCTTCGAAGGTGGCACCAGCAGCGGGCGCGCGGGCCACGCCGGCAGCCCGGATGGCTCGGCCAGCACGCTGTGCACGTCGACGACGGCCTGCGGCGTGATGGCCAGCGACCATTCGCGCACCGCGCTGGCCTTGGCGGCCGGGTCTTGCAGCAGCAACAGTTGCAAGGCGCGCTGGCGCAACTCCATGTCTGCGATGATAGCGGCGCCATCGTCGGCCCGTTGCGACTCGTCGTGTCCGATCGCCTGCACAAGTTCCTGTTCGAAGGCCTGCCGGTGCGCGGCATGCTGGTGCAGCTGCACGAGACGTGGCGCGAGCTGCTGTCGCGTCGCGCCGCGCGCAGCGACGGCGGCCATGCGTTCGCGCCCGAGGTGCGCCAGCTGCTGGGCGAGATGAGTGCCGCAGTGTGTCTGATGCACGCCAACATCAAGTTCGATGGGGCACTGATCCTCCAGGTGTTCGGCGACGGGCCGGTCAAGCTCGCCGTCGCGGAGGCGCGCAGCGACCTCGGATTCCGCGCCACCGCGAAGGTGGTGGGCGAGGTGGCGTCCGGGGCACAGCTTCCGACGATGCTCAACCTGCATGGCCAGGGGCGCTGCGCGATCACGCTCGACCCCAGTGAGCGCAGTGCAGGACGCCAGCCGTACCAGGGCGTGGTGCCTCTGCACGGCGACCGCCGCGAGCCGCTGCAGCGCCTGGCGCAGGTGCTCGAGCACTACATGCTGCAGTCCGAGCAGCTCGACACGCGGCTGGTGCTGGCCGCCGACGACCGTTGCGCCGCCGGGCTGTTGATCCAGCGCCTGCCGGCGCAGGGCGACTCCAACCTGTCGGGCAGCGGCTGGAAGGAGGGCGACGAAGACGGCATCGGGCGCAGCGAGGACTTCAACCGCATCGCGCACCTGACGGCCACGCTGACGGCCGAAGAGCTGCTCAATCTGCAGCCCGAGCAGATCCTGAGGCGCCTGTTCTGGGAAGAAACCGTTCGCCTGTTCGATCCGCTGCAGCCGCGCTTTGCGTGTACCTGCTCACGGCAGCGCGTGGCCGGTATGTTGCGCGGGCTGGGCCGCGACGAGGTCGATTCGTTGCTCGCCGAGCAGGGCGAGGCCGAGGTGGCGTGCGATTTCTGCGGTGCCGTCTATCGCTTTGACGCGGTCGACGTTGGCGAGGTGTTCGTCGCCGCTCACAAGCAGACGCCGGGATCACAGGCGATCAACTGAGTCCGCTGCGGCGCAAGAGGTGGCGTTCGCAGTCGGGCTCGCCGCACTCGGCACAGAGGTGGCGCCAGCGGGGCTCCGTAACCGGCGCAGGTCGCAGCGCGGCGGCCAACGCGCGCTCGGCATGAGCCAGCCGGTGCGCGCCGCTGCCCGACACGACCGCGCATTCGACCTGTCCATCGCGCAGTGCCTGTCGCAGCAAGGCGTCGACGGGGGCCCGCACGTGGTCGCCATCGCGGATGAAGCCGTCGGCTGCCCAGGGTAGGTCGAGCGCGGTCAGCAGGGTCAGCCGATAGCGCGACTGCTCGGCCACCGCGTCGGCCAGCAGCGAGTCGTCGTCGAACAGCAGCTGGCTGTAGATCGCGACCATCAGGGCCGTGGTATCCGCCACCACGAACTCGTGTGTGCGCGCTGCCTCGGCGATGCGCCGCGATTGCTCGCGTGCGATGCCCGCCTGCTCGGCGTGGCGCGGCGTGCGGCCTTCGCGCAGGCAGAACTCGCGCAGGTATTCTTCGACCAGCGCCACCCGGCGGCCTTGCCGGGCCAGGCCGCCATGGAGTCCGCGCGCCAGCGTCGTCTTGCCGGTGCTCTCGGCGCCGAGCACCGCGATCACGCTGCCCGGCGTGGCTGATCGATCGTCGCTCACTGGCGTCGCCGCCGCAGCATCACTGCCCGGAAAAGCGCGGTGTCCGCTTTTCGGCCCACGCCGCGCGACCCTCCTGCAGGTCGCACGAGGCGGACGTTCGCTCGATGTCGCGCCGCAGATCGTCGATGTCGAGCGCGCCGCGCGCGATGCGATTGAGGTTCTTCTTCATGCCCAGCAACGCCAGCGGCGCCATGCCGGCGAGCGTGGCAGCGAGCCGGTCCGCGCTGGCGCGCAACGCATCGGGCGCAACCAGGTGCGTGAGAAAGCCGATCGCCTTCATCTCCTGCGCATCGATCTTCTCCGCGGTCAGAAAGAGGCGCTTGGCCTGGTCCACGCCCAGCCGCGACACGTAGCGCTCGAGGCCGCGGCGATAGAAGTGCAACCCCAGTCGCGCCGCCGGCATGAACATCTCGGTGTTGGCGCTGCCCAGTCGGAAGTCGCAGGCGAGCGCGAGGTCGGTCGCACCGCCGTAGACGCCGCCTTGCAGCAGCACCATCGTCACCGGGTGTGCGTCTTCGAGCGCATTGACCATGTCCTCGAAGGCCACCGGCCGCGTGCCGCCAATCTGGCCGATGTCGTAGCCGGCGCAAAAGGTCTTGCCGGTCGCTTCGATGCGCAGCACCAGCACGCCGGGTGTTGCGTTGACGCTCGCCACGTGTTCGCTGATCGCCAGCAGGTCATCGGGCTCGAGCCGATTGGCCTGCTGCGGGCGGCGCAGCGTCAGGGTGGCGATCGCGCCGTCGATGTGCAGCGCGGGCGTGTCGGCTGGCGCGTCGGTCGCCATCAGCGGCCCCTGAACTGCGGCGCGCGCTTTTCCATGAACGCCTGGCGGCCCTCGCGGTAGTCATCGCTGTCGAAGCAGCGAGTGACCATTGCCTCGACGCTGTCGGCGTCGTCGCGCTGCGAGTAGCGCTCGAACACGCGCATCGCGGCCTTGGCGGCACGGATGGTCAGTGGCGCGTTGGCGGCGATCGTCGCGGCGTAGTCGCGTACGCGCGCCTCGATCTCGTCGGGCCCATGCACGAAGTTCACCAGCCCCAGCCGCAGGGCCTCGGCCGCTTCGAGCTGGCGCGCGCTGAACAGGATGTCCTTCGCCGCCGATGGCCCCACCAGGCGGGCCAGCGTCGCCAGCCCTGGGTACTCGTAACCCAGCCCAAGCCGCGCGGCCGGGATGCCGAAGCGAGACCCCTCGGCCGCGAAGCGCACGTCGGCCTGCAACGCGATCCCCATGCCACCGCCGATGCAGTAGCCCTGGATCATCGCAACCAGTGGCTTGCTCAGCTGCGCGAGGCCGCCCTGGCCGCGCCCAGCGACCTCACCGTAGCGCTGCTTCTGCTCGGCGTTGGCGCGCTGCTGCTCGAATTCGCTGATGTCGGCGCCGGCGGCAAACGAGCGCCCGCCCACGCCGTGGATGACGACGACACGCACCGCGTCGTCGCCCTCGAACGCGGCGCTGGCGTCGGCCAGCCCCTGCCACATCTCGAGCGAGATCGCGTTGCGGCGCTCGGGCTGGTTGATGCGCAGCCAACCGATGCCGCCGTCGACCTCGGCGATGATCTTCGAGGTCGCCAGCGGCAGCGCGCGCAGCGTCGTCACTGGGTAACCTCCGTGCTTCGCACTGCGGCGCGAGCCCCCTTCGGAGCGGCCGGGCGGGGGCTCATGCGACGGTTCCTTCCTTCATCAGGGCCGCGACCTCGGCGTCGGCGAAACCGGTTTCGCGCAGCAGCTCTGCGCTGTGCTGTCCGGCGTCGGGTGCCGCGCGCTCGAACCGATCCGGGTGCGGGCATGTCGACAGGTTGATCGGCGAGCGCAGCAGATTCACGCGGCCGAGCACCGGATGGTCGGCGGCGCGCGTCATGCGCAGATGCTGCACCTGCGGATCGGCGAACGCCTGCCCGATGTCGACGATCGGCCCGCACGGCACGCCGACGGGATTGAGCCGTTGCACGAGCTCGGCGGCGGCGAAGCGCTGCGTCACGGCCTCGACCGCCTCCTGCAGCGCGGTGCGGTTGGCATTGCGCAGCCCGTCGGTGGCGAACTCCGGGCGCGCGGCGAGCTGCGGCGCATCGAGCGCGCTGCACAGGCCTTCCCACATCTTCTGCGAGCTGGCCGCAAGGTTGACCACGCCGTCGCACGCGCGGAAGGTGCCCATCGGTGCCAGCGTCGGATGGTGGTTGCCCTCCTGGCGCGGCACCTCGCCGCTCATCGTGTAGCGCACGGCCTGGAAGTCGAGCTTGTTGAGCATCGCCTCGAGCAGCGACGTGTGCACCCATTGGCCGACGCCGGTGCGCTCGCGCTGCAGCAGCGCGAGCAGGATGCCCTGGCCGAGGAACATTCCCGCCGCAGTGTCGGACACCGCGATGCCGACGCGCATCGGCCCGCGACCGGGCTCGCCGGTGATCGACATCAGGCCGCTCAAGCCCTGCACGATCTGGTCGACGCCGGGGCGCTCGGCATACGGGCCGTCCTGGCCGAAACCGGAGATGCTGGCCAGCACGATGCGCGGGTTGACGCTGCGCAGCCGCTCGTAGTCGAGGCCCAGGCGCTGCTTGACGTCGGCACGGAAGTTCTCGACCACGACGTCGGCGCGCGCGACCAGGCGGTCGAGCACCGCGCGGCCGCGCGGAGACTTCAGGTCGAGGCACAGGCTGCGCTTGTTGCGATGCAGGTTCTGCTCGTCGCTGCCATGGCGGCGGCCGCCGAACGCTCGTTCGCTCGCCTGCGGAGTCGGTTCCACCCGGATCACGTTGGCACCCCAGTCGGCCAGCAACCGCACCGCAGTGGGGCCGGCGCGAGCGATCGTGAAATCGAGCACCGTGTACGGGGCCAGCGGTGCTTGCGGGTGCGGCATGCGCGACGTCCTTCGTCGTCGAGGGGCAGGGTCAGTCTATCGGCAATTCAGGGGCGGTCCGCGGTCGTGGCCAGCCGCCTGCGCCACGCGCGCCACCCCGCCAGCGACAACAGTGCGAACAGCGCGTACAGGAGCACCGTCAGCCACAGACCCTTGACGGCGAACAGGCCGACGCTGAACAGGTTGACCGCCAGCCAGACCAGCCAGTTCTCGATTAGCTTGCGCCCGAGCAGGAACTGCCCGACCACGCTGCCCGCGGTGGGCAGCGCGTCGAGGTACGGCACGTCGCTGTCGGTGTGGTGCTGCAGCACGAGGCCGAGCAACGGCCACGCCAGCAGCGTCAGGCCGCCGACCCAACCGATCTGGGTGGTGCTCATGCGGTGCACGTGCAGTGGCTTCCCGTCACCACCACGCCCGCGCAGCCATTGCCACCAACCCCAGAACGCCACGACGATGAACAGCAACTGCAGCGTGGCCTCGCCATACAGCCGGTTGGCGGCGAACAGCAGACCATACAGAGCTGACGCCGCAATCGCCAGTGGCCAGGCGGTGACATTGACGCGCAGGTTGCACCAAACCATGGCGATCGACAGCACGACCGCGACGAGCTCAAGCCAAGTGATCGGACTGCCCCACAGCACGAAGGCCGGGGCAAGCCAAGGCGCCGCGAGGGCGAGCGCCTGCTGCAGCATCTCAACGATTCGGGCTGACCTGCACGAACACTTCGTCGGGCTTGACCATGCCCAGCTCGCTGCGCGCTTTCTCCTCGATCATCTCGAGGCCGGTCTTGAGGTCGCGTACCTCGGCGGCCATGCGCTGGTTGCGGCGCTGCGCCTCTTCGTTCTGCGCGCGTTGCGCGGCCAGCTGAGAGCGCTGACTCCAGACGTGCGGCACACTGCCCTTGCCGAACCACAGGCCGAGGTGCACCAGCACCAGCAGCGTGACCAGAACCCAGGTGGCGATGCGCGAGGCAGGCATGGACGCGTCTCAGCGCACGCTGTACAACGCGTCACGACCCGGATAGTGCGCCACGTCGCCGAGGTCTTCCTCGATGCGCAGCAGCTGGTTGTACTTGGCGATGCGGTCCGAGCGGCTCATCGATCCGGTTTTGATCTGGCCGGCGTTGGTGCCCACCGCGATGTCGGCGATCGTCGCGTCTTCGGTCTCGCCCGAGCGGTGGCTGATCACCGCGGTGTAGCCGGCGCGCTTGGCCATCTCGATCGCCGCGAAGGTCTCGCTCAAGGTGCCGATCTGGTTAATCTTGATCAGGATTGAGTTGGCGACGCGCTTGGCGATCCCTTCCTTCAGGATCTTGGTGTTGGTGACGAACAGGTCGTCGCCCACCAGTTGCAGCTTGGATCCCAGGCGCTCGGTCAGGTGCTTCCAGCCTTCCCAGTCGTTCTCGGCCATGCCGTCTTCGACCGAAACGATCGGGTACTTGTCGGCCCACGTCGAGAGGATGTCGGTCCACTCGGCGGCGCTCAACACCAGGCCTTCGCCGCTCAGGTGGTACTTGCCTTCCTTGTAGAACTCGCTGGCCGCGCAATCGAGCCCGATCGCGATCTGCTGGCCCGGCGTGAAGCCGGCCTTGTCGATCGCCTCGACCAGCATCTGCAGCGCCGCCTCGTGGCTCGCGACGTTGGGCGCGAAGCCGCCTTCGTCGCCGACCGCGGTGCTCATGCCCTTGCCGTCGATCAGCTTCTTGAGCGCATGGAACACCTCGGCGCCGTAGCGCACCGCTTCGCGAAAGCTCGGCGCGCCGAGCGGAATGATCATCAGCTCCTGCAGGTCGAGGTTGTTGTTCGCATGGGCGCCGCCGTTGATCACGTTCATCATTGGCACCGGCATGCTCATGCCGCCGGAGCCGCCGAAGTAGCGGTACAGCGGCAGGCCCGACTCCTCGGCTGCTGCGCGCGCCACCGCCATGCTGACCGCCAGCGTCGCGTTGGCGCCGAGCCGGCTCTTGTTGTCGGTGCCGTCGAGGTCGATCAGCGTCTTGTCGAGAAAGGCCTGCTCCGACGCGTCGAGACCGAGCACGGCTTCACTGATCTCGGTGTTGATGTGCTCGACCGCGCGCAGCACCCCCTTGCCGCCGTAGCGCGCCTTGTCGCCGTCGCGCAGCTCGATCGCCTCGCGGCTACCGGTGGAGGCGCCAGACGGCACCGCGGCGCGGCCCATCGTGCCCGACTCGAGCAGCACGTCGCATTCGACGGTGGGATTGCCGCGGCTGTCGAGGATCTCGCGGCCGACGATATCGACGATGGCGCTCACGGTTGGAAGTCCTTTCGGGATGTCGTTCGTTGTTCAGACCGGCGCGTCGACGCCTTCGACCAGCACCATGTTGAAGTACTCGGTCTTGCCTTTGCGCAGCTTGCGCACTTCGGTGTAGTGCGCGCCGTCGTAAAACGCCTTGGCTTTCTCGTAGCTGGGGAAGCGCAGCATCGCCACCCGGTGCGGCTGCCAGTCGCCCTCGAGCGTCTCGTGCTGGCCGCCACGCACCAGGTATTCACCGCCCGCTTCCTTCACGGCGGCCGGCGCCTTCGCCATGTAGGCCTTGTAGCCCTCGGGGTCGGTGATGTGCATCTCGACGATCAGGTAGGCAACGGCCATTCGGTTTCCTTGCGCATTCAGCAGGAGAAGTCATTCTCCAGCAGGGGTTGTTGCTTGACCACGCGGTCGAGCGCGACCAGCTGCTCGAGCAGCGCGCGCATGTGCTTCAGCGGCACCGCGTTGGGGCCATCGGAAAGGGCCTTCGCGGGGTCGGGGTGGGTCTCCATGAAGATACCCGCGATGCCTACGGCCACCGCTGCGCGCGCCAGCACCGGCACGTGCTCGCGTTGACCACCCGAGCTCGTGCCCTGGCCGCCGGGCAACTGCACCGAATGCGTGGCGTCGAACACCACCGGCGCGCCGGTCTCGCGCATGATCGCCAGCGAGCGCATGTCCGACACCAGGTTGTTGTAGCCGAAGCTCGCGCCGCGCTCGCAGGCCAGGAAGCTGTCTTCCGGCAGGCCCTTCTCGCGGGCCGCCGCGCGCGCCTTGTCGATCACGTTCTTCATGTCGTGCGGCGCGAGGAACTGGCCCTTCTTGATGTTGACCGGTTTGCCGCTTTGCGCGACCGTGCGGATGAAGTCGGTCTGCCGGCTCAGGAAGGCGGGCGTCTGCAGCACGTCGACCACCTGGGCGACCGTAGGCACTTCGCCTTCGGTGTGGACGTCGGTCAGCACCGGCACCTTCAATTCGCGCTTGACCTTGGCCAGGATCTCGAGGCCCTTGTCCATGCCGGGACCGCGGTACGACGTGCCGCTGGAGCGGTTGGCCTTGTCGTAGCTCGACTTGAAGATGAACGGGATCTTCAGCTCGCCGGTGATTTCCTTCAGGCGGCCGGCCACCTCGAGCTGCAGCTGCTCGGATTCGACGACGCACGGGCCCGCGATCACGAACAGCGGCCGGTTCAGCCCGACCTCGAAGCCGCACAGCTTCATCGCTTGCCGGCCCTCACGCCGCAGCTCTCTGCGGGTGCTGCGTCGTGCCTTCGCGCGCGGCCTTGTGCGCCAGCGCCGCCTGCACGAAGCTGATGAACAGCGGGTGCCCGTCCCACGGCGTGCTCTTGAACTCGGGGTGGAACTGCACGCCGACGAACCACGGGTGCACCGACTGCGGCAGTTCGACGATCTCGGTCAGCTTCTCGCGCTGCGTGATCGCCGAGATCACGAGGCCGGCGGCCTGCAGCCGGTCGAGGTAGTGCTGGTTGGCCTCGTAGCGATGGCGGTGCCGTTCGGTCACCACGTTGCCGTAGATGCGATGCGCCAAGGTGCCGGGCTTGACGTCGGAGCTCTGCGAGCCCAGGCGCATCGTGCCGCCGAGGTCGGATTGCGCGGTGCGCTTCTGGATCGAACCGTCGCGATCCTGCCACTCCTCGATCAGCGCGATCACCGGGTGCGGCGTGTCGGGCTCGAACTCGGTGGAGTTGGCGCGCTCCAGGCCCGCCTTGTGGCGCGCGATCTCGATCGACGCCACCTGCATCCCCAGGCAGATGCCGAGGTAGGGGATGCGGTGCTCACGCGCGTACTGCGCGGCCAGGATCTTGCCCTCGATGCCGCGCTTGCCGAAGCCGCCGGGTACCAACACGGCATCGAAAGCCGCCAGCTGGCCCACCGTGGCCGCATTCAGCGTCTCGGAGTCGACGTACTCGATGTCGACGCGCGCGTGGTTGTGCACGCCGGAGTGGCGCAGCGCCTCGTTGAGCGACTTGTACGAATCCGACAGGTCGGTGTACTTGCCGCACATCGCGATGCGCACCGTGGTCTTGGGATGCTCGACTTCGTACACGAGTTTGTCCCAGCGCTTCAGGTCGGCTGGGCGGGTCAGCAGCTGCAGCTTCATGCAGATCAGCTCGTCGAGCCCCTGCTCGTGCAGCATGCGCGGCACCTTGTAGATGGTGTCCGCGTCCCACATCGAAATCACGCCCGGCGTCGTCACGTTGGTGAACAGCGAGATCTTGTCGCGCTCCTCGTCGGGGATGCGACGGTCGGCGCGGCACAGCAGCGCGTCGGGCTGGATGCCGATCTCGCGCAGCTTCTGCACCGTGTGCTGGGTCGGCTTGGTCTTGAGTTCCCCGGCGGTGGCGATCCAGGGCACGTAGGTCAGGTGCACGAACGCGGTGTGCGCCGGTCCGAGCTTCAGGCTCAGCTGGCGCACCGCCTCGAGGAACGGCAGCGACTCGATGTCGCCCACCGTGCCTCCGACCTCGCAGATCGCTACCTGCGCCTCGTCGGGGCTGCCGACTCCGGCGCCGCGGCGGATGAACTCCTGGATCTCGTTGGTGACGTGCGGGATCACCTGCACAGTCTTGCCGAGGTAGTCGCCGCGGCGCTCTTTCTCGAGCACGCTCTTGTAGATCTGACCGGTGGTGAAATTGTTGCAGCGCTTCATCTTGGTCGAGATGAAGCGCTCGTAGTGACCGAGGTCGAGGTCGGTCTCGGCACCGTCGTCGGTGACGAACACTTCGCCGTGCTGGAACGGGCTCATCGTGCCCGGGTCGACGTTGAGGTACGGGTCGAGCTTGATCAGGGTGACTTTGAGGCCCCGCGACTCGAGGATGGCCGCGAGCGAGGCCGACGCGATGCCCTTGCCGAGCGAAGACACCACGCCACCGGTGACGAACACGTACTTGGTCATGTCGTACGGCCTTGGACGCGCTGCCGCGCAACACGTTTTCGGCCTGGTGGTAAAGCGCGATTATATCGATCGACCTTTTGCAGCCTCGGCGCGCGCCGGCTGCACCCCGCGCCACCCGTGGCAGCTGTCGGCGCGCTGCCACACCGAGGGTAAGCACGCAAGCCCATCGTCGCGTCGCATTGCGTCGCATCGGTTGCGCTTGCGACACCCGATCGCCTTTCTAGGCGCCGCGTCGCAGACGCGTCACGCGACGTCGCAGCGCGGTGACGCTTTGCTTCGATCGTCGCGCCCGCGACTGCCTAGATTTTGGTCGCGATCCGCCGGACACAACGCCGAGCGCAGCCGTCGGCGATTCGAACGAGGAGCGACGAAATGGTTTCACGCATGCGTCCCACCGCGTGGGCGTGCCGCGTGCTGTGCGCGGCCACCGTGTCGATGCCGGGCCTCGGCGCGCTGGCGCAGGACACACCGCAGCGCGTCGAGATCACCGGTTCGTCGATCAAGCGCACCGACGCCGAGACGGCGCTGCCGGTGCAGGTGATCACGCGCAAGGAGATCGAAGCCACCGGCGCCGTCAATGTCGAGCAGCTGCTGCAGACGGTGAGCGCGATGACCAGTTCGGGCGCCACCGTCAACTCGTCGGCGTCGGGGGCTACCACCGGTGGCCTGTCGGGCATCTCGCTGCGCGGGCTGACTTCGCTGCGCACGCTGGTGCTGATCAACGGGCGGCGTGTCGCGCCGTACGGCATCGGCTTCGTCGGCGATTCGGTGTCGGTGGATGTCAATTCGATCCCGATCTCGGCGATCGAGCGCGTCGAGGTGCTGAAGGACGGCGCCTCGGCGATCTACGGCTCCGACGCCATCGCCGGTGTCGTCAACTTCATTCTGCGCCGGGACTTCACGGGCCTCGAGCTGACGGCCGACTATGGCGACACCACCCAAGGCGGCGCCAACTTCAAGCGCGCCACGGTCACGTGGGGTGCGGGCGACATTGTCAGCGACAAATTCAACGTCATGGTGTCGGCGTCGTATCAGAAAGAGGGCGCGCTGGTCGGCCGCGACCGCGCCTTCGCTTCGCGTGGCTACAACGTCGACGCCAACAACGACACCACGTCGTTCAACACGTTCCCGGCCAACTTCCTGCTGCTCGACGGCTCGGGCAACGGCGGCAACGCCAGCGCGCCGGCGTGCCCGGGGCCCTATTCGTTCGACAGCCCGTTCCTCACCGGCAGCGGCTTCTGCGCGTTCGATCCCTCGCCGCTGGTGACGCTGATCCCGGAGTCCGAGCGCACCAGCCTGTACGCGACGGCGCGCTTCGCGCTGTCGAACAATGTCGAGCTGTTCGCCGAGGCCTCGTACAACCGCAACAAGCAGCGCACGATCATCCAGCCGGTGCCGATCTCGGAGCTGTTTGCACTGCCGTCGAACCACCCACTGTTCAACGTGCCGCCGTACAACGGCCTGTACCCGCCGAATGCGCCCGGCGGACTCGCCGGTACGCCGACCGGGACGACGCCGGGTTCGTCGACGATCATCATCTTTCCGGGCAGCTCGTTCTATCCGACCAGCACCGTGCAGGCACTGGTCGGTGCCGGCAACCCGCTGGTGCCGATCTCGATCCTTTACCGGGCCAACGTCAACGGCAACCGCGACTTCACCGACATCGCCGAGGCGCCGCGTCTCGTGCTCGGCGCGCGCGGCGACTACAGCGGCTGGGACTACGAGACCGCACTGCTGTACAGCGCGAGCAAGGTGCGCGAACAGGTCAATGACGGCTATCCGGCGCTGAGCCAGATCCTACCTATCCTCAACAGTGGCAACGTCAACTTCTGGGGCCCCAACGCGCCCGACGTCGACGCGGCGCTGCGCGCCACCAACTTCACCGGCGACGCCTTCCGCATCAAGTCGGAGCTGGGTGGCGTGCAGGGCAGGGCATCGCGCGAGCTGATGGGCCTCGGTGGCGGTGCCATGGCATTGGCGCTCGGCGCCGAGTACCGCAAAGAGAAGTTCCTGTTCGACCCCGATCCGATCATCCAGACCGGCGACATCGCAGGCTACGGTGGCAATCTCTTGGTCACCGACAAGTCACGCGATGTCGAGGCAGCGTTCGGTGAGCTGAACATGCCGGTGGCCACGGGACTGGAGCTCAACGTGGCGGTGCGCTTCGACAACTACCAGGGCGTCGGCAGCTCGACCACGCCGAAGGCCAGCGCGCGCTGGCAGCCGCTGCCGTCGCTTCTGTTCCGCGGCGCGATCGGCAAGGGCTTTCGCGCGCCGAGCTTGCAGGACCTGTACCTGCCGCTGACCAACAACGTGACGCCCGCGGGCACCAACGACCCGATCCGCTGCCCGGTGACCGGCAGCCGCACCGACTGCTCGACGCAGTTCACGACCATCAACGGCGGCAATCCTGACCTCAGGCCCGAGACATCGACCAACGCGACGCTGGGCATCGTGCTGGCGCCCACCAGCAACACGTCGCTGGCGCTCGACGCCTTCAAGATCAACCTGAAGGACACCATCGTCAACGGCGTCACCGCGTCGACCATCCTCGGCGACCTCAACAAGTACGGCTATCTGGTGACGCGCGGCCCGGTGGACCCGGCTTTTCCGACGCTGCCAGGACCGATCGTGTCGATCAATCAGACCAACCTCAACCTCGGCGAAACGCACGTCGCTGGCATCGACCTCGATGGCCGCTGGTCGATCGCCACCACGGATGCCGGCAAGTTCAGCGCCTCGATCACCGGCACCTACTTCACCAAGTACGAGACGCAGAATCCCGATGGCACCTTCACCGGTGGCATCGACCAGGTCAACTCCGCCACCGGCGGGGTGATCCCGCGCTGGAAGCACTACCTGGCGCTCGATTGGCAACTCGGGCCCTGGGGTGCGACTCTGGCGCAGAACTTCCAGAAGCACTACTGGGACCTGCCAGCGACCAACGCCGCGCCGACCGACCCGCTGCGCCACGTCGGTGCCTACGAAACCTATGACCTGCAGGTGCGCTACAGCGGCATCAAGTCGCTGACGCTGCGCGGCGGTATCCGCAACCTATTCGACCGTCCACCGCCGTACAGCAACGCCGGCGGCCAGACCGGCTTCCAGGGTGGCTACGACAACACCTATGGCGACCCGCGCGGCCGCTTCGTCTATGTCGGGCTGACCTACGCGTTCAAGTAGGCGCCGGCCGTGGGGCGGGCAGTGTGGGGCGGGGCTGCGGCGCCTGGCGCCGCACTGCGCAGCACGAAGCCGCGGCCGCGCACGGCGTCGATCGCCAGGTCGTGCACGCCGGCGGCCTGCAGCCGTTGGCGCAAACGGTGGACGTAAACGTCGATGCTGCGCGCGCGCAGGTCCGATTGCGGCGCACACACCTGACCGTGCAGTTCGGCGCGCGGTACCACGCGGCCTGCATGCAACGCCAGGCAGCGCAGCAGGTGCGCCAGACCGCCGCTCAGCGCCACCGATTGCGCGCCGCGCTGCAGACGGTTGTGCACGGCGTCGAGGTGCCACCCGGCCGGCAGCTCGGGCTCCGCATCCCCCGCCGCTGCCGGCGGCTCGCCGCCCGTGCGCCGGCGCAGCAGCGTTTCCAGGCGCGCGCGCAGCAGCCGCGGGTTGACCGGGTGCGCCAGCAATCCGTCGGCGCCGAGCTCGAGCGCGACGATCTCGTCGACGTCGCCGTGCGAGCCATCGAGCACCAGCAGCGAGCCAGCGAACCAGCGGCGCAGCTGGCTCAGCGCGGCCGGCAGCGGCACGCCGTCGGCCTGTGCGTCGTAGACGATGGCATCGGGCACCACTTGATCGGCCACACGATCGACCTCGTCCAGCCCGTCGACCCAGATGCAGCGCAAGCCGCGCTGGGCCAGGCAGTCCAGCAGGCCGCGCTGCGGTGCGCGCTGGTGCGCCACCATCAGCACCAGGTGCGCCGGTGGCGACCATGCATCAGGGGCCGCGCGCGCGGCACCGGAAACCCAGGGTTCGCGGTGATAGCCCATGATCCGGGCGATGATGGGTCGTGGCCGCTCGGTCCACAAGAACCATTGTGGCCCTCGTCGTTCAGCCATTCCACTGCGGGCGCCGTTGGGACATCGGGAGTCGCATCCCGTCGCATCCTGCCGCAGTTCGTCGCGCACTGCGACTAAATTGGCGGCGCATCTTCACACCTCCGGCATTGTGGTCAAGCAAGCATCAGGTGTCCTGATCCAGCCGCTGATCCGCCAGCCGTCGGAGCGGGTGTCGCGTCGCTTGCAGGTGTACCAGACGGTGCTCGATGCGATCCATCGCCGCGTGCTGATGCCCGGCGCACGTCTGCCATCGGCACGGCAGCTCGCCGCCGACTGGGGTGTGGCGCGCGGCGCGGTTGACGAGGCGTTCGCGCAGCTGCAGGTCGAGGGCTATCTCGAGCGGCGGGTCGGCGATGGCACCTACGTGACGCGGCGGCCACAACCCGAGTTTCAGCCGGACACGCCGCGCGTGCTGCGGCCACCGACCCGGTCCGCGCAGCAGGTGCTGACCCGGTTTTCCGTTTACCTGGGCAAGCCGAGGCAGCTCGAGCTGCCGCACGTGTTGCTGACGCCGATGCCGCTGTTCCCGCGCGCGCCGATGATCGAGCAGTTTCCGCTGGCGACCTGGCGGCGCCTGATGCAGCGGGCGCTCGCCGAGGAGTACCGGCCGCATCTGAGCTACGGCCCGGCCGCCGGCCTGCCGGCTCTGCGCGAGGCGATCGCGCGCCACCTGTCGTTGACGCGCGCGACGCTGTGCTCGCCGCAGCAGGTGCTGGTGCTCAACAGTCCGATGCAGGCGATCGAGCTGATCGGTCGCGTGCTGCTCGAGCCGGGCGACAAAGTCTGGCTCGAGGACCCCGGACACGCCAGCCTGGTGTCGCTGTTCCAGGTGCTGCGAGCGCAGGTGGTGGGTGTCCCGCTCGATGCGCGCGGTCTCGATGTGGCGGCCGGCCGCGCGGCGGCGCCCGACGCGGCCGCGGTGTACCTGCATCCGCTCACGCAGTTTCCGCTCGGCGTGCGCACCGACAGCGCGCGTCGCGCCGAGCTGCTGCAATGGGCCGACGAGAGCGGTGCCTGGGTCATCGAGGGCAACTTCAACGACGAGATCGCGCACGACGGCGCCGCGCCGGTGGCTTTCCAGTCGATGGACCGCTCCGATCGCGTGCTGCTGATGGGTACCTTCGAGGGCGTCATGTTCCCGTCGCTGCGCTTGGCCTACCTGGTGGTGCCCGAGCGCCTGGTCGAGGTGTTCGTCGCGATGCGCGGGTTGCTGGGTGACCACACCAACGCGTCGCTGCAGATCGCCATGGCCGCTTTCATCGACGAGGGCCACATGAGCAACCATCTGCGGCTGCTGCGCCACGTGTCGCGCCAGCGGCGCGACGCGCTGCTGAATGCCGCGGCGCGCCATCTGCCAACGTGGGCGCAGCTCGGGCCGACGGCGGCGGGAACCCACGTCTGCCTGCACTTGCCGCCCCCGGTGAGCGACATGGAGGTGATGCGCCGCATCCGCGAGCAAGGCGTGATGGCGATCGCGCTGTCGTCGGCTTGCTGGAACCCGCGGCCGTGGAATGGCTTGGTGCTTGGCTACGGCGCGTTCGCCCCAGCGGCGATCGAACAGGCGCTGCGCGTGATCGGCCGCGTGCTGCGCGAGTTCGGGCGCGCCGCTCACCAGGGCAGCGGGGAGAACAGATAGCCGCTGTTGCGCACGGTGCGGATGCGCCGCGATGCGGGGTCGGTGTCACCCAGCTTGGCGCGGATCCGGTAGATGCGGCAGTCGATCGAGCGATCGTCGCGCTGGTACTCGAGGCCGCGCAACCGGCGCACCAGGTCGGCCCGCGGCACCGCGTGGCCGGCACGCAGCGCGAGCAGCCACAGCACTTCGAACTCGCCGTCGGTCAGCGCCAGCGGCCGCTGACCGAGCAGCGTGCGCCGCTCGCGGCGCTGCAGATGCAACGCACCAAAGCTGAGCCACTCGGGCTGCGGCGCGTCGTCGGCCGACTCGCAACGCCGCCACAGCGCGCGCAGTCGCGCGGCCACCACCGGAGCCGGCAGCGTCGCGTCGATCACATCGTCGGCGCCCATCTCGAGCGCCAGCACATGGTCGAGATCGCGCAGACCCACGCACACGGCAAGCAGCGGCAGGCGCGGCGACGCCGCGTGCAATTCGCGCAGCCGCGGCAGCTGGGCCGGCAGGCCATGCGCCAGGTGCAACACCCAGGCGGCGGGCGCGGCCTGCTCGTGGCGGCCGACGAGCGCGTCGAGCAGGTAGCAGCGCAAGTCAAGGCCCTCGCCCGCGAGGGCCGCGAACCAGGCGCTGGCCGCCAGTGCGTCGTCACACAGGCCGACCACGCAACGCGGCACCGCGGGCGCCGTTGCGGGCGGCACCTGCGCGGTGGACCACGTTGGCGCGGCACGGGTGTCCACAATGGCCACGATGGTTGGCCGACAATGGTCGGCCATCAAGGGCCATTTGGGGCCGCAGTCCGGGCCATTGTGATGGCGCGGCCGCCGAACAAGGCAAGGCCGCCCTTGCCCCTGCGGCTCTTTGCCTGTCCCTCGCCCCGTCAGGACTTGACCAGGCTCGAGACGACAGACTCGGTGGCTTCCTTCAGCTTGGCGCGCGCTATCGCCCGGCACTCGTCTTCGGTTGCGTTGACCTTGGCATCGTAAGCGGCGGCACGTGACGCCGGACGCATGATGATTCCGTTGGTGACGGTCAGCGGCGCCAGCATTACGCGAGCGGTGACGACACAGATCTTGTCTGACGTGAAGCCGCCGATGACCTGGCTGAAGACGCCCCATTTTCCTGGCGGGTAGACCTTCCAGACGGCCGCTGGGATCGCTTGACTGACCAGCGCCGTGGCGTCAGCCGAGTCGATCAGCGCCTCGCTCGACATATCAAGCACCACGCGTTTCTTTGGCGAGGGCTTGGTATCGGCAGCCAGCACGTGGGGGGCGGTGGCCACGCAGGCGGCCAAAACGGCGAGGGCGGTCTTCTTCATGGGAATGTTTGGTCAGTTGTCGACCCGGAAGATCGGGGCTGCGCGCAGTGTACGCAGTGGTGCTAGGCCAGGGGCTGGCTGACGCTCCGGGGAAAGCCCTGACGACCGCGCCGCGCCAGCTCAGACGATCTTCTCGCTGGGGTGCGCGATCTTGGGCATCGGCTCGTAGCGCTCGGAACTGACCCGCAGCGGGTGTTGGGTCTCGCCGCCGTCCCAGCGCGGGTCTTCGAGGCTGTCGAACACCTCGCGCAGCCGCTGGCCCCACGTGCTACGGATCATCTGGAAGTACGGGTTGCGCTCGTCGATGCAGACAAGGCGGTCGGTGGCGAACTCGCCGTGCTGGTAGACCAGCAGGTCCAACGGCAGACCGACGCCAAGGTTGGACTTCAGCGTCGAGTCCATCGACACCAGTGCGCACTTGGCGGCGGTCTCCAGCGGCGTTATCGGCGTGATCAGACGGTCGAGCACCGGCTTGCCGTATTTCGACTCGCCGATCTGGAAATAGCAGGTCTCGCGCGTCGCCTCGATGAAATTGCCCGCCGAGTACACCTGGAACAAGCGCATCGCCTCGCCGCGGATCTGGCCGCCGAAGATCATCGACGTGTTGAACTCGACGCCGGCATTCTTCAGCGCCGTGCCGTCCTCGGCGTAGACGCGGCGCACGGTGGCACCCAGCACACGCGTGGCGTCGAACATGCTTTGCGCATTCCAGATCGTCAGCGGCGGCTCGTTGGGCCCGTTGTCGATCTTCTCGACCTGCAGCAGTTCGCGCACCGACTGCGAGATCGACAGGTTGCCGGCCGACAGCATCACCATGAAGCGGTCGCCCGGGCGCTCGTAGATCATCATCTTGCGGAAGGTGCTGATCTGATCGACACCGGCGTTGGTGCGCGAATCCGACAGGAACACCAGGCCGGCGTTGACACGGATGCCGATGCAATAGGTCATGGCGGGTCCTTCTGCAAAGCCTTCAAGCGGTACAGCGCCTCCAGGGCCTCGCGCGGCGACAGCGTATCAGGCTGTAGTTGCGCCAGCGCCCGCTCCACCGGGCCGGGCTCGCGCATCGGCTCGGCGGTCGGGGCCGCGAACAGGTCGACCTGCGCCTGCCCGGCGCGCGACTGCGCCTCCAGTGCCTCCAGCGTCGCGCGCGCCTGCCGCACGATGCGATCAGGCATGCCTGCCAGCCGCGCCACCTGCACGCCGTAGCTGCGGCTCGCCGGTCCGGCCTCGATCTCGTGCAGGAACACCACGTCGTGTCCCGATTCGGCGGCCGACACGTGAACGTTCAATGCGTGCGCGTGGCGCGCCGGGAACTCGGTGAGCTCGAAGTAGTGCGTCGCGAACAGCGTGAAGGCGCGGTTGCGATCGTGCAGTTGGCTGGCGATCGCCGAGGCGAGCGCCAGGCCGTCGAAGGTCGAGGTGCCGCGGCCGACCTCGTCCATCAATACCAGCGACTGCTCGCTGGCAGCGTGCACGATCGCTGCCGCCTCGGTCATCTCGACCATGAAGGTCGACTGCGCGTTGGCCAAATCGTCGGCCGCGCCGATGCGCGTGTGGATGGCGTCGATCGGCCCCAGCGTGCACGACGCCGCCGGCACGTGCGAGCCGATCGACGCCAGCAGCACGATCAGCGCGACCTGGCGCATGTAGGTGCTCTTGCCGCCCATGTTGGGGCCGGTGATGATCAGCACGCGGGTGCGCGCGTCGAGCCGGCAGTCGTTGGCGATGAAGGGCTGGCCCTGAGTCTCGGCGAGCCGTGCCTCGACCACCGGATGGCGGCCGCGCTGGATGTCGATGCACGGATGGCTGACGAATTGCGGCGCGCACCAGCGCAGCGAGCGCGCGCGCTGCGCGAGGTTGACCAGCGCGTCGAGTTGGGCGAGCGCGCGCGCCAGCGCCGCCAGCTCGGCCACGTGTGGCGCCAGCGCGTCGAGCAGGCGCTCCCACAGCAACCGCTCGCGCGCCAGGGCGCGCTCCTCGGCCGCCAGTGCCTTGTCCTCGAACGCCTTGAGCTCCGGCGTGATGAACCGCTCGGCGTTCTTCATCGTCTGGCGACGCTGATAGTCGGTGGGTACCTTGTCGAGTTGGCCGCTGGTCACCTCGATGTAGTAACCGTGCACCCGGTTGAACTGCACGCGCAGGTTGCCGATGCCGGTGCGGGCCCGCTCGCGCACCTCGAGCGCGAGGAGGTAGGCGTCGCCGTTCTCGCCGATGGCGCGCAGGTCGTCGAGTTCGGGGTCGTGGCCGCTGGCGATCACACCGCCGTCGCGCAGTTGCACGGCGGGGTCGTCGGCCAGCGTCGTGCGCAGACGCGCGAGGATGGCCTCGTCGGGCCGCAGCGCAGCGTGGATCGCTGCCAGCAACTCGGCGCCGTCCGGCGTCAACGACCTCAGGCGCGGCAGCCCCTGCAGCGTGGCGCGCAGCCCGGCGAGCTCGCGCGGCCGCACTTGCCGCAACGCCAGTCGGGCGGTGCTGCGTTCGACGTCGCTGACGCCACTCAGCGCGTCGCACAGCGAGGCGAGGTCAGCGGCCGACAACGAGTCGATCGCTCGCAGGCGGGCGATCGCTGTGTCGCGCGCGCGCGGCGGGTGCGTCAGCCAGTGGCGCAGCGCTCGGCTGCCCATGCCGGTGGCGCAGCCGTCGAGCAGCGACAACAGCGTCGGCGCTGACTCGCCGCGCAGCGTCTGCGTGATTTCGAGGTTACGCAGCGTGGTGGGAGGCAACTCGATCAGCTCGCCACCGCGCTCGACTCCGAGTTCGACCACGTGGACCGCCGCGCTGCCCTGCGTGCGCGCGGCATATGAGAGCAGCGCGGCCGCAGCCGCGTGCGCGAGCAGACAGTCCTCGGCGCCGAAGCCACCGAGGTGCGCGACCTTCAGCGCCTCGCACAGCTTGCGACGCCCCAGCGCGGCGTCGAACTGCCACGCCGGCCGTACGGTGCGCGCTGCCGCGTGGGCCTGCAGTGCGCCCGGCACGTCGGCCCGATCGAGCAGCACTTCGGCAGGCTCGATGCGCGACAGCCACAATGGCAATTCGTCGAGCGACGATTGCGCGAGCGAGCAGCGACCGCTGGCCAGGCTCAGCCAGGCGAGGCCGCAACGCTGCCCCCGCGGGTCAAGGGTCAGCGCGAGCAGCGTGGTGTCGCAGCGCTCGGCGAGCAACTCGCTGTCGGTGACGGTGCCTGGCGTGACGACACGCGTCACGCGGCGCTCGACCGGACCCTTGGCGGTGGCGACGTCGCCAACCTGCTCGGCGATGGCCACCGACTCACCGAGCCTGATCAGCTTGGCGAGGTAGCTCTCGAGCGCGTGCACCGGCACGCCGGCCATCACCACAGGTTCCCCGGCGCTGACCCCGCGCGACGTCAGCGTGATGTCGAGCAACCTGTTCGCGCGCCGCGCGTCGTCGTAGAAGAGCTCGTAGAAATCGCCCATCCGGTAGAGCACGAGGATGTCCGGGTGCTCGGCCTTGATGCGAAGGTACTGCTGCATCATGGGGGTATGGTCACTCAAAGGGGTCCGTGCCAAGTCCTTGATTGGACTGGGAATCAATTCCGTAAGCGACTGTCCCTCAATGTTTTTCTGACTCACTGCGGTCAACTGCCTTGTGAAATGCTGTCCAGATTTGTCTGATCTCGCTTTGCTGTTCGGTGTAGGTTTGGTGTAGATTTCTGCTCACACACCGACAGGAACTACACCGTGAGCAAGCCCGACCACCAAAAAACTACACTGCCCGCAAAGCGCGGCCCTGGGGGAAGTCCAACGCTGGCAGGCAAGTCATTGTCGCCGGCAGCCATCAAGGCGATGAAGCCAGGCGACGAGCTGGCTGACCCTGAGCACCGGGGCCTACGTGTGCGGCGCGTCCACGATCAGCGGGTGTTCTTCTATCGCTACAAGAACGCGGATGGTGCGTTGCGCCAGGTCAAGGTCG
>DASTZF010000430.1:0-19920 GCA_035764445.1 Burkholderiaceae bacterium
CGGGTGCGGTGCGCGCGATCGCCCCGCAGCACCTGTGCGCGCTGCTCAGCCACGCGATCGCGCGCGACGACGTCGTCGTCAACGAAGCGATCCGCAATTCGCCCGCGGTGCTGCAGCAGATCGTGCGCACGCAGCCGGGCACGCTGCTCGGCTGTGCGGGCGGTGGGCTGGGCTTCAGCGGTGGACTGGCGCTGGGCGCCAAGCTGGCGCGCCCGCAATCACGCGTGCTGCAGATCGTGGGCGACGGCAGCTTTCACTTCAGCGCGCCCACCGCGGTCTATGCAGTGGCACAGCAATACGGCTTGCCGATCTTCACCGTGGTGCTCGACAACGGCGGCTGGCAGGCGGTGAAGGATGCGGTGCTGCGGGTGCATCCTTCGGGCGAGGCGGCGCGTAGCGACGAGTTCCATGCGCGCCTGGGCGGCGAGCAGCGGCGCTTCGAGCAGGTGGCGCAAGCGTTCGGCGCGCACGGCGAGGCGGTGCGCGACCCGGCCGAGTTGCCCGATGCGATCGAGCGCTGCATCGCGGCCGTGGATCGCGGCCAGGCCGCGGTGCTGAACGTGGCCGTCAGTCCGCTGTGACGCGCGAGTCGACGCCACACCCATGAGAATCTGCAAGGAGACGACCGCATGAATCGCCACCTGTGCCTGCGCGCGCTCGCCGCGTTCGCGCTTGCCGTGACCGCGGTGCCGTTGGCGGCGCAGACCGCCGACTACCCGAACAAGCCGATCAGGATCGTCGTCGGTTACTCGCCGGGCGGCGCCAACGACATCCTGGCGCGCCTGCTGGCGCAGAAGATGGCCGAGACCTTCGGCCAGCAGGTGGTGGTAGAGAACCGGCCGAGCACCGCGGCGATTATCGGCACCGAGGCGGTGGCCAAGGCCGCACCTGACGGCTACACCTTGCTGATGGGCGCCAGCGGTCCCATCGTGTTCAATCCCGCGCTGTACAGCAAGCTGCCGTATTCGCCGACGCGCGACTTGGCCCCGGTGTCGATGGTCGGCAGCTTCCCGTTGATCCTGGTGGTGCAGGGCCAGGGACCGCTGCGCACGCTGAAAGATCTGATCGACCACACCAAGCAGCAGCCGAGCAAGAGCAACTACGGCTCGAGCGCGGCCTCGTTCCAGCTCGCCACCGAGCTGCTGAAGAGCAAGACCGGCATCGTCGCCGAGCACATTCCATACAAGGGCAGTGCCGACTCGGTCAACGCGGTGGTGGCCGGCCAGGTGCTGATGACATTGGTCGACTCCGGCCCCGCCACCGGGCCGATCAAGGGTGGCCTGTTGCGGGCTCTGGCAGTGACCTCCGGCAAGCGCATGCCGCAACTGCCCGAAGTGCCGACGATGACCGAGCAGGGCATCGACCTGCAGATCACGTTGTGGAGTGGCTTGCTCGCGCCGGCCGGCACGCCGCCGCCGATCGTGAAGAAACTCCAGACCGAGGTGGCTCGTATCGTCAAGCTGCCCGACGTGCGAGAGCGCATGACGCAACTCGGCATCGAGCCCGAAGGTGGTACGCCGGAGGAGTTTGCCCGCGTGATCGCCAGTGAAATTCCGCAGTGGACCGCGGTCGCGCGGGACAACCAGATCAAGGCGGACTAGTGCGGTCGGAAAGCGCGTCGCAGCCGGAAGAGGAGCTTGCGCGCGAACGGTTACGAGCCATCGCATCGATGTCCTTACCGCCGGCGCCACGAGGTTGACTCATGGCACCGAGCCATTGCCGGCGAGCCGACGCATCGGCGCTCCGGCGCGTAACCGAACTACTGAATCACTTCGTCAGCTCGCAGCAGCAACGACGGCGACACGTTGAAACCGATCGAGCGCGCCGTCTTGAGGTTGATCGCCATCTCGAACTTGTCAGGTTGCTCGATCGGCAGTTCCGACGGCTTCGCGCCGCCGAGGATCTTGACCACATAACGCGCCACTTGCCCTGCACCGCTTCGTAGTCCACGCCGTACGACATGAGCCCACCGGCGTACACATAGGTCTTGAAAATGAACATCGACGGGAGGCGATGCTGAATCGCTAGCAGCGCGATGCGCTCGCGCGCCAAGCCGCGGACGCGCCGCTTCGGTAGATGCACAAGGTGTGGCCCCGCTCTTCGACCGAAGGGGATGGTACAAGACACCGGGGGCATGCGCCCCTAAGCTGACGCCGGTCCGGGCGTCGCAAAATCGTTGGCATGAACCCTTCCGCCTTCGAGGTCCTGCCACGCGACCTCACCCCCTACCGCGCCGGGAACACCGGCATCGACTACGTGCATCGCTTCGAGTCGGGCAAGCCCGGCCCGCACGTGCTGATCAACGGCATCACGCACGGCAACGAGTTGTGCGGCATGGTCGCCGTCTGCCATCTGCTCGAGAGCGACGTGCGGCCGAAGGTTGGGACGCTGACGCTCAGCTTCGGCAACGTCGCCGCCTACGAGAGCTTTGACCCGGAGCGGCCATTCGACAACAGGCAGATCACGCACAACCTGAACCGCATCTGGTCGGCGGCGCAGCTCGACGGCAGCGAAGACAGCGTCGAGCTGCGCCGAGCCCGGGCGATGCGGCCGGCGATCGCCGCAGCTGATCACATCCTCGACATTCACTCGACAAGCCAAGACGTCGTGCCGTTCTGGGTTTACCCGGCGTTCGAGCGCAATGCCGCGGTAGCGACCACCCTGCCGCTCCCCGACGTGCACCTAGTGATGCAGCCCGGGCTCGGCTCGGGAACGCCGATCACTCAGTACGGCGCGCATGGCCGCGCGGACGGCAAGGGGAGCGCCTTGGTCGTCGAGTGCGGCCAGCATTTCAAGCAATCGAGCGCCGAATTGGCCACTGACGTTGCGCTCAACGTGCTCGGCCACTTCAAACTCATCGATCGCGTGGTGTCGCCCCCTGCGCGGCCGCCGCGGCGTTTCGAGCTGCTGCGCACGCACGTTGTCAAGCACGCGGAGTTCCGCTTCGCACGGCCGGTGATCGGCTTCGAAACGTTCGCGAAAGGCGAGCTGATCGCCACCGACGGCGACGAGGAGATCCGCTCGCCGCTCGACGAGTGCACGATCTTCATGCCGACGCGCCAGCCAATCGTCGGCCGCGAAGGCGTCTACCTGACGCGGCCGACGCGCTGACTGTCGCGGCGCGCGCTCGACTCGGCCTGCACACAATCAGGAGGCAGCAATGGACTCCGACACCGCCGGTTCGAGGCCGAGCGGCGCGCAACGGCGAGCCCTGCGCGCCATCGCGGCTTTCGAGGCCATCAAGGGCACTGTCGCGCTGGCCGCTGGCCTGGGCTTCCTAAGCCTGCTGCATCACGACCTCCACCGTCTTGCGGCGTCGTTGATTGGTCACATCGGGCTGGACCCTGGGGCGCACTATCCGGCCATAGCTCTACATGACGTCGATCAATTGCTCGGCGCCAACCAGAGGTCCCTGGTACTTGCCGTCTCCGGCTATGTCCTGGTGCGCTTGTGCGAAGCGTTCGGACTCTGGAATGGGCACGCATGGGGCAAATGGCTCGGCGCTTTGTCCGGTGCGCTATACATCCCCTTCGAAATGCGGCACATGGTGCATCGACCGACGCTCGCGACTGCTGTCGTGATGGCCGCTAACGCCGCGGTGGTGGGCTTCCTATCGTGGCAGCTTTGGCGCCGGCGCCGCACTTCGGTCGCCTGACATCTGTACCCAGCCGAGGCAGCATCTGGCAGGCGGGTCGGATGTGCGCGCGTCCTCGTTGCTGAGGACGCGTTGGCTGCGCCATCGTTCGTCAAGCCGGAGACGCCTGGAGGCGATGAGCGACTTCATCAAGAGTCGTCTGTCGAAACCTAGCTCAACTTGAACGTCCGCAACCGGGCCAGAAGCTGACTTTCTACAAACGGCGGCTTCGGGCCCTCGAGTGCCGGTAACGCTCCAGTAACGGCAGACCCGTAGAACGACTTCCTCGTGCTGCGAACAATGCCGTCTCGGGGGACCGTCGAGAGTTGCCCATGAACGTATCGCATCTCTGCAGGATCGTCGGCGCACCGTTGCTCGGGCTGGCCGTGCAGGCCGCGGTGGCGCAAGGTGGCCCGCCCACCGCCGAGCAGGTCGGCAAGGACCCCAACGCGCTGCGCCAGGAGGCCGAGCAGCGGCGGGCCCAGCAGCAGCAGCGCGACCAGCAACGGCAGAGCCAGCAGCAGGCCGACCAGCAGTACGACGACGCGCTGCGCCAGCAGCAGTCGCGCGCCGCCGGCGACATAGCGCAGGCGGAGGCGGTGCGGCGGACCTGGCAGCAGCGTCCGCCGCTCGCGCCGGAGAAGAACCCGCTGCTCGGCCGCTGGGAGTCGCTCGGCACCGGCCAGCGCAAGGGCGGCGCGCCCGGCCTCTCGCCTGAGATGGCGCAGCTCGCCAACGCGATGATCGGTGGCCTCACCGGCGGCCTGTGCGATTCGATGCTCGGCCGGGGCACGATCGAGTTCCGCCCCGCAGGGCTGGTCGCGATCGGCGGCGACGGTCTGGCGCGGCCCATGTACCGCGCCGAGTACCGCGGAGGCGGCTCGCGCGTCGTCGTCCTGCCACAGGGCGGCACGACGTTCACGCACATGATCATCGACTTCGACGGCGCCGACCGCGCGACCGTAGCTGCGGTCGGCTGCGGCCTCGCACGCGCGGGGGGCGGGGCCAGCCCTCCCGCGAGTACCCAAGCCGCCGCACAAGCGGGCCGATTCGGCGGCTCGTGGAACACGCGGTGGGGCGACGGCCAGGCCGTGCTCGACCTGGTCCAGATCGGCGCCGAAGTCACCGGGGCCTACGCCGGCAGCAGCCGGGGCAAGGTGACTGGGAAGATCGCCGGCAACGTCTTGACCGGCCATTGGGCGGGCGGTGCCCCCGACGACAACGGCGGCTTCGTGCTCAACTTCAGCCCCGACGGCAAGAGCTTCACAGGCACCTGGGGCACCGGTGCCTCGCGGAACAACGGCGGACCTTGGGTCGGCACCCGCCGGTAGCCGAGATCCGCAGATTCGCACTACTGCGGGGCATCTTCCTCGCGGGCGCCTATTGCGTCGCGGTGTATTGGCTCTGCAGGAGCTTCACGATGCCCATGCTTGGCCCGCGGACAGCGGGTCAGCGTGTGATCGCGGGAGCACGGCGCAAGCCGTACTGCTCGACTGCCTCGACATGTACATCAGCGAGGTACGCCAGCGAAGCGACCATGGCACGTGAGTTGTAGTCCCGGCATCGGAATCGGTGCACCGGCGCGAATGGGCCCAGCTTCCTGCTCGTGGGCACAACAAGCGAGTGTCGGAATTCACGCTTCAAAGGCCAGGACGACCGCCGGTGGCTAACGAAATGTGCTTTTTACACATTCACCTTTCGCGCCTTGTAGAGTTCTGCAAACGGCTGAGGGAAGGGAGGGGTGCTGCATGCAGAGCTTGCAAGCCTACGAGTTCACCGGCACGGCGACGACGTTGGATGCCGCGGATCAGTTATGGCGCAGCCTTTGCCTCGAGCGCGAGGCTGCACACAAAGAAGTCTCCGAGTGCGTGCGTGCGACAGAGAGTGGATCGGTCGAAGCCTACAAACGACTCAAGAAGGCAAGGCATCGAGCGAAGACCGTTCAGCACGTCATGCTGCAATTCCTCGACGATCTCGACGTCGCCCCACTGAGCTGTGAACCGTTCACTGCACCCGAAGTGATCCAGCAGGGTCGCCATCCGCAGGTTGAGCCCCTGCCCGCTCACTGACCCTATACAGTCGGCGACGCAGACCGTCTAGGTGTCTGGCTGGCCAGAGAGCCCCGACCACACTCAACTGGTCGCCTGCACGTCGCGCTCCGACGGCAACGACAACCGTAGCGTTTGACGAACTTGGCCACCGCATTACCGGTAGGACGCCAGCATCGCCTCGCGAACGGGCGCATCGGCGTTCGGCCCCGTCAGCGCTCGCGACTCGCTCGGCGGCGAGAAGTCGCTCACCGCCTCGGCCACGAGCAGCGCGAACGGCGACGGCGGCAGCAGGTGCTCGAAGAAGTCCTCGAGCCAGAGACCGCGTCCGCGGATCACCAGGTCGAGCACGCCGACGGCAGGGGCATGGGGGTGCGAGACACGAAGTGCTAAGGCCTCGCCGACCACGTCGTCGATGGATGGGTTACGCAGCGGGCGGAATGTAGCTCATGTGTTGAGCGCGCCGCGCTCGCCTCCGCCCCGCGGCAACGCAGAGTGGCTCTTAGCACTTCCCTTCCTCCTTTCTGGGGATGCGGCAGTGATGTTGCACGCGCACGATTGCGTCAGCGGTCATACCAACGCGTGAGCGTGCAAACGCTCGTCAGTAACGACTGAGGGCGCTGCCGGACCGTGATCAAACTCGAACCGCAGCCTTTTGCCGCTATGTCCTCATTGCTCTCGCTGGTCGAAGCACGTACCCCAACGCCCACCATGGACCAGCCATGACCGCTCACTGCGGTCGTTTGCGTGGAACTGACCATGGACGCCAGCATTGACGCCTACGACCTGGCAGAAACGCGCTGGCTGCAGCGCGCTGTGTACCTGCTTATGGCAAACATGGGGATGCTGGCTCTCTCGGTCGCCTTGCAGTGGCGGTGGGGTGCGTAGCTTCGCACCGGCGACGAGTTTGCTCAAAGCACATCGACACGGGCTGGGCCGACACCGGCACGGTGAAGCTCCCACATGGGGGACTTGGACAGCTCCTGGGGCAGCTTGCGCGTGTCCTTGATCAACGCGTCGACAACCGTCTGCGTGTCTGAGAACACGAACTGCCTGCTCAGGCAGTACCTGCCCAAGGGCATCGACATCTCGAGCTACTCACAAACCAAGCTCAACGCCGTAGCCAGACAACTGAACGAGAGGCCAAGGAAGACACTTGGCTACCAGAGGCCGGCTGAGATGCTCAGCCGCACCGTTGCGTTGACCGGTTGAATTCGCCGCCGGTAGCTGACGCCGTGCACCGACCGCTACCGACCGATGGCCGATTGTCGAGCTTTGCAAAGCGGACACCTGAAGACGGCGTCCCGGCGATCAGCTGGAAGGGTGCAGCGGCGCGGCGCGCACAATGGGCAGGGACATCTCGACGCCGACCGCGGACCGCGCAAAGAAATAGTTCTCGCGCGCGCGTTCACTCAACGAATCCACGTCGACATTGCCGGCGGCATCGCAGGGGAACGCGAATGATCGCCCAACGCCCAGCAGGCGCGCGTAGTGCAACTCGAAGTGTGATACCGACGCCAGTGCCACGACGATGCTTCCGAGCGCGCGGCGAGCAAAGGTCGCACGCGCGCGTTCATGCTCGACTCGTTTGCCGCCATTGCCATCACCACAAAGCGGGGGCAACCACCCTTTTCTTGTGGCGTAGGAGACGGAAACGGGGCAAGACTTGTTTCACCAGCCACCTAGCATGTAAGCGCACGGATGGGTCGCCCCTTTCGTTGAGGGCCGAGGGTCACCGCTGCTGAAGCAAGCTGTCCGTTCCCGTGATCGTTCCGCGATGTGGGGCTCGACATCCTGAGCCAACGCCGGTGGATGCTGCAGCCCGCGCCCGACAGTGCTCAGCCTGTGACGCAAGCGAGCAGCAACGTGCGACGATCGCTCGACAGAGTCGAGCGGGCCTCGGTGGCGCTCAAAGCTCGACATGGACGCGTCGGCTTGAGCGACCTATCGGGCGTCGCGACGCCACCTGTGGGCACGTCTCTTCTACAGATCCATTGGACGCACTTGGCCGGACATCGCCAAGCCAGGGCGTTTCGCAGTTGCGGCCACTGCTTGCTGGGAGCGACCCTAGTCGCCGCGGCTGAAGCTAGCGCTCGACGATGCACGTATCAAGTCGCGCGCCGCGTCCAGCGCGCTGCTGAGCAACTGCGCATCGCCCGCGCCAGGCTCGCGCTCGCAGTACACGCAGCCAACGCTCAGGGAGGGCTGTGACGCCGGATGCTCGCGGGCGGTTGCAGAGTCCGCGCGAGCCTGATTAGTCCACTGATAGATCAGTTATGTTACACACTAACCACATGTGGCTATTGTGACAACTTATTTCTAAACTCAATAGTCCCAACCCCTCCGTTCGTGGTCCACAAGCCAAGCCGCTGCGGGGTCTGAACGAGCTCTCAAACCGCCAAAAGAGGTGTCCGATTGCCGTTCTGACAGCAAGGCTTGCAAGGTCGGTCGCGAAGTCGACAAGGCTGAGACCGTCGCAGAACGCTTCCGTAGAAGCAGCATCGTGGCGCGGCAACGCTCCACGGCCCCATCGCACGCTTTTTGCACTGACGCGCCGCAACCTTGAAGGCACACGCGCATGAGCGAGCTATGGAATTGGTGGCTGCGGACGAGCTTCAACCTACGCGCCGAGCGAGGTGTCTGTTCCTTTGAGGTCGTCGATGGCCGCTACCTGGATGCCAACGAGTTTCGCGTCGGAGGATGCATGCGTCGCGCTCGCGCTGCCCCTGTTAGAAGGGAACGCAAGCCCGCCATCGTGTTCCGCTCTGGCAGCACGCTGCCCAGGCGCTGACCTCAGTTCTCGCCATGCCCCTTGAACGACGTGGACGAGATTTGGCGGCTGTTCGGGGAGCCGATCGGCCAGTAGCGAACACCAGCGCGCGACTTGGAGCCGGCGCCGTCCAGTCCTCACGCAGGGTCATCGCTCAACACGAGGTGACCGAATCTGTCAGCGGATCACCTCATCCGCCCCACTAAGCGCCAGCGGTAGAGTGCCATCGGCGGGTGTTGCGGAAGGGTACGGACGTGCCTGACCACACCGCTTGGAGCAAGGACACCTAGACCACGCCGCAGGAGCGCGGTGAAGCGCTGTACCGGCGGTAATTGTCAGCCCCACGGGCATACGCTTTGCTCCTCATGCCGGGCGTCACAAGGAGCGATGCCATGGCAGACGACCTTAAGGAACGCGGCGGCCGAGACCGTGGTCGCATTAACGTACATCCAGAGTGCGATCACGCCGCCGAAGTCGGGGCGCATCTAAGGCGGAAGCGACCGGTGTACGGACTTGATCCAGGCACTGACCTAGGTCAGGCACCCTCGTGGCGAGCAACGGCCGAACGGACCTATGGCCGATGCCACCTAGACTTCCTCTGATCCGGCGTGCACCACAGCGGCGCGATTGGTACGCCCATTGCCACTCTATGATTCCTGTTTGCTCGTGAGTACGGCAAAACACTGAAGCACCCACCGGCACAGTTGACGAGGTGCCGGCCAACTAGCTTCTGGCGGAAGTCCTTCGCCGGCGGCCGAGGTGGCTGCGTTTCCACCTTGGATGCCGCGTCAGGAGGAATCACTCGCCTGACCGTTCCATCGCTGCCCAGGACACGCTTTTCGCGATTGCTGCATTCAGCGATTGGCCGGTACACCCTGCGAACAAGGGACAAGTCGCTGAGCGGCCGTAGCGATCTGCGCTCAATTGCGGACACTGCCCGTGGTATGACCGCCGAGCGCATTGCAGAGCACCACGTTGGGCGCCTAGACGGTGCGGCATACACTTTCGACCCACAGCAGCTACCCGGATGCAGGCCAACCGCCAACCGGGACTGATCGGGCTCTGCGCCTACTGATCCCGTTGCCTGTACTGATTCGCAACGACCAGGGGGAGTCGGATGGACAGGCGTGACACGGCACTTGCACTGCTTGCGCTCGGGGCGGCGCCGCTCGCCGCCGAGGCCCAGCAGGCGGCCAAGGTGGCTCGAATTGGCTACCTATCGCCCAGCCTGGCCTCTAGCCCCCACCTGCGCGACGCCTTCCTCCAAGGACTGGGTGACCTCGGTTACGTCGAGGGCCGCAACGTCGCGATTGAGTACCGAGACGCCGAGGGGAAGCTCGAGCGGGTCCCCGCTCTTGCGGCCGAACTGGTCGCGCTCAAGGATGTCATCTTCGTGGGTGGAGGCACACGCGTCACTCTGGCGGCCATGCAGGCGACCAAGACTATCCCGATTGTCTTCACTGGTGTTGGTGATCCGGTTGAGAGCGGGCTCGTCACCAGCCTCGCGCGGCCGGGCGGCAATGTCACGGGGTTGTCCAGCCTCGGCCCGGAGCTAGTCGGCAAGCGTCTGGAACTGCTCAAGCAGGCCGTTCCGGGGGTCGATCGGGTCGCTGTCCTCCGGCTGCCAGGTGCCCTCGGCGAACGTACGGACAAAGACATGCTGACGGGAGCAGACGTCGCGGCACGGGCGCTGGGGGTGCGGCTTCAATTCGTTGAGGCGCGAGGTCCCGACGAATTCGCCAGGGCCTTCTCGGACATGAGCAGCGCGCGCGCGGGTGCTCTGACTGTGTTGCCAAGCAACAGGTTCCTCAGAGAGCATAGACGCCTCGTGGACCTGGCGGCCAAGAACCGGCTGCCGGCTGTGTACACATCGAGGGAGTTTGTCGATGCCGGGGGCCTTATGTCCTATGGAGCGAACTCTGTTGATTTGCATCGGCGCGCCGCGACTTACGTGGACAAGATTCTCAAGGGTGCCAAGCCGGGCGACCTGCCCGTCGAGCAGCCGACCAAGTTCGAACTGGTGATCAACTTGAAAACCGCGAAGGCACTGGGCCTCACGATCCCCCAGTCGGTGTTGGTGCACGCGGACGAGGTGATTCACTAGCCGAGAGGATCGAGTTGATCGCGGTTGAATCCGCCGCCACTAGCGGAAGGTCGGCCTGCGCACCGCAAAGTCACTCGCGGCCCGCTGGCTGACTGCCGCTCGTCGAGGCGTCGAGCGAGCAAAGACGCCGTGCCGCCCAAGCTGCGTGATGTCGCTCTGCGCGCATGCGCGCCCTAGCCGATGCAGCGCGCGGTCGCCGAACCAGTGACCGCCCGTTTCGGTCGAGCCAACCCGCCAGCCCGAACACGTGTCGATCGCGTGCTCTCTCGTTCGTCGAGCAATGTGACGACGGGTTCCCTGATGCAGCCGTCGTTCGGCGCCAAGGTGTTCGGCATGCCCGGCGACCGCCATGGCACCCCGCAATCGTGAAGCCCATCATAAGGATGGGCGCGATCCGTTGAGTTCGCATGCATGCAACCGACCAGGAGATCAATGATGACCTACGTCGATGGATTCATCGCAGCGGTGCCCACTGCCAACCGCGAGACCTACAGAAAGCACGCCGCCGCGGCCGCCGTTGTCTTCAAAGAGCAGGGTGCGCTTTCAGTCGTCGAGTGCTGGGGCGACGACGTGCCCGACGGAAAGCTGACCTCTTTTCCAATGGCGGTGAAGCGCCGGGCCGACGAGACGGTGGTGTTCTCGTGGGTTACTTGGCCTTCGCGCCAGGCACGCGACCGCGGCATGAAAGAGGTGATGGCCGACCCGCGGCTTCAACCCGACGTGAACCCAATGCCGTTCGACGGCCAGCGCCTCATTTATGGCGGCTTCGAGGTGATCGTCGATGCTTGAACGCCAGCCAGGCACCACTTCTTGAGACAGCGCGCGCCAGGCGCGGTTCGCAGCCGAGTGGATGACAAGGTGTGCACGCCGCGAGCGTTTGCCGCGATGAATCCAGGCGTGTCGCCCGTACAGAAGGCCAAGCCGATGGACGTGAGCGGAACGCGTAACTTACATTCCGGTGCAGAAGCAGACCCGCCTTGAAAACCGCCGCGTCAGAAGCTCGGCCATCGCAGTCTCAGTAGGGCGAGCCGTCCTTGTGGGTGAACTGCCATTTGCCTTGCACAAGGGCGGCTTTCAGGTCGTCATCAGGATACGTTCCCTCGTCTCCTGGCGAACGATCGCCGACCTCCAGGTAGACGACGTACTCTGACGTCTCGTTGAGCAAGCGATGTCCATTGCCTGTTCCCGCTTTGAAGCCTGCACACATTCCCGGCGAAAGCTGGGTCTTGCCGGCGTCGGTCTCGAGCGTCGGCCTTCCCTGCAAGATGTAGACGAACTCATCTTGCTTCGAGTGGGCGTGCCGGAGAACCGAGACCGAATGCGGTGCGAGCCGGGTGAGATTGACGCCGAAGTTGACCAAACCGAACAAGTCACCGAGCGCGCGCTTCTCCCGACCGGCCATGCGAGAGGAAAACGGCTCGGGGTAGTTAGATGGCTTCGTTCGCGGGGCAGCGTCGCTCGCAAGGATGGCAATCGGCGTTGTGGAGGTCACCATGGGGTTGCTCGATATCGATGTTGGAGTCGGCGAGTAACGCAGTCGAGCCCTGCGCTCGCACACGCAATCACCTTGCGGCAGCGCGCTCCTGCCACAGGCGTGTGAACGTCTCGATCTCGCCGCGGTCGATGTCCGAGACGGCCCAGTACTGCATGGACCTGTCTGCCCAGTGGACAACGTTGAAGCCCCGGAGAACGCTTCGCACGGGCGTTTGCTGTTCGGCGCTCGGCCAAATGAACACATCGATCACATGGCGATTGTGCGTGTAGGCCAGCGTGGCCACCACGTCGCCGCGCACATGCTCGATGCGCCCGCCCATCAGCGGGAAACCGTCGCCCGCCATGTCGAACACCGGGGGCGCGAAGTCGAGCCGGCCCTGGAACCACGGCTTCACGGTGTGGCGGTCGGTCGAGACCACCTCAGCCAGCGGCCCCACCTGCAGCGCCCGCGCATGGTGAGCCACCACATCGGCATCGACCGGCCCGTTCAGATCGAAGCGCTGCGCCAAGGGCAGCACGAGCAGCATGCACAGCATGCCCAGCGCAAAGCTGGCCGACGCCGTGCCCCAACCGAAATTGAACCAGCGCCACGGCCCTGCCTTGGCGCCGGGCGGTGCGCTGCCACGACCGGCATGCGCCAGCGCTGCCTGTGTGCGGATGCCAGCGCGCAGGCTGTCGGGTGCGGTGTGCCGCGTCGCGTGCTTGCGAATCAGGGCGGACAGGTCTTGGTCGTCGAGGCTCATGTCAATGCCCCGGAGTGGCCGAGATGGGTGTGCATCAACGCCCCGCGCATCTTCTCGCGCGCACGCGACAGCCGCGACATCACGGTGCCGACAGGCACCGCCAGGATCTTGGCGATCTGCGCGTACTCGAGGTCTTCGAACTCGCGTAGCACGATGACCTCACGCAGCGCAGGCGAGAGCGCGCGGATGGCAGCATCAATCAGGCTGCGCATGTTCCGTTGTTCCAGCAGTGCGGCGGGATCGGAGGTGCTGTGCTCGGCCGCCCCCTGCGCGGCCTCGAACTCGGCATCGTCGAAGTCCACCATGTCCGGGCTGTTGCGCTTGCGCTCGAGGATCGTGAAGCAGGTGTTGCGCACGATGCCCAGCCACCACGGGCGCGGATCGTCGCCACGCAGAGAATCGATGTAGCGGAAGGCCCGCATTGAAGCCTCCTGCACCGCGTCCTCGGCGGCCGGCTCATCGCGCAGCAGCCAGCGCGCGAGGTTGTAGCCGGCATCCAGATGCGGCAGCACCAGCGTCTCGAATCGTTGCCGGCCACTCATGCGGACATCTACGCGCTAACCACGAAGCGGCCGTGCATCTGCTCGTGGCCATCGCCGCAGAAGTTGTCGCACACGAAGTCAATCACCCCGGGTGCTGTGGGAGCCAGCTCGAGCCGGGTCACGCGGCCGGGCACCAGGTCCAACCTCTTGCCGAGGTCGGGGATGTTCATCCCGTGCACGAAGTCGACCGACTTGATGGCGATGACCACGCGCTCACCGGCCTTGAGCGTGATCTCGCTGGGTTCGTAAACGAAGCGTCGCGCGGTCAGCTCGATGACCCGCGGCTCGCCGGCCCCTTGCGCGAGGCCGGCGCGCACGATGGCGGCGCCGGCCGTCGCCATGGCGCCTTGCAGCACGACGCGGCGGGTCAACAACCTCGTCATGCGCGCACCACCGGGTATTCGGTCACCTGGTAGGTCTTGCCCGCGACCTCGGCTTCGATCTCGCGAAAGCCCAGGCCCTTGTAGGGCGCGCTGGTGTCCCACGGCAGCGGCGCGCGGTTGGGCTGCGAGCCCGGCGCCGGCAGCGCGAAGATCAGCGACTTGGCCGAGTGGTGCGCGATGTGGCCGGTCATCTGGTGGTGTTCCTGGTGGATGTGGCCGTAGAACACGGTCACGTTCTCGTACGGCATCAGCATCTCGATGGCCTGTGCGCCGTCGCGCGTGGCCCAGTCCCACTTGGGCACCAGGTCGAACAGCGGCCGGTGCGTGAGCACGACGATCGGCGCCTTCTTGTCCAGCCGCCCCAGCGCGCCGCGCATCCAGCCGAGCTGATCGTCGCCGATCTTCGCGCCCGGGTCCGACACGTTGTCGACGACGATGAAATGCACGCCCTTGTGGTCGAACGTGTAGTGCGTGTCGCCGAAGAACTCCTTGAACGCCTCGCCGCGGTCGAGCGATGCGTCGTGCTCGCCCGGCATGAAGCGCACGTTGCGCACCTTCAGGTCGGCGACGATGGTCTTGAACTCGGCCATGCGGCGCCGGCGTTCGCCCGGGTCGTCGGTCGTGTGCGTGAGGTCGCCGGTGAAGACGATGAACTCGGGCTGCGTCGGCAGCGCGTTGACCGTGGCCACCGCCTTGCGCAGCGTGACCGCGGAGTCGGGGTTCGCGGGGCCTTGGTAGCCCCAGTGCACGTCCGACAACTGCACGAAGTAGAAATCTTTGTTGTCGGCCGCCATGCCCTCGGTGCGCGCGGCACAACCAGCGAGGCTCGAGGCGAAGACGGCGCCGCCGCCGACGGCGGTGAGGCTCAGGAAATCACGACGATCCATAGTGGGCTCCAGGTGATGACAGGGCGGTGGCATCGCGCGTCGTGCCGACGCTTCCACCTCGCCATACCGCAAGTCGCACGGATCTATTCCGTCCGCGCGGTGGCTACTTGGCTGCGGCTTCTTTCTTCAAGTAGGCAATGAGGTCGGCGCGTTCCATGGCATCGGGCACGTTGACGCCCATGCGCTGGCCCGGCGCGGCTTTTTTCGGGGTCGGCGAGCCAGCGGTCGAGTGCTTCTTCGGTCCATACCAGCCGCGAGGACCTCAGCGCGTCGGAGTAGGTAAATCCTTTGGCCTGTGCGGCCGGGCGTCCGAACACGCCGCGATGCGCAGGACCGACGCCGTTGTATTCCAGCGAGTGGCAGGCGGTGCAGCGCGACTGGTACAGCGCGCGGCAAGCCTCGGCGTCGCCAGTTGCGCAAGCCGGCGTCAACGGCGCCGCGATGCAAATGGCGAGCGGGAGTTTGTGGGTGGGTGTCATGGCATCTCGCAAAGGTAGGCCAGGCGCGGCTCCGCCATCGTGCATGCACTACCGGCTCGATCGCCCGCGTATTCCGCGCCCTTTCGCGCCGCAAGGCCTTTGCGTGCTGCGCGGAATGGCGTGGCCATCGCACCTGTCATGCACGGCACGCGGCTCGGCGTTTCGAGCACACCACACCACCTCACTGAAAGGATTTGTGATGAACCGCAAAACGTGGGCCCCCTGCATGACGATGTTGCTGATGGCCGCAGCAAGCGCCGGAGCGCTTGCACAGACCTCGATGCCCAAGACACGGGAGCAAGCTCGCCAGGAACTCATTGAGGCGGTGCGCAACGGCAGCATCGCACGCGGCGAGCAGGACGCGTCGATGAACGCGACGCCGATGGCAGCAAGTCGTGCGCGCGCCGAGGTGCGCGCCGAGTTCGAGGCCGCACGGGAAGACGGCGACCTGCTGGCCGGTGGCGAGTCGTCGTTGAAGCTCAACGAACTTCATCCTTCGCAGTACCCGCAGCGCACGGCTGTCGCCGGCAAGACGCGCGCACAGGTGCTGGCCGAATTGGCCGAAGCGCAGCGCACCGGCGACATCGTCGCTGCCGGCGAGTCGGGCCTGAAGCTCAGCGAGATCCACCCGGGCCAGTACCCCCGGGCTGCGACGCCGGTGTTCGCCAGCGCGCCCGCGGGCCAAGCCGCCCGTTGACACCACGGTGCGATCGCGGCGTGCCCTCGATCGATGGCACGCCGCCGCATCGGCTCGTCTGAATCGCTTTTCAAAGGAAGCACGTGAAGAGAATCGCAACATTGGCCGGGCTCGCAGCGCTGTGCGCTGGCGCGGCGGCGCAGTCGTCGGTCACGCTCTACGGTCTGGTCGACCTCGGTGTGCGGTACGTGAAGAATGGCGACGCCAGCGTCAAGTCGCTGGCCTCCAACGGCAACAACACCAGCCGCTTCGGTGTGCGCGGCATCGAGGATCTCGGCGACGGGTTGATGGCCGGGTTTCAGCTCGAGTCGGGCTTGTCTCCTGATACCGGAACTCCGCAGGATCCGACGCGCTTCTGGAACCGCCGCTCCACCGTGAGTCTGCTTGGCCGCTTGGGTGAACTGCGCCTGGGACGCGACTACTCGGTGACCTACCTCGGCTACGAAGACTACGACGTGTGGTCCGACATCGGCCTGTCGAGCGTGAGCAAGTTCGATTCGTCGTTGGGCACCGCGCGCGATACCGCCGTGCGGGCGGACAACCAGATCGTGTACTTCACGCCGGGACTGGGTGGGTTCTACGGGCGATTCGCCATCGCACCTGGCGAAGGGGTCGTGGGCAAGAAATACATCGCCGGACGTGCCGGCTATGCCTCCGGCCCGCTCGACGTGTCGCTGTCGTACGGCGAGACCAGCGTCGCGCCAAGCGGCGGCGACGACAAGTTCAAGACCTTCGACGTTGGCGCGTCGTACGACTTCGGGCTGGCCAAGGTGTCGAGCTACATCACGCAGTCGAAGGCTGCGAGCCTGAAGGTCTCGAACTTCTATCTCGGCAGCCAAGTGCCACTAGGCCCGGGGTTCGTGCGCGTGTCCTATTTGAACTCGAATCTGTCGGGCACCAGTGCCGCGGGCGTGAACACCGATGCCAACGACGCCCGCCAATTCGCGGTCGGCTATCTGTACAACCTGTCCAAGCGCACCGCGCTGTACAGCAACCTGGTCCGCGTGACCAACCAGGGGGCTTCAGCGATTGCGGTGGACAAGAACCCCACGCCGGTGGCTGGCAAAGACTCCACTGGGGTCGACTTTGGCCTGCGCCACAGCTTTTGATGGATAGATGGCACACCCCGAGCACCCTGTTTCTGATTGGGCGGCTTTGGTGGTTTGTGCGCCCGCGTACTGGTATCGCGATCGATAGCCACCGTAGCAGCGATCCCGCTTGAAACATTCAATTCAGGAGCAATCGTGAACATCACTCCAACAGCGCAGGAGCCCATTTACTACGAGATGCGCTTCCGCTCCCTCTTCCATGAAGGCCGGGCGTACGCATTTCCTTGCGACGCCGCAGGCCATGTCGACATCGATTCGCTTAGCGACAGCGCACGCAATAGTTACTTCTATGCTCGCACGGTCATCGGTCGGGAGTTGTCAATGCCGACCGTGCAGCGACGGTCTGAGTCGTGAGCGCCGCAGCGGCCAAGGCCAGCGCCCCCATTGGTTAAGCGGCAGCATCGCAACAGCACTGGGAGGGTACCGATCTCGGTGTGGCCTGGCGAGCTGTTCTGGACGGCGAGTGAACTATGCGGTGCAGTGCCAGCGAGACCGCTGCCGTGCGTGGATGATCACCGCGTCAGAGCCAGCCCCAAGCGCAAATCAACCTGGTACCGAGGGGATGCCATAGGGCCGAGTGATCGTGTGAAGGGGTCCGCTATGGGTCAAGGCTGTGTGAGACAGGTTCGAGGAGTCAACGGCCGGTATGCATCTGCGACCGGTCTTTGACAGCCCTGCGCTCGACGGGCAACGAGTTGCCGATTGCTGAACGTCCGCTCCTCGTGGCACCCGACTGCTACTCCCAACCGCTGCCGGCGCTTGCCTCCAATCGATGCGGACATTTGATCTGCCTACCTATCTGCCGGCAACGTCGCCCTGACTTCACATCAACGTAAGCGCACGGAGATCACACCTTGACGCCGCTTCAGCCTGCAACCAGTGCATGGCTGATCGGGAGGTGCCCTTCATCGCACCGCGTCGCACTGGGCGCAGCAGCGTCGTGAGCGCCTCGCGCATCGCTGTCAGGTCGGCCAGATGGTTTCGATCATCTCCAATTTTGCGAGGCCAGTTCGCGCGTATCGCCACAGGCGTGACCCCATCAAGTTCGAGCAGACTGCGGATCTCTTCCAGCGTGAAGGCAAGGACCTGCGTGCGCCTGATGAAGTGCACGCGCTTGACCGTATCAACGGCGTACCGGTGATGCCCGTGGGACTGCTTGTACGACTCCGGCATCAGACGCGTCGCTGGTACTAGCAGACCGTCTCGACGTTCACGCCGGCGTCGTCAATAGGCGACGCGATCGCGATCGAGCGAAGAGCGTCCATCAAGTTGTGACGGCCACGCTATCGAAGAGATAGCCCTGTCCAATGGGAGAAGTCAGACGTTCGCGAGGCCTGCTCCGTATGTCCGCTGGCAAGGCGTCGAAGCAGGCGCTTCGAGACTTGCGACTCACATTCACCAACCGGCAATCCGTCGATCCGCGTCGAACGACAGTTGCCTCAAAGGAATCAGATGCACACGAGATCCATGATGAAGTGGCCCTTGGCCGCGGTGGCCGCGGCTGCGGCGATCCTGGTGGCGGCATGCGGGGGCGGCTCCTCGAGCGGAGACCCTCCCGCCGACACCCCCGCCGATGAGACCTTGCAAGCTCCTGTGCTGCGCATCGTCTCGCCGGCGGCCGGTGTCTCGCTGGCGCGCGGCGAGGGCCTGCCCGGGGCCGGAAGTTTCAACGGCACAGGCTTCTCGATCAACCTCGAGATGATCACGCGCGACGGCGTAGGCATCGGTGCGCGGGAGGGCACCAATGTGCGTGACCCGAGCTTGCTCGGCAGGTCGAATCCGAATCTCCCGACGCTGGACGTGACCTTCGACGCGGATCTGATCAAGCCGGACGGCACCATCATCCCGGCCGGGACCAACCTCGCGCCGCTGTTCAACATCGCGGGTTCCGACGACACGCCTGGTGCCGGCGTGACGCTGTGGGCAGGCTGGCACGTGCTGGAGTCGTTCCGCGACGAGACCAAGTCCGTCACGATCAAGGCCAGCATCACCGACCAGTCCGGGCGCGTCGCCACGGACGTGGTGAACTTCAGGCTGCTCGATGGCCACGTGTCCGGCCAGAGCCTGACGCCGAAGGACCCTGGCGTGCCAGGCGATGGTGTGGACGATCGGGACAGCCCCGAAGTCACGCTGATCGCGCCGCGGCCGAACTCGTCCATTTCCACCGGTCCGCAGGCTGGCCTGCCGAGCGCGCCCACGAACGCCTCCTTGATGTTCATTCAGGTGTCGGCGCTCGACAAGACCGGTGCCGGCATTGCCGTCAACGAGAACGGGGAGGGGAAGGCCGATACGGACCGCGGCACGATTGCGGACGGGAGCCAGATCGCGGCCAAAGGTCCCAATCGGAACTACCCTGGCCTCTCCTTCACCTTCGACGTGCCCCTGCGGCTGGCGAACGGGAACCTCGTCGCAGCGGGTCAGAACCTGGCGCCGCTGTTCAACATCGTCGGCAGCGAGAAGGATGACGCCGGGGTGCGAAGCACCGCCGGCTGGGTGGTCGGCGGCGCGCTTGTCGTCCCGCCCGGCAAGACCACGGTGACCGCCGTGGCCCGAGTGACCGACAACGCTGGCAAGTCCGGCAGTGCGACGAGCACGTTCGGCATCAGCGCGGTGGAGAACGGCCAGGAACTTACTCCGGCGCCATGAGTGGCTGATGAGTGCAGTCACTGGCGTTGGGGTGTCGGTGCTGGAAGCGACCGCCGCGTGCGGCGGTCGCTTGAGCTCACCGGCCTGGACAAACTCACGGTAGAGAAATGCGCTCGGGCACCGAAACGTCACCGATGCGTCACGCCCGGCTTCATCGTTCTTCGTACGCTGCCGCACGCTCGCCTTGCCCATGCCCATCGCGCGAGGCGTGGCGGTCTACTTCGATTACCTGTTGATACAGCCGCACTTCGGACCATGCCGGGGCTTGTTAGCGACGCCCTCGGCCTCGCCGTGCGATCCGCGCGGCGGCACTAACCTTCAAGGAGTATTCCATGTCACCAAGCAAGACACGGCGAGCCGGCCTCCTCGGACTCGCCATGAGCG
>DASTZF010000431.1:0-7036 GCA_035764445.1 Burkholderiaceae bacterium
CGTTGTACTGCTCGCGCCAGGCCGCGATCTTGGCTTGCGCATCGGCCAGCGACAAGAACCAATTGGCATTCAGGCATTCCTGACGCAGTCGCCCGTTGAAGCTTTCCACACCGGCGTTGTCCGTGGGCTTGCCCGGCCGACTGAAGTCCAGCTCGATGCCACGCTCATACGCCCACTTGTCCATCACCTTGGAGATGAACTCACTCCCGTTGTCGGTCTTGATGGTTCCCGGCAACCCCCGTTGTTCGGCAATTGCATTGAGCACGCGCACGACATCGTCTCCCTTCAAGCTCTGGCCAACGTCGATCGCCAGGCACTCACGCGTGAACAGATCCACCACTGTCAGCATGCGCAGCTTCCTGCCGTCAAACAGGTTGTCGGCCACGAAATCCATGCTCCAGATCTCGTTCATGGCGTGCGCCAGCTGCTTCGGTTGCCGCAGCTTCGCTGCCTTGTTCCTCTTGGGACGCTTGAGCCTCAACGACAGGCCTTCTTCCCTGTAGAGGCGATACACCCGCTTGACGTTGTCCTTGTGGCCCTCACGACGCAGCATCACGTGCACCCGACGGTAGCCGTAGTGCACGCGGGTGTCGGTGATCTCCTTGATGCGTGCCTTGAGCACCGTCTCGTCCTTCTTCACGTGCTTGTAGAAAAACGTACCGGGTGACAGCTTGAGCACGCGCAGCGCATTGCGCTGGCTGCAGCCGAAGCGTCGCATCAACTCAGGCACCAACTCCTGCGGTCGGCTTGCGGCCGACCTGTTGGCTCATGGTGCAGGCCTGGGTGCGACCTTCCATGCCGATGCAGTCGGCCCGTGATCAGTGGGGTGGGCGTCCGATCGGTTGAGCAGCAGCGCCGCCGGGCGCTCGCAGTCCACGGGAAGTGGTCGGCCCCAGGCGATTGCTGAGTCTGGGATAGCACTTGGCCAGTTGCGACAGTGTCACCAAATCGTCAATGCGCGGACGCGCTACGCAGATCGCGCGCCATCGACGCTCAGGTCGCTTCGAATGCCATGTGCGCAGCACCGCATCTTGACAAGCAAGACCCGCACTGAGACGACATCAGCGCAGCGCCCACAACACAAAACCACGCGTGACCAACTACAAGCGCCAACTGTCCATCGGTATTGCCACTAGGCATTGATCTCTGAAGCTGAGGTGGCGAACACGGCCGAACTGGCCGAATAGGCCCGATGTTAGTGCCAGACGCGTCCGCACCAGGCTGAGGAGCGGTTGCCGCAGCGCATCGCAACCAACGCTCTTGCGATTTGGTACCTGTCGGGTTTTGCAGGTTGACCGTGCGGCGCTGCGTACGTATGGTCCCCGCAAACGCGCCCCGCGAAGGCGACGACAGGGAGGTATCTACCGTGGCGACGAAGCAAGTTGTGGCTTGCCGTTATCTGCTCCTGGGTCTGGCTGCACTTTTGGGGCTGTCCGCGCCCCGGGTTGCGTCAGCCCAGGTAGAGAATTACTCGTACATCCAGGGACTGGGGCTGCGTGCTGCAGATGGCGCCGTCACCGCTCACGGCACGGACATCCTGGGAGACAAGGTCAACCTGTATAGCGGTGCCCTCGAGTTCGAGCAGACCGATCTGGAACTGCACGGCAACAGCAAACTGCGCGTGGCCGTCACCCGCAAACACACCGCGGGACGCAGCCGGCCCGCTGGCGTGTTTGGCAACTGGGATCTCGACGTTCCTCGCATTGCGGGCAACTTCACTGACTCTCCCGGATGGGTCACCACAGCTGGTTCGACTGCGCGATGCAGCACCTACTCCGAACCCCCCGCCGTCGGGTTCGTGAGTGCGTTCCAGTACTGGCAGGGAACGTTCCTGCATGCTCCAGGTGAGGGTGGACAAGAGATTCTGAAGCGAGCGACCGGCAATACGGTTGCTCCGACGGATGGTTTCTCGTACCCGCTGATTACCCGTGGACATTGGCAAATCCGCTGCCTGCCAAGCATCCAGAACGGTGCGGGTGAGGGGTTTGTCGCGCGCTCGCCGAGCGGCGACGAGTACCGCTTCGATTGGATGGCGCAGCGTTCGCTCTACTCTGTCAAGAACCAAACGACCACGGTGCTGCGCAGCGAGTTCATGCTGCTCGCGACACAGGTGACGGATCGCTTCGGCAATTGGGTGCAGTACGCCTACGACGCGGCCAACCCGATGCGGCTGACCGGCATTTCTGCCAGCGATGGCCGTGCCGTGACTCTGACCTACGGTTCCAATGGTTTCGTTAGCACTGTCTCCGACGGTAGCCGCACCTGGAACTATGTGTACGGCGTGAGTACCGATTTGACGGCGGTCGTGCTCCCCGACGCAAGCCGCTGGGAGTTCAACCTCACGCCGCTGGTGCACACGAACCGGCTGGAGTTGGGTGAAGGTGCCACCTGCGATGTTCCAGGTACCTATCCAGAGGGCACGTACACAGGCACCGTCAAGCACCCGTCCGGCCTTCTCGGCACGTTCACAACGCAATTCCTCGGGCAACCGAGGTCCAACGTCAGCCGGTGGTGCTTCGGCCCAGCTCCCAGTGGCAGTGGAGCGCGCTGGCCGAAGTTGTTGGTGAGTCAGGGTCTGACTTCCAAGGTGTTGTCGGGCCCCGGCATTGCGACGTCGACTTGGACTTACGCGTACGCGGGCAGCAATGCCAGTTGGGCGCCTTGCAGTCCATGCGTTGACACCAAGACGGTGACTGTCACCGATCCGCTCGGCGTGCAGACCCGATACACCTTCGGTGTGCGCTTTCAGTCCAATGAGGGCCAGCTACTGTCGACGCAAGAGGGTTGGGACGGCACCAGTGCATTGCGCACCACCACAAACCGCTACCGTGACCCCGCGGGAATGAGCTACCCGGAGCCACCCGGCAACAGCATTCAAGGAGCGCCAGACAACCTGTCGATCCGCCATCGGCCGATGGATCAGCGCGTCACCACGCTTCAGGGCGCGACATTCACATGGGAGGCAACGGCCGGGGCAACGGGATTCGATCAATTCGCCCGTGTCGCCTCAGCCACCCAATCGTCGAGCTTGGGCTTCAGCCGCGGGGAACTCACTCAGTACGAGGACAACCTGGCGCGCTGGGTAATCGGGCAGGTCCGTAGCACTACAGAGTCGACAACGGGGTTGGTTCCCGAGAGCCGCACCTACGACGCCACCACGGCATTGCTCACGGCCAGGTACCTGTTCGGGCGACTGGCCGAGACCTATCAGCACAACGCCGACGGCACGATGGCCAGCATCACCGATGGCCTGAACCACACCACGACCTTCACGAACTACATGCGCGGCGTGCCGCAACATATCGGCTACGCCGACGGCACGGGCATCACCGCTGCAGTCAACAACATTGGCGCGATCACCAGCGTGACCAATGAAGCCGGCACCACATGGAACTACGGTTACGACACCATGGGGCGCCTCGCGAGCAAAACACCGCCTGGCGGCGACGCGGTGACGTACAACCCGACGAATCTTTCATTCGTACAGGTGCCGACCGATGAGGTTGGCATTGAAGCGGGTCACTGGCGCCAGACCATCACTACCGGCAACGCCGTCACCATCAATTACTTTGACGCGCGCTGGCGCAAGCGCTTGACCACCACGTACGACGCAAATGATCGCGCCAACACCGAGCGCTCGCAACGCTTCGACTACGATCCATACAACCGCACCTCGTTCGCTGCCTACCCGGCACGATCGATCCCGACGATCACCACGGCGACGCCTGGCACGTCCACGACCTACGACGCGCTGGGCCGCCCGACGCAAACGGTGTCCGACAGCGAGCTCGGCGCGCTGACCACCACGACGCAGTACCTGGCCGGTTTCCAGAAGCGCATCACCGATGCGCGCGGCAACGCCACGACGACGGGCTATCAGGCGTTCGACGAGCCGAGCAAATCTGCCATCGCGACGATCACGGCCCCCGAAGGCCTGAGCGTCACGATCAGCCGCGACGTGTTCGGCAAGCCGCTGTCGATCGCGCGCAGCGGCACCTATGGTGGCAGCTCGGTGAGTGCCACGCGCAGCTACGTGTACGACGCGAATCAGCTGCTGTGCAAGACCGTCGAGCCCGAGACCGGTGCCACGATCCAGGCACTGGACGCAGCCAACAACGTGGCGTGGCGGGCACCGGGCCTCAACTTGACCAACACAGGTAGTTGCGACTGGGGCAGTGTGCCAGCCGCCAACATCGTGAGCCACACCTACGACGCCCGCAACCGCGTCACCGTCACCGGTTTTGGCGACGGAGGCTGGACGATCTGGCGCACTTACACGGCGGACGGCCTGCCGGCGACGGTGGCTTCAGGCGGCTCTGTCTGGACGTACGGATACAACAACAGGCGGCTGCTCACCAGCGAGAGCCTAGCCTACGGCCAGACCTTCAACGTCGGCCGCAGCTACGACGTCAACGGGAACCTGAGCCAGGTTACGTACCCCGATAACACCGTCGTGACCTTCGGTCCCAATGCACTCGGCGAGGCCACTCAGGTCAGCGACTACGCCAGCGCAGTGAGCTACCACCCCAACGGTGCGGTGGCCGGCTACACGCTCGGCAATGGCATCGTTCATACGCTGACCCAGAACATACGCGGCCTGCCGTCGGTGAACCGCGACGCGGGAGTCGTGCAAGACCTGTACAGCTACGACGCCAACGGCAACATCACCGCCATCGTTGATCAGCAGGAGGGTGTGAGCAGTCGCACGATGGGCCCATATGACGGACTAGACCGGCTCACCAGCGTCAGTGCGCCAAGCCTGTGGGGCAGCGCCGCCTATACGTACGACGTGTTGGGCAACATGAGAACCAGCGTGGTCGGCAGCCGCAACTCGACCCACAACTACGGCGGCAACAACCTGTTGGCCACCATCAACACCAACGGCCTGTACACCGGCTACGCCTACGACGCACGCGGCAACGTCACCGGCCGCGGCAACCAGGGCTTCTACTTCGATCTCGGCAATCGCATGATGCTGGCCAACGGTGTGGCGAGCTACATCTACGACGGTTGGGGACGCCGCGTCAGCGTCAACGGCACCAACGGCCTGACGCGCACGCAGGTGTACAGCCAGGCCGGCCAGCTGCTGTACGGCCAATCCCGGCAGGGCCTCAATACGTGGCTGACGCGCTATGTCTATCTAGGCGGCAAGTTGATCGCAGAGACCGACAGCAGTGCAGACACCTCCTTCGCGCATGACGATGCGTTGGGGAGCCCGGTGGCGCGCACGAACTCGGCAGGACAGGTGACAAGCCGCACGCGGTACGAATCTTATGGGGCGACTGCGGCGGGGACCAACCCGGGGAGCAGCGGCTTCACGGGCATCGGGTTTACCGGGCATGTGAATGAGCCGGAAACGGGGCTCGTATACATGCAGCAGCGGTATTACGACCCGATTGCCGCGAGGTTTCTGTCGCTTGATCCGATCGCTGCCGATCCGAACACGGGCGACCACTTCAATCGATACGAGTACGCCAACAACAGCCCATATCGATACACGGACCGCGACGGTCGAGGACCTGTCCGGGACAACTCTGAGTTCGCGAGCAGCGGCGCGGGGATCGGCTCCGCCGAGATGCTATTCGGCCGTGGGATCGACGGGAGAACGTATCAACCCTCACCCTCGGAGTCCCAGGCCATCTTGAGGGGAATGCGTGACGAGTTGGCCGCAAAGGGCGGCACCTATATCCTTAAGGATGCTGATGGCACGGTTGTCAAGACAGGTCGAACCAACAATTTGGCGCGACGAGAGGCCGAGCACGGTCGCAATCACCCTGACAAGACTTTTGAAGTCGACAAACGTACCGACAACAAAGCGGCTCAGCGAGGTCGTGAACAGGATCTGCATGACGCAAACCCGAGCGCACACGAGGCTAACGGTGGCATGGACAAGATTAACGGGATTGCGCCTAGCAACCCAAAGCGAGACGAGTATCTAAAGGCGGGTCGAGCGCTGCCATGAAGAAGTTGATCATCAAGAATGGGACTGTCTTTCTCGTGCCTGTAGCTCCGAAGGGATTTGCTGTCGGAGTTGTCATTCGAGCGGACGGTAGAGGGCGTGCAATCGGCGCTTTTTTTGGGCCGCGAGTGAACGGCACTTCTGACGCAAACCCTTCCGAACTGCGGCTCGAGACAGCCTTGCTCGTGTGTCGCTTCGGAGATCACGGTCTGTATACGCATCGCTGGCCCGTGATAGCTTCGATTCCGAACTGGAGCGCTGCTCAATGGTCGGTTTCGAAGTTCTCGAGGCGACACGACAATCCTGATCTGTGCTACGTGACCGAATACGATGACTCTTTGAACGCAATATCTGAGCGCGTGTTGCCGGCCGCCGAGGGGAAGAAGCTGCCAGATGACGCGCAGTACGGCTCCGGCGTCGTTGAGACCAAGCTAGCCAAGCTGTTGCCATAGCGGCGAAGTAGATAGCCCTTTCACGCTCGATCCACGGTGAGACGGCGGCGCATGCGGCGGATGGGGTTCAAGCAGGTAAAGTCAAGTGTCGTGACCATTGATCGGGGCGGCGCTACCGCGAAACGGCAGGAGTCGACTGGTTTGGACAAGGTTTTCTGGTAAGCACTTCGATGAGTAGCGCCCAGTCAGCTTGTTAGGGGAAGGTGGTGCCGTTGCGATTGTTCGGCCCATCACGGGCCCGAGACGAGTTTTTCATCTCGATCTGCCGCGAGCCCTTGGGCGCCTGATTGGGCGGGAGGCTTAACACTCGCAGATACCTGTCGTCTCGCACGCCAAACGGCCGATTGCTGCTCTGGAGGAGCGGGAATGCCAGTCCCTCATGCTCGAGAAGGAAAAACTTGGCAAAACGCGAGTGGCAGAGCGTGCCGATCGTGACCGGCCGGCTTGGCGTTGGGTAGATCGACCCTTCGACGATCCGCGTCGCCCTTCGGTCATCAGATCTCGCGAAGGTCTTGAGCGACCGGTTTCCGCCAGCCAGATTGACCCATTCGGTGCCTGCTTTGGGGTGCCACGCCAATCGATCCGCACCATCGCGGCGAGACTCGAGCGAGCGCCATCGACCATC
>DASTZF010000432.1:0-4241 GCA_035764445.1 Burkholderiaceae bacterium
CTGTGGTGAACAGCCCTTTTCGACGCTGACGGGCGGCTTCCCGGCGGACACGTTGCTCATCGGCCTATCGTCGATCCATTGGCGCGAGGCGTGGAAGTACGGCGAGCGCGCATTTCGCTATTGCCAGCACGACGTGGGACACGCGATTGGCACGGTGCGGATCGCCGCCGCGGCTATGGGCTGGAGCGCCGCGCTTCTGGGCGGCCTGGCCGACGAGACGATCGAGCACTTGCTGGGATTGAACCGCGCCGAAGACTTCGCAGGGGCCGAGCGCGAGCACGCGGACGCCCTACTAGCGGTCTGGCCAACCAACACCGGCGAAGAGGGACCACCGGGTGCACAGCGCATGATCCCGCAGCATCTCGATCACGCCGTCGCAAGTCAACTGGCCTGGACGCGTTGGCAGGGTGCCGCCAATCGGCTCAGCCGCGACGAACCGGTGAACTGGAACGTGATCGACGACGTCGCCATCGCAACGCGAAAACCGGCCGCCGAACCGCAAGGGACCGATGCGCTCGAAGCTCCGGTGGTCGCGAGACATAGCCACGCAAGCACCAATGGGCCGATGGCCGAACGGATCATCCTGCAGCGGCGAAGCCTGCTGGCCTGCGACGGTCGGACGTCGCTCTCCACCGAACACTTCTATCGAATGCTCGAGCGCTTGATGCCGCGCGTCGAGTTGCCAGCAGGTCAGCGCCCGATGCCCAGGGACACGATCGCCTGGGACCCGACGATCCACCTCGGCTTGTTCGTCCATCGCGTGAATGGCCTCGAGCCCGGGCTCTACGCGCTCGCTCGCGACCCGAACAAGATAGACCCGATCAAGCGCGCGATGCAGCAGCGCTTCGCCTGGACGCCACCGCCGGGCTGCCCGCCAGACTTGCCGCTGCGCCTGCTGGAAGTCGGCGACGCGCGACCCCTTGCGACACAGGTCAGCTGCCACCAGAACATCGCAGGCGACGGAGCGTTCTCGCTGGCCATGATCGCCGAGTACCAGGAAACGCTGTTCACGCTGGGCGCCTGGTTCTATCGGCGGCTGTTCTGGGAGACCGGGCTGATCGGGCAGGTCCTCTACCTCGAAGCCGAAGCGGCCGGCGTGCGGGCTACCGGCATCGGTTGCTTCTTCGATGACCCGGTGCATCGCGTGTTCGGGCTCGAGGATCTGTCGTTCCAGTCGCTCTATCACTTCAGTGTCGGCGGCCCGGTCGACGACCACCGCCTGATCTCGCTGGCGCCTTACGAACCCGCTGCGCGGCAGTCGGCGTGAGTTCAACGAGCGATTGCGCCGCTCGGGGTGCGGTGCTTAGGGCTGGGCACAGATGTCCAGTGGCATGACGCGCGGCCGCGCGTATTCGCGACCCACCATGATTCGCGCGTACAGATAGTTGGCTCTTGTGCGATCGCTGAAGCAATCGAGGTCGACGTGCCCCGCGCAGTCGCACGGGAACACCAGCGAACGGCCGGCATGGAACAGCGACTCGAAGAGCATCTCGAATGTGCCGGTTCCGCTCGGGCAGAGTTGCGAGAGCACGGCTGGGTCGGCTGTCAACGCCGCGGCGGGAGGTCGTTGAGACATGTGAGTTCCTTGGCGGCAATTCTTCAATCTGCTCGTTGCCGCTGAGACTCCTCCTGGCACGCCGCGTGCCTGAGCGTCGATACGCGACCCGTCGGTTAGCGCGCCAAGAGTCGTCGCTCGACGCCGCGACTGACCGCAATGCCGGGCCGCGACTTGTGTGCGCTGGCGAACCGACGGCCGAGGGTCTGCAGGTTCAGGGTACGTGCATGGACTCCGCCTCGCGGCGTCATCCACACCTTCTGCAGGTGCATATGAACCTCATTATTTGGCTGGTGGTCGGTGGCTTGATCGGCTGGCTGGCGAGCGTGGTCATGAATACCGACGACCAACAAGGTCTGATCCTGAACGTGGCCGTCGGCATCGTCGGCGCCATGCTGGGCGGTTGGGTCATGGCACCGCTGGTGGGAGCCGGCACCATCAATCAGAACGATTTCAGCATGGCCGCTTTGATCGTCTCGTTCGCCGGCGCGGCGATCCTTCTTGCCTTCGTCAACCTCGTGCGCCGCGGCAAGGTTCGCTGATTTTTTCAAGCTCGGAAAACACCTGGTCGCGTCCGCGGGCCCGTCTTCTCCGAGCCATCTCCTGAACAACCTAATCGAGCGACTGCCAGGCCGCGACCGCGCTGCGTTGCTGGCCATCGCCAAGCCGGTGCCGCTCGACATCGGCGCGGCCATGTACACGGCCGGCGAGCCCACGCGGCATGTGTACTTTCCCATCGATGGCTTCATCTCCCTGGTGAGCATCACCGGCGACGGGCCGGGGCTCGAAGTCGGCATGGTGGGTAGCGAAGGCATGCTGGGCGCGCAGCTCGCGCTGGGCGTGAGCACCATCCCGCTGCGCGCGATGGTGCAGGGCCAGGGCAGTGCGCTGCGCGTCGATGCCGCGCCGTTTCGGCGCAGGCTGACCACCAGCAAGGCCCTCCAAAGCGAACTGAACCGTTACCTGTACGTCCTCATGGCCCAGCTCGCGACGTCGGCCGCGTGCACGCGATTCCACAGTGTCGGTCCGCGCCTCGCGCGCTGGTTGCTGATGAGCCACGATCGGGCGCATGCCGACACCTTTCGGCTGACCCATGAATTCCTCGCCTTCATGCTGGGCGTGCGCCGCGTCGGCATCACCCGTGCGGCCAGCGAACTGCAACAGCGCGGCCTGGTTCGCTACCAGCGCGGCGTCATCCATGTGCTCGATCGCCCAGGCCTCGAGGGCGCCGCGTGCAGCTGCTACGCGGCGGATCGAAGCGCCTATGGCCGCATGTTCGACAGCCATTGACCGGCATTGCTCTTCGATCTCGAGAAAGAAAGGCCCCGTTGTGGGCGCCGTCCTACGCGAGTTCGCTCGCCGCCTCACAAGAAGACCGCTGCGCCACTTATCGCTTGTGCCAGCAACTGCAGCGAGACTCGATCCTCGAGCAGGAGTTGCACAGCCGCTGAACGAATTGGCTTTCGGCCAGGCGCTCGGCATTCCGATGAGCAACCCGGCGCCCTATCACCTCACAAAGGAATCCTCATGATCTTCGGCATGTCAAAACCATCGCCAGCCAATGTGGCAGACACCGCGACCGAGACGTTCGATCACGCGACGCAATCCGCGCGACGCGTTGGCGATCAAGCGCTGGACAACCTGTCAAGCACCGCGCGGGACCTGCGCGAGCAAGCTGCACCGGTGCTCGAGCGCGCCGGCGAACAAGTGAGCGCGCTGGCGCAGCGGGGCGTGGACGCGGTGCGCGAGCGCTCGCTGCAGATGCGCGAGCGGGCGGCGCGTGCGTCCGACAGCACCTCGACCTACATCAGGGACGAGCCGCTCAAGTCCGTCTTGATCGCCGCGGCCGCTGGTGCTGCGCTGATGGTATTGGTGGGGCTGCTGCGCAAGTCCGCCTGAGTGCCTCGCCGGGATCGCGAGCGTTGTTCGACACAGCGCGTGCCCCGCACGCATCGGCTAACGTTGCCAGCGGCTGCGGTCCACAGGCGGTCCTTTGCGAACCCGAGGCGCGGGCGCACGCGCCGGGGACGCAGCAGTCTGTTTGCCAGAGACGGGGCCCGATGTTCCGTTCACTTGGCCAGGCGGAGGTGAGCCCTCGGCGGTGAAGTCGGACTTTTGCTGCGCCAGCGTACTGGGCTTGGGTGTCTGTGCGGGTTGGCGTCGGGTCACGGTTGGCCCTCTCCGGCATGGCAGCCAGGGGCTCGGCTGCATTGGCATAGACCATCGCTTCTAGCGGGAGACGCACAACCGGTCTGTTCGCTAACGCACGGATGGTGCGCGGCCTGGAATCTGGCGGCAACTGTTGCGCGCTAGGTGCGCGGCGCTGCCGCGATGTCGGCATCGCGCAGCATCACCGGCTCGATCGAACCTTTGGCCACTCTGCGCTGCACGGCAGCGTGGAGTTCGGACACGTTCGCCGCGTAAGTCACCATCGGATCGTCGGCGGTCTGGGTGGCGTGATACCGGTAGTGCAGGACCTCGCGGCGGATGCTCGCGCCCACGAACTGGCCGTTCACCAGAACCCAAAAGCGCACCGTGCCCGAAGGCAGATGAAGGAAGGGCTCCGGTGTCGCGGCATCACGCCTTGCATCGTCATCCATCAGGCACCGACTGTGCGCGCCCGGGCGGCCCTCATCTGTCTGCGAGCGCACACAGCGGCGATGAGCGCCGAATCGGAGTCGTGGGG